>JASFTQ010000241.1:0-7371 GCA_050053515.1 Desulfobacterales bacterium | reverse complement strand
TCCACCTGGGCTCTTATTTGCGCAATGCCGCCGTTGTAGTCGACCGAGTTCACTGTAATGCCGAATTTTTCCGAAAACGGCTTGTAATGGGCTTCAAGTTGGCTTTTGGTGTAGGCACCGCCAAAAGATGTTATGGTGATGGCATCCCCTGCGAAGGTGACGGCACCGGGCATAACTAAAAAGACAGATATCAAAATTAGCGACAACATGGCACCTTTGGATACTAAACGCATGGTAACCTCCTTTCCGATAAAAATTTTTTAGCGAGCTGGCAGTTTAATTGATCGCTATCAATTGTCTGTGGAAATGAGATGAAGAGAAAAATAAATCGAACGGGAGTGAATCCTGAGCGCTAAAGGCAAATACTGCGCGGTTTTTAACAATTGATAAACAATTAAATTAGAACCACATATTGAACGACTTTTATTATATGGATATCTCTTATATCTAAAAAACCGGTTTGGCAAGAAAAATCAAGGATATTTTTCTGTAATCTGTTAAACAATTGTTGTTTTATTTATCGAGGTTATTTATTGAATTAAGGAGTCGGGAAGTGGCCATTTGCGAGCCAAGGGGGCGGTGATTGTGCATCTTGACGACAAAAATTTGCCCCCTGGCTGCCCCTCTTCATTCTGCGTTATTCCGGAACATGATTTTGACATCCGCTATAATTAGCAGGGAAGAAAACCGGTCAAATCAAACTGTGAAGGAAATTAAATGGCACTGCATTTTTCAGCGGGAGAATTCGTCGATCGGCAAAAACGCGTAATCGCTGAAATGATCGACCGGGGGGTGGACGGTCTTTTGATGTTCCGCCAGGAAAGCATGTATTATCTGACGGGGTATGACTCCTTCGGCTATGTCTTTTTCCAGTGCCTCTATCTTGGCACGGACGGCCGCATGATGCTGCTGACCCGCTCACCTGACCTGCGTCAGGCGCGTCACACGTCGGTAATTGAGGACATCCGTATTTGGGTTGATGGACGCGCAGCCGATCCTGCCAGGCAGTTGAGAGAAATTCTGGGCGAATTGGGCTGCAAGGGCCGGCACCTTGGCGTTGAGTACGACGCCTATGGATTAACGGCCAAAAACGGCAAGCTGCTGGATTCAGCCCTGTCCGGGTTTTGTATGCTGACAGACGCCTCTGATCTGGTAAACCGGCTGCGGGTGGTTAAGAGTCCCGCGGAACTGGTGTATGTCCGCAAGGCCGCCGAATTAGCCGACCGGGCCCTTGACGAGGTACATCGTCTGGCGAGAGCCGGCGCAGATGAGGGCGACATTTTGGCGGCCATGCAGGGGGCGATCTTTGCCGGAGGCGGTGACTACCCTGGCAATGAATTTATTATTGGTTCCGGTCATGACGCATTATTGTGCCGCTATAAATCCGGCCGGCGCAAACTCGATGCGCAAGACCAGTTGACACTCGAATGGGCGGGTGTTTATCGCCACTACCATGCGGTGCTGATGCGAACCATACTCATCGGTCGTGCCACCCGACGGCATAAAGAAATGCACGAGGTTGCAGTTGAGGCGATGCAGGCGTGCACGGCAGCGCTAAAGCCGAATCGTCCCCTCGGCGAGGTCTTTGATGCTTATGCCAAAACCTGTGATGCCGCCGGTATGAACGCCCATCGACTCAACGCCACCGGCTATAGCCTGGGGGCTACCTATGCTCCGAACTGGATGGATTGGCCCATGTTGTATCACGGCAACCCGGCGCCGGCTGAGCCCAATATGGTGCTTTTTCTGCATATGATTCTGATGGACAGTGAATCCGGGATTGCCATGTGCCCGGGGCATACGCTGGTTGTTACCGAAACCGGATGTGAGCCACTTTCGGCTCATTCGTTGGATCTTGTCGTGAAATAAATACCCCGACCCCTGAAATAAATGACTTCAAGGATGCGGCCTCAATTACTTCTCGGGGAAGATATCCTCAACCGCTTTTTCTTTTATTTTGATCAGACAGTCCTTCAACGCTTCGGCTTCAGAATCGCCAACACCCTGGTATTGCTGCTCGGCGACAATATTGATTAAATTGGGAACGGCCAGATACCTGCCGGCCAAGTTGCCGAATATCCTTTCGTGGACATCAAGATAAATCATTCTTTCGTTTCGGATCAGGTTATAGCGTGTCACCTTTGTGAGGATATCCCCGTCATTTAAGCCCTCCATTGGTTTTCTCCTTTACATTTATATCGATAATCTGGAAATTGAAATCTTCCCGCCAAAGCAAACCGCAACATCCTTGCCGGGATCCCGGGGGCGTTCGTGGATTGTACCCTCATAAACATATTTGTTTCCCTCGTTGCGATAGCTGTATTTGTGAGGATGTGTATCAAGTCGGCAAAACTCAAAGTCTACATCGGCATCGGCCGCCAACGGATGGGGCAAATTGACATTCCAGAAATGACCTGCGGTAGTATCTTTTTCCAGCAGCATATGCAGTACCGGTTGGGCATGTCTTTTCGTTATGGCCCAGTCGACTTGACAGTCTTTGGCAATGTACTGCGAAACGGCCATCGCCGGGCAACCCAGAATGGCAGCCTCGCGAGCGGCTGCAACGGTGCCGGATTGATACACATCGGAACCCAAGTTGGCACCTGAATTAATGCCTGAAATCAACCAGGATGCATCTTTCACGATATCTTTTAAAGCAATACGGGCGCAGTCCGCCGGTGTTCCGCCGACACTGAAACGATTTTGATCCAAGCGTTTCACCGTGATGGCAGAGCGGGTGGTAACACTATGGGAAATACCGGACTGCGGTTGAGCGGGTGCTACGATAACCGGGGTGGCTGGCCCCCCAAGAATTTGAAACAATACCTCAAGACCGGGGGCATCAATACCATCATCGTTTGTCAGAATTATTCTCAAAATCGATCAACCCTTTCCCTCTGGTTCTCAGAGCCGAATATCACAAGCAAGATATGCTTACTTAAATTGTGTGGTTGTTAGAGCTAGGGGAAAACATTACCTGGATTCCGGATCTCATCCCGCAAAGCGGGATTTGTCCGCAATGACGGCTTTTTGAGAATGGCAGCTCACTCTTGTTCGCGGGAACGCCGGTAGAGACCCCGTCGGTGCTCGTCATGCCGGTACCGGATCACGTCCAGGACCGTTGTCACACGAGAAATAAGCATTCTTTTTTCTATTAGATTATATTCCGCAGGAAAAATGACCCGCAGCGGCAATCCTATGGGGACTTCAGGAGGGCCGCAATTGTCTCCAAGGTGTCGGCATCCCGTATATTTTTTTCGGTGCGCCAGCGTGAAATTCTCGGAAAGCGCACGGCAAACCCTGACTTGTGGCGGCTTGACTTTCGAATGTCCTCAAAGGCGATTTCAAAAACCAGTTGCGGCTGAACCGATCGCACCGGTCCGAATTTATCCAGCGTGTTGCGCTGGATAAAGCGATCGACTTGCTGAATCTCCGCGTCAGTAAGCCCTGAATAGGCCTTGGCAAAAGGGACCAGAGCATCTTGATCCCAAACCGCGAAAGTATAGTCTGTGAATAAACCGGATCTTCGACCATGGCCCCTTTGAGCATAAATCAATACTGCATCCACGGTGAAAGGGTCCACTTTCCATTTCCACCAATCTCCCCGTCGACGACCAACCCCATAAGGGGAAACCCGTCGTTTCAGCATCAAGCCTTCCACACCATGACGCCGGGCATCGTCCCGGGCGAGGGCGAGTTCTTGCCAACTTTGGGCGCGCACCTCCCGAGAAAGCCTGATTGCGGTTTGCGATGCGTCCGCTATCAGGGAGGCCAGCATTTCTTTTCGCCATGACAGGGCATTGTCGCGCACATCCCGGCCATTGAATTCCAAAAGATCATAGGTCATCAGTATTACCGGAACATCCTTTAGGATTTTTTTGCTGATGTTTTTTCTACCGATTCTGCGCTGAAGCTCCGAAAAATTCAAGGGGGCATTCGCGGTCCAGGGAAGAATCTCTCCGTCGAGGACGGTGCCATCCGGCAATGTCAGGGCTGCTGCTTCGATTTCGGGATATTTATCCGTGACCAATTCTTCACCCCGGGACCAGACGAAGACCTTGCTTTTGCGCTTGACGACCTGGGATCGAATGCCGTCCCATTTCCATTCGGCATGCCATTGACTGATCGGTCCCAGGTTTTGAATGTCATCGTCCAGCGGATACGCCAAAAAAAACGGATAGGGACGGCTCATATCCGCATCGTTGGTCTCACCGGAGAGCAGTTGCCGATAGAATTGCAGATCCGGCTTCCAGTTCCCCATGAGTCTATGCGCGACCACGGTCGCATCAAGGTCGCCGAATTTTGCCAAAGCCCTTACCACCAGTTTTTGTGAAACACCCACTCGAAAACCGCCGGTGATAAGCTTGTTCCAGACGAAACGCTGGCCCGGATCCATTTGTTCCCATGCCGAGAATATCTCTCGGCGCTGGGCTTCCAAATTCTTTTCCCGCAGGGGCAATAAATGGTTTTCAACCCAAACCCGCAAGGGTGAGTCACTGCAATGGCCGGTTTTGGGCAGCAAAAGCGTTATGGTTTCGGCCAGATCGCCAACAACATCATAACACGTATCGAACAACCATTGCGGTATACCGGCAATTTCCGCCGCCCAATCCCTGAGTTTGCGGATGGCGATGATCTGCCTGGGTTTTCGGCCAATCAAAAAATTAATGGCCCAGACGGCATCCTCGGGTGGAACGCGATGAAAATATTTAACCAGCACTTCGATTTTACGATTGGTGCTCGTCGTTTCATCGAGCTCAGTATATAATCTGGAGAAGGCCTTCATTATTTTAGCCACCGCAGACTGGCAAAGGTCGCATAAAAAAGGTAGATTTTTCCATTTGCCAATGCCCCCTCTACAGACGCGAATCTTGGGTATCGTTAATTTCACCGCTGTAACGGGTGGGAACCGCCTGCGCATTCAAGCCGTGTTCCTGAAGCCATCTCACCAGCTCAGAGCTATAGCCGTGGGTCACCCAGATGGTCTCCGCGCCGGTCGCTTCAATGGTCCCGATTAAACCGTCCCAATCCGAGTGGTCGGAAAGCACAAACCCTCGGTCTACCGTTCGTCTGCGACGGTAGCCGCGAATCTGCATCCAGCCGGAAGCAAAGGCTTTGCTGGTGTTTGAAAATTTTTTGGTCCACACCACCGAATCGGCAGACGGCGGTGCAACAATCAAGGCTTTTTGGAATCTTCGCTTGTCCGCAACTTCCCCCACATATTGGGTGGGAGGCAGAGAGATACCGCTTTCACGAAAACATTGGGTAAAATTTTCAACGGCACCATGCGTGAGAATCGGGCCGATGGCGTTATCCAGTCCCGCCAGGACACGCTGGGCCTTTCCCAGGGCGTAGGCGAACAATATGCTTGATCGTTGCTGTTGGCTGTTTGTCCGCCACCAGGCATTGATATCGTCAAATATTTCCCTTTGGCTCGGCCAGCTGAAAATCGGTAGACCAAAAGTCGATTCAGTAATAAAGGTATGGCAGCGAATGATTTCAAATGGAGCGCAGGTCGGGTCCGGCTCAACTTTATAATCGCCGGATACAACCCAGATCCTGCCTTTGTATTCGATCCGCACCTGGGCCGATCCCAAGATGTGCCCCGCCGGGTGCAGTGAGATCGCCACGCCGTTTTGATATATTCTTTCGCCATATCTCAGCGTCTGAAGTTCGATATCGGAACCTAACCTGCGCCGCAATATTTTTTCACCACTCTTCGCGGCCAAGTATTTGTGACACCCGCGGCAGGTATGATCTGCGTGACCATGGGTAATGAGGGCCTTTTCCACCGGATGCCAGGGGTCGATGAAAAAATCACCCATAGGGCAGAACAGGCCCGATGATGTCAGTTGGAGAAACTCGGTAGCGCGCATGCCGGTAACAATTTTATATAAAAATCTGTCTGCTGGCTGTCATAACTGTTGATCTTAAATGTAATAACACCCCTTGTAAATGCAATCTATTTTTATGGCAGCGCTGCCGGATCCGCCGAACGGCCTGTTTTTTCTCTAATGATTGAGATGAGATGGTCCCGGATTTTTAACTTGATAAATATATCCAGTTCCTTTAATGAACGCTGAAACAACCCTGCATCTTGCCGGGCCGTCAACGGCCAGACCGTGCCCAGCACGAGATGGTAGTCTTTCTCCGCTATAAGCGGAGAGAGGCAAAAGCACTTTAGTGCTTTAGGCGGTGTACTTGCAACCGGATGCAGGGCAACCGGTTTGGATGGCAAGGAGAAAATACCCTGACCCTAATATAGATCGATAACAAAAAAAGAAAAAATCATTTTAAGGGAGACAACCGAAAATGAGTCAAGAGTGGGAAAAAAATCTGGTATGCGCGATCCAATGCAGTCGCTGTGAAGAAAAACTGGATGCAGAAACAGAGCGGATCTTATCCGTTTATGATCATGCGCCCATCTGTCTGAAATGCAAGAAAGAAGAGGAAGCTCGCCCGGATTATGAAGAGACATCCAAGAATATGATCGGTCAGTGCATCGCTGAAACCGAGATCCGGTACGGGGATCCGGGAGGATATTGTTACTATCATTTTTATCCTTTCAAGTGCTAGAGCTAACGTAAACCATCCAGAAGATTTTTTATATGGACCGCCGCCTGATGGGCCCCATTGGGGCCCCTTCGTCTTATTCTCCTGAGTTTCAGAAGGCCGGGGAGCACTGAAATCCAATCGCCGCTGTAAAAGTCGCCCTCTGCGATGGGAATACCGGTCATTTCCCTTTGAATAAACCGGACCAATTTTTGAGACTCGCGAAAATTCGGCCGAGAGATATAGCCGAATGGGACACCTGCCCAGTAAACTTCGGCAAGCGTTCCGTAACCTACCTTCCCGATAACGGCATCTGAGGCATTAACCAAATCCGGGTGGTGGAAGTGCGTTGGGTGGGGCAGCAAAATCACGTTGTCATGCCGCGCTATCGATTGAGATTTACCGAGAATGATAAAATACAAATGTTGCTGAGACCCTAGCGCATTCAAAAAGGCATATTCTTGAGTTATGCCACCCATAGTAATCAATACGATATTTTTGTCCGACGCAATTCCGAATGTTTTACGGTAGCCTTCAGCCGGTCTTCTGAATTTGCGGCTTATGGGGCGCGTCACAACAGCGGCCGCATGATGCCGGCACACCGGTTTGGTTTGAATGCGGAAATCGACCGAGTGAAACATTTTTTGCAAGTAGTCGACATGACGCTCAATTTTCTCATCGATTACCGTGTACCCCTGGTAAATCCAATCCCAGGTAAAGTTTTCCACCAGAACCGACGGAATTCCGGCTTTCCGGGCAACCGCAATTCCAAGGGGCGCAATATCGCAAATCATCAAGTCACATTTCAGGCCGGATAGT
>JASFTQ010000240.1:0-7396 GCA_050053515.1 Desulfobacterales bacterium | reverse complement strand
ACAGTGGGAACCGGAAGATGACCCGGCCACCCAGGCCACTGTTGCCGAGGGTCAAACCATGGGCTGCTTTTATATCGAAAGTCCGGCGACGCGTCTTTTGCAGCAAAAGACCGGGGCCGGCGACTTTGACCACCTGGTGATCCACAGCAGCATCATCCGTCCGGCGGCCAATGCGTTTATCCGCGAGTATATCCGCCGGTTGCGCGGCGGCAAATGGGCGCCGATTCACCCGCTGTTGGCAGACGTGCTTGATGAAACCTATGGCATCATGGTTTATCAGGAAGACGTTTCAAAAGCAGCCATGGCCATCGCCGGTTTTTCACACGTGGATGCCGACGGTCTCCGTAAGGTCCTGTCCAAGAAAGACAAAGCACGTCAGTTGAGCGACTACCGGCAGCGCTTTGTAACCGGTGCCCGCCAAAGGGGTGTCAGCGATGAGCAAATTGAAACCCTCTGGAACATGATGATGAGTTTTGCAGGGTATTCCTTCTGCAAGCCCCACAGCGCCAGCTTTGCCCGGGTATCCTTCCAGTCCGCTTACATAAAAACTCATTACCCCGCGGAGTTTATCGCCGCGGTCATCAGCAACCAGGGCGGGTTTTACGGCACCTTTGCCTATGTGTCGGAGGCCCGCCGCATGGGTCTAAAAATCCTGCCGCCGGACGTCAATCAAAGTGATATCCGCTGGAAGGGCAAAGGTAAAACGATCCGGACCGGATTTATATCGATCAGCAACTTGAGCACCAACACGCAGCAACGGATCATTGAAAAAAGACGGGCAAGGCCATATCGCCATCTAACGGACTTTCTTGAACGGGTGCGGCCCGAGGAACCGGAGGCACGGTCGTTGATTCACGCCGGTGCTTTTGATTCACTCCATCAGAGAGAAAATCGAGCAACCTTGCTCTGGGAGTTGGCTGTCTGGCAAAAATCACGCACCGTCCGATCCGGGACGGCAGATCTGTTCGACAACGAGTCCCGGCCGGCCATTGCCAAACCGTCATTTCCGCCGCAAGGCCCGTCCCGGCGCCTGCGGCATGAATTTGCAGCCCTGGGGTTTCTGTGTGACCGGCACCCGATGGCGCTTTACAATGGTGTGTTGGAGAATCGCGGTATCGTTAAAGCAACAGGTTTGCAGCGTTTTGTGGGCCGGCATGTGCGTGTTGCCGGTCTGCTCCTCACGGGCAAAGTCGTCAGCACCAGACACGGCGATCCCATGGAGTTTTTGACCTTCGAAGATGAAACCGGTCTGATAGAGACCACCTTCTTTCCGGCAGCCTACCGCAAGTTTTGCTACATGCTGGACCGCACCCGGCCGTACATCCTTAGCGGCAAGGTGGAAGAAGACTTCGGCGCCCTGACCCTGACGGTGGATAAGGTGGAAACAATCAGATTGACCGGTTGAGAATAAAAGTAAAAGGAGTCACGTCTTGACTCTGGACAAATTGAGTTTCAATTCTATTTTTTCGACATTCTTTTTAAGCTTTTTGTCTTGCGTAAGTTTTTGTGAAATGCGCTTGTAGGCCTGCGACACACCGGATTCACCGATACCAAAATGGCTGGCAATATCCATAAGCTTTTCCGCTGTATATCGGCGGCATAGATATATCTTGATATTTCTGGCCAGTACCTGTTGATCCCCGAACTCAATGTCAACCTCGGCAAATATGTTTTGCATCGATGTCTTTTCTGTTAGCAGCCTCAATGCCGGCAGTTCTTTATCCTCTCTTTTAGCCACAATATACGCATCCTTAATAAAATCTATAAAATCAGAGCTGCCCAACAGTGTGGAACCGACGACGTCTTTCAGTGGGTTGGCATAGGGCTTGTCGATCATCGCATTTACAAAGCGCTGATAGGCTTTTTGCGCACTCGAGATTTTTTTACCGAAATAGCCCAGAATAAAATCTCTATGCAGCCACTCAGGGGCTTTTTGTTGGCCGATGTAAAATTTATAGCTTGACCATTTATATTTTTCCGGTCTTTCAACCAAATTAGCGCGGGCTGGATTTAAGTGGATGTAACGGGAAAGCTCTTTTGCGTATTCATCGATATCAACAAGAATCGCCTTGTAACGGCCCTGGAAAAGATGGCCGGATCTTTTGCGCTTGATGTTATAGTAGGTGGTATAGGAACCGTTGATATGCCGCATAATCTGAGGCAGATTGGCCGACGGAGTTTGCACAAGCAGGTGATAGTGGTTGTCCATCAGGCAAAAGGCATGGATAACCGCATCATATCTTTCAGAAGAAGACCGAAGATATTCAACAAACTTTTCTCGGTCCCTGTGGCTTTTGAATACATTTTTGCCTTCGTTGCCGCGGGATGTGACGTGATAGAATGCGTCAGGATAATTTATTCTCAACGCGCGGGCCATGTCAGATTCTTTACCATGCAATTTATCAACCGCATCTTAATTGATGACTTGAATCCTGATAGCTTATCCAGTAATATCTGTCAAGAATGAAGACTTGACCCCTATTCGCCTGACCGACCAGCTCTGACCGATTTCAATCGATGTCAGCGCCGGAAGCCTCAGTCCCGGTTTGAGCAAATGCCGGATAAAAAGCGGTTTTCACAAATGGGCAAGCGCTAATTGCAGGAGCTGAAAATTGGACGGCCACCGGATGCTACAAAGAAATGCAAAGGAGTCAGTTCAAACCAAGATTGCGACATCAGCGGCTCAACTCATCGGCGCCCGTGAGAGAATCTACATCATTGCAGCAGCGTTGATGGCTCTTTTTCTCGGGGCCTTGGATGCCCTCATCGTGTCGGCAGCGATGCCCACGATCGTAGCTGAACTCGGCAGTATGCAGCTTTTCAGCTGGGTGTACTCGGCTTATTTTCTGGCACGCGCCGTTTCGCTGCCCATCTTCGGCAAACTGGCGGATCTCTATAAAACCAAGACCCTTTTTGGTGTTGCCATTGGCGTTTTCATCGTCTCTTCGGTTTTTGCGGGATTGTCGCCAAATATGACATTTTTGATTATTTGCCGGATTTTTCAAGGAATCGCAGCCGGAGGCAATTTTGCGTTGGTTTATATTGTACTTTCCGACGTTTCACCGCCGCAAAGTCGGGGTAAGACACTTTCTCTGGCCAGCTCGATTTGGGGGGTGGCCAGTATTTTAGGCCCGACGCTGGGTGGTTTTATCGTAACTTATTTTTCCTGGCGTTGGATTTTCTTCATCAACCTGCCCCTGGGGCTGCTGTCGCTGGTAGGAATTGCGGCGTATTTGATGGAAACGCGGCCCAAAAAGGAAAAAGTCTATCTGGACATATCCGGTGCGGTTTTGCTGTCGGTATTTATCCTGGGTGTGCTAATGATGTTTTTACTCGGTGGCCGCACATATGATTGGCATTCCATTCCCATCATCAGTCTTGCGCTGTCAAGCACACTGGCTTTAGGCGGATTTTATTTTGTCGAGAAACATGCCGGCGATCCGATTCTTTCGCTGCACTTCTTCGAAAACAAGGGCTTTCGCATCGGAAACAGTGCTGTGTTTCTCAGCAGCTTTACGATCTTTTCACTTTTTGCCTTTGCACCACTTTATATTCAGGGAGGTTTGGGGAAATCGCCCATGACGATTGGTGTCGGCATGTTGTCGCTTAGTTTGGGTTGGTCTATAGGTTCTTTGGTGCTGGGGCAAATCCTCAACATTTTGGGGCAAAAAATCTCCGCTTGTGTCGGATCGTTTTGCCTGGTGCTGGGATGCGCTGCCAGTATTTTTTTTACAGCCGACACGTCGCTAGCAACAATTTTTCTAATTTTCCTACTGATTGGAATGGGTATGGGATTTGTTACCCTGTCGACGTTGGTGGTGGTTCAAAACTGCCTGGACATTTCCGATCTGGGCGTAGCTACAGCTTCACATCAATTCTCGCGCACCCTGGGAGGAACAATCGGTATCGGTATCTGCGGCAGCTTTGTCATATCGAAAATATCACAAGCGACGGAAGCCATCGTTTATTCCGGCTCGGCAGACGCTATCCCCCCGGCACTGCTTTCCAGTATAAGGGCAAATATTGAAAACCTGTTTCTACCTGAAGTACAAGCGCTTTTGCCAATCGAGGTGCTAACGATTTTACAGGCGGCGATCGTCAAAGGCATTTCATGGGTCTTTTGGATTGTCCTGTTTGCCTCCCTTATTTGCCTTTGCACCTGTTTGCTGCTGCCCGAAGACAAAAGTGCAAAACCTTGAATTTTTGTCGAACAGCATTTATCTCCAATTCATCAAACTGCCGGCACCTGAAAAACTGAATCTTGACAATCAAGCCCGCCCTCACTATTTGATATTTAGAGTAATTGTCGAAATAATATTCCGGTTGCCCGAGGTGCAGGCAGGGGGAAATTTTTATCGACAGGTGAAAAGCGATGTTCCCATACGCGGAAAGTGGCGTGCTGCTTGTTATTGGAAAGCATCATGGGAAGGGAGGACATCATGCTTCATTCATCCCGCGTTGTCTTGTTGGCCCTGCTCTTGATTTTTTTTATCGTCGTCCCCGGAACAATGCCGGCACAATCTGAAGAAGAGTTGTCACTAACCATCATTCCGCCGGGACAAAACTCGTCCCTGAACATCATTGAAACCATCGCCTATATTCTCTTCGGGCTCACACCGCCTCATACCGACGACCAGTTGGCGATGTATGCCGGATTGAGCCAGTCCGGCCCGGGTCTCATAAACTCGGATCTCTTCAATTTTTTCAAACCAGCGCCGATCGGCATTCTCGATGCCCCCGAGTCGTTTATCTCGCCGCGGCCCGACGTTGTGATCACCCGGGACGCGTTTGGCGTACCTCAGGTCTGGGGGCTTGAGCGCGAAGACGTGCTCTTCGGGATCGGTTACGCCACAGCCCAGGATCGCCTGTTGTTTATGGATATGCTCCGAAGGGCAGCCCGCGGTCGTTTGTCTGAGTTTGTAGGACCCTTTCTGCCATTTGCACCATCGCTTCTGCAGACGGCCCTCGATTTCGATGCCCAGTTCTATGCCTTTGCCGGTTATACAGATGAAGAGTTACAAGCCCAGTTCGACAGACTGGCCGACCGTTTCCGGCTCGCCGGTCCGATTGTCCAGCGCGACTTTGCGGCCTATGTCGAGGGTGTCAACGCCTACATCGAATTTTTGGCAAGTAATCCTTTATTGTGGCCGGTGGAGTACTTTTTACTCGGCGGCATCGAACCCTGGCAGATAATGGATGTTGCAAGGATTGCTATCGGAATCGAAGTGATATTCGGCGGCGGTGGCGGCTCTGAGCACCGCAATGCAGAGCTTTTTCAGGCGCTGACGGCTCAGTTTGGCGAACAAACAGGCGCGGCCCTGTTTCGCGACCTACGACAGGCGGATGATCCCGAAACACCCTCCACAGCATCCGGCGAGTTTCCTTATCTGATCCCCGGAGATATCGACCCGGTAGCGGTGGCATTACCCGATCCGGGCACATTCGTACCCCACCCCCCGCTTGAATTCGAACCGGCGCAGGAGTTGATGCGCCTGAAGGAGGAAACGCCCGCGCCGTTTTCCGGAATCGGTGTGCTGGCGACGATGCTTGCAAAGCGAGCCTCGCGCAGCAATTTCCTGGCCGTAACGGCTGAACACGCAGACGGCGGAAGCCCGATTGCCGTCATGGGTCCGCAGACCGGTTATTTCATTCCCGAAGTATTGATGGAAATCGGCTATCAGGGAGACAATTTAGCGGCCCGCGGTGTTCTGCCCCCGGGATTTCCGTATATCATCTTCGGGCGCGGACTTAATCATGCCTGGAGTCCCACATCCGGAGGCTCGGATATGACGGATGTACGTGTCGAACGTCTGTGCGAAATCGACGGCTCCGAGGCGACGCTGGAATCCAACGGATACATGTTTCAAGGAGATTGCCTGCCGATGTATGAGCGCATCGACCGCTGGTGCGCCGGCCCATGTCCTGATGGAGGAACCAATGTCACAGCCGTCTTACAGCGAACCATTCACGGTCTCGTCTTCGGACGGGCAACGGTGGATGGTCATCCCGTTGCCCTGGTGAGACAGCGTGCAAGCTTCGGCACAGAGTTGGATGCGGCGGTGGCTTATCTGCTCGTCAACCGCCCGCTAATGAACGCAGCGCGCTTCGAGAGGTCCATGGCGGTGAATCCGGCCAGCTTCAACTGGGCATACATCGACGCCTTGGACGTGGCATATTTCCACTCCGGCCGCTATCCCCGGCGTGCCGCCGGTGTCGATCCGGATTTCCCCTCCTGGGGAACCGGCGAGTACGAGTGGACGGGGCTTCTTACGCCGGCCGAGCAACCGCGGGAGCGAAATCCCTGGCGCGGGTATCTGACTTCGTGGAACAACAGTCCGGCCGCCAAGTGGCGCCCGGCGGACGGTCAGTACAGTTTCGGTTCCGTGCATCGCGTGCAGTCGCTGAACGAACGTCTGGAACAGGCGATCGGCTCGGACCAACCCGTCACGGCAGCCCAGATGGTCGAGATCATGGCTGACGCCGGGCATGTGGATCTGCGGGGAAGCCAGGTCCTGCCATGGGCGCTGGCACTGTTAGAAGGGGTTTCCGCAGACTTTCCCGATCTTCTGCCCGCTCTGGATGCGCTCGAAACTTGGTATCTTGCGGGTGCAATGCGTCGCGACCGGGATGGAGACGGTGATTACGAGCACGCAGGGGCCATAGCCCTGATGGATGCCTGGTATGATCCGATGATTCGGGCCGTTTTCGGACCCCAACTGGATGGTCTTTTCAATTTGATCCCGCTGGGTTTCGACGACAAGCCGAGCTCAACGGGCTCGGCCTATCAGTCAGGTTACTACGGCTACCTGCAAAAGGCGTTTCGTATGGCGCTGCGGGTGCCGGTCGATTCACCCTTCGAGGAGCTGCGCTGCGCCGACGGCAGGGAGATCGGCTGCGGCACCGCACTGGCTGAAAGCCTTTCGGGGGCTGTGGCAACACTGACCGGGCTTTTTGGTTCGCCCAACCCGACGGACTGGCGTGTCGATCCAACCGCCGAGCAGATCGAGTTCGAACCCTTCGGTCTGCTGATGGTCGGCCCCGCCCCCTGGGTCAACCGGCCGACGTTTCAACAGGTCATCCAGTTTGCTGCGACCCCCTGAAGGGTATGTTGCCCCATTCGAAAAGCAATCCTCGAGGCTTGGCTGTGAGGGCTTTTCCCTGACAGTAAAGCGGGCTGTTGCTTAAAAATATTTTGAGCAGCAGCCCGGTTCGGTTTGATCCCTGGTTTTGCTGGGGTGACGGTTAAATGGCTTTTCTGAGAATCATTTTGCTGCTCGTGATGACATACACCAAAAAACACATGAGCAGAGTGGCACCCAACAGTTCAGAATTCCTTGCTTTTATAAGATAGGCAATGATGAAAACCACAAAGAAGCCGAATATAACGATAACGGTC
>JASFTQ010000239.1:0-7451 GCA_050053515.1 Desulfobacterales bacterium | reverse complement strand
CCCGCGATCGATATATCCGACTTTCAACTTGCCCGCCCCGAAAAATTCACCGACGCTTGCCATTTGTTCGATCAGACCATCCCAGGTCTTGTCCCGGTATATGTTCTCCAGACCGTGACGTGGGCCTATTTTACTTTCTAATTTCTGTTTGATGGCACCGATAACGCCTGACGGTTCGGTTTTTGCTACCGGCGTGCGATTTGTCGGCACTTCCGGTTCCGGAGCCTGCTGCACCCCTTCATCTTCAACCTGCTGGCTCTCGTCTTTCAAACGGGTTGCTTCGAGAATCAACGGCTGGAGATCACTTTGTATTTTGTTTTCAATTTTGGGACATACGTTCTGGATGGTAATCGTTACTTTGTCCCACGAAAATATTTTATAAGCAGCCGGTTTGCCTTGCAGATGATTGACCCTGGCATCCAACAGCTCGCCATCCTGGAAAAAAAGCACGCCCTTTTTGCCGGATTGTTTATCTTCGAGCCGGATGGTGCACGTTTTCTGCTCCATTTCCATTAGCTGCAGGAAAATACCCGATGAAACACTGTGCAGGGTCCCCCCCTCTGATTCTCTCCTCAGAGTTGTCATTATGTTACGGGCTAAATTCTCCAGCATAAACGGTTTGGCAATATAGCCCACGGCGCCCCCACTCAAGGCAAGTTTTTCCATATCGGGCGTGCTGTAGCCGGTAATGATGATGACCGGTATATCGGGATAATGCTCCATAATATGTTCCAAAAGGGCAAAACCGTCCATCTTGGGCATCTTGAGGTCTGTAACAACCAGCGAGACAATGTTCTTTTTCAATTGGGCGAGCGCGTCCAAACCGTCTTTTGCCGTAAGAACGGAAAAACTGTCGGCATACTTTTTCAGTCCGTTTTTCAGAGATAGCAACATCTCTTGATCGTCATCAACGATGAGAACTTTTTTCACCATCGGGTGTCCTTTTTTTTCAGGGTCAGGAGGCTTTATCAATGTCGACAATTTTTATTCCGGCAACATATTCCATTGCTTCATATTTTTTAATATTGCCTATTTTTTGGGTGATCTCGTTCATCTTTTGTATCTGGTCATTGATGATCATAATATTTTTATAATTGGGATCCTCCGGTCGAGAATCATGTATGAGATCATTGATTAAATTGTTGACGATCGTGAGGGGTTGATTCAATCGGTGAGCGACGCCGCCCGCCATCTCCAGCACTCCCTGGAACTTATCTCTATTTGTGAGTTCTTTTTGTTTTTTTATCTTCTCGGTGATATCGTAGGCCATGCTTTTGATATGATGCGCCTTGCCGTCTTTTCTCACCAACAATGCATGACATTCCAGGTGAAGTTCCCGGCCGCGATTGTCTGTCAGGGCAAAAATAATCTCCTCTGATCCAAATTTTAAAATATCAGCCAGAAACAGCAGAAAAAGCACGCGGTGTTTCGGTATGATAAAATCTGAAAGTGATTTGCCTGCTGATTCATCGGCTGAAAGCCCCAGCAATTGAGCCCCCACCGCGTTAATGTCGACGAGGTTGCCCTGTAGATCGAAAATGATGATGATATCATCGGAACCGCCGACGATGCCATCAACGGTCGGTGCTTCATCGATTTCCGCTATTTCATCGGTAATATCTTTCAAAACACCGTCCAGGTGAACAACGATACCATCCTCATCCAAGACAGCCCTGGCCGTCACTGCACACCAGATGGGGCTGCCGTCTTTTTTCGAAAGTGAAATCGGCAAATCCGACACGCGCCCCCTCTGCATGACGGCATCCACTAAAACTCCCCTGTCTTTCTTGTTGCGATACAAATCAATGGCAGGTGTGCCGATCAACTCATCGGGGTTGTCATGGCCGAGCGTGCGCGCAAATTCCTGGTTGCAGAATACGATGTGACCCTCGATGGTTGTCCGGTAAATCGCCACCGGGACACTGTTAATAAAGTCAATGTATCGCCGGGCTGAACGGTCAGATTCATTTTGTGATGCACTAAACGCCATACTCACTGAATCCAGATACAGGATGAAATATGCTTATATCTTTCACAGGCTGGGCCATTTCAATCGGGCAGTCGACGGCGTCCGGGAATCAGAGGTGTATACCATAATCGGACAGCCTTCTGTCATATTTCCTGATCCAGGATGCCAGATAGTTTTCGAACTCGGACATCATGCCGTGCTCGTGGGCCAACTCCAACACGGATTCCACGACACCTTTGGCCAAAACCTCTTCCTCGGTGTCTCCGGTAAAAGAGACGGTGCGGTCGGCATACTCGAATTCGGCGGCAAATGGATCGAGAAAGGCGTATTTATCCGCATTCTCTACAAATTTTTTCCTCAATGCCTTGTTAAAATCCATTTTTTTATTCTTTCTTGAGCTGTACAGCGTTTCGAATATGCCCAGCAGTTCCTCGATCATCCGTATAACAGTGGAAGACGTATCCCGCAGGGATTCAGCGGTACGATCATCTCCCCTATCCTTTTTCATCGGTATTCGGCTCACTTGAAATACACCGCCGGAATCTTTCGATTTACTTATCAGCGTGTTAAGGTTACTTTTAACCGGTATCGCCTCTCCTTTACCCCAGGAAAACGACCCCCCGATGATCTCCCCGTTGCTCATAAAAATAAGTCCGCCTTCCGCACCGGACCCGATCGATATATCGATAAATCCGGTTAACTTTTCGGAGCTCATCTTTTTGATCAAACCCTCCAGATCGGTAAATTCAGTGCTCAAATCACGGTATATCTTATCGGCGGAAGGCAGGCTGGACCAAAAATAGACTTCCTCCTGGGGTATCCGGTAGACATCGACAACAAAGTTGAGGTCAGCGCCTGCCCCCAAAAAACGGTCGACGGCCTCAGGGCCCCAAATCTCGTTTTTTTTATCTTCAAAATAGCCGTTGAGTATTTCATCTTTATCAAAAAATAACACGCCCTCTGCATGGGATGATTTGAAAAATATACCGCCTGATCCGATTTCACCCTGATAGTGTTCAATCAATTTTCTGATATCAAGGTAGTAGGTATTCAGATTTTTTATTACCGGCGCTTCTTTGGGAAGAACGACCATTTGCTCTCCTTTTTTGGACCATCACCCTAACAAGTGCTGAGGAACTCTGGACCCGATGGTCGCAATAGACGGATCTCATCGCCGTCGGCGCAATCGATCGATGGACAGACGCACGCTGTCCTGCATACGCGCGATGGCTTCGGCCAAATCTCCAATTTCATCCCGCGAGGTTATGTTAATTTCGGCATCGAGTTCGCCTACACTGATGCGGTCTGCCACCTCGGTCAACTTTTTAATGCGGCCTGCTAATCGGTGTCCGTAATAAGAAACAATGAGTCCGATCAACAGAAGGGTAACGCCGAGTATGCTCCAGACGGTGTTGCGGGTTTGGCGGGTCAACTGCATGGAGGTGGATTCCAGTTTGTTCATCGGTGCCGTGAATTCATCGATATAGGTTGTCGCCGCGATCACGTACGGCGTGCCCTCGATGGGGGTGCAAACCATGAATTTATCGCGAAAGGTCCCGTCTTTATCCTGCCAGGTGTAATACCCTCTGGATTCTTTCCCATTTTTAACGCCGATGTAGACGCGCCAGAATCCCCGAAAATTTCTGCCCAGAGCCTTCTTTAAATCCATCATGTTGATACCGATGATTTTTGGATTCACATGGGCCCACGTTCGCCATACGCCGTCGGAGCCCGGTCGCTCATATAAAGCGGTATAGCCCTTGAGTCCCACTTTTTGAACGGCCAGGCGTTTAAAATTGTTGTCCCGCAAATAATTTTCTTTGCGCAGCCCCGGATGACTCATCAGGTAGAGTTGACACTGGACGGCAACCGATCTGGCAATCCCGGCAATTTTATCCTCCGCCATTCGGGATACGATTTTGGAGCTTTCTTTTGTAATTAGTGAGGAAAGATTGTTCATCTCGTTCAAGAAGAGCAGACCGGCTAAAGCAACAAATATGATCGGAAGGACAAAAAACAGCAACATCATCCGGGCGCGCACACCCACACGCTGGGGCTTCAGGGCAAAGCTAACGCGGGGTTTGGGCTTATAGGGCGGAGCCGCCGCTTGGGATGCAACGGTCGCTTGGGAATGCTCGGCGGCTTCCACGTCCGGCTCCACAAACGGCGGGGGTGCCGGTGTCGGTGGTGTCGCCACGGGCTTTGACACGGTGATAATCTGATTGCAAGCTTTGCAGCGAAATTTTGCAGTCTGGCCCTTGATTTTAGCCGGATCTATTCGGTATTTCTTTCCGCATTCCTCACAAATAATTATCATTATTAAACTCCTTTTAAATTAAAGTGGCTTTATACGATCGTGTCCGTTCTTCCTGATTTTGGGGCAAAAACTCAATATCCTTTCTCCCTGATCTTGTTCACCATGTTCACCTTAAACGTGTTCTTTTTTTCATCCCGCTGAATCTCGCGGGCAAGCACATCAGTCAACTCTGCGGCCTGAGAGCTCGGAAATTGAGTTAGAGTATACCCCATCTCGCTAATGACTTCTTCTATCAAAACCCCTGCGATGGGCCCCAATGCCCGGGATAACTGGTCGGTAAGATAGCCCATGAATTCTTGGTCAAGCGTCAGTTTTTCCTTGTGAGCGGGTTCAATAAGTTCGAGTGCCAAAAGCCGAGATACAATCTCGTGCATGGCACCCATATCCACGTTGGTTTCTATGGCGACCTTGTCCAGGGTCTTTGTCCCGTCAAAGGCCAAGAAAACCCGCAGAAGCTGGCTGTCAATTGAAAAATCTCCCCTTCCATCCTTGACGACCTGACGGAAGACTAACGCCGAGATGTTTCCTGACAAAATATCCATATTCTTTTACTTCAATGACTTGAGTTCCGCTCGCAGGGCTTCGAATTCAGTCTTTATCAGCTTTTTCAAATCCTCAACAGCCGCAAGGAGATCTTGCAAATCAATCCGTTCTTTTTTCACTTCATCGACCGGTTTCACCGGTTCTTCTTTCTCCTCTTTGGGTTCTGTTTTGACCAGCCGTTCTTTTAAATTCTTGTACTTGGCCAACTCGATCGCTAGAATTTTTTTCTTTTCAGACTCGGCTAAATCCGGCGAGCGAAAAATTTTATCAAGGTTATTAAACAAAGAGTTAAGGATCTTGAAGGTATCGGGATGGGATTGTCCCTTATTGATTTTGATATACGCACCCAGTGAGCCCAGTAACTGGAGAAACACCAGTATAATTTTGTCGCCGCTGTATTTCTCTTTCATAACTTTGATCTGAGAGACAAAGCTGGTCATTACCTCATCGGTAATCTCCCAATCGATGGATAATACGATTGTCTTTAACTCTCTCAGAGGAGAGTCTTCAGGCTCTACGTCTTCTTTAATAATAGCATCGGAGGATCCCTCTTCTCCAAATAGATTGTCAAGTCGGTCTTCAACTTCTTCATTTATGCCTTCATCGCCCGTAGAGGTGTTCAATTCCATTTCTCCTATTTAAGTTCTTTGATGATTGAAGAAATCGTCATCGAGATTATCTTTTTCATGGTTGCCACGACGTTTGTACCCACCAGTGCGCTGGCTGTAAACGAGGATGTCTTTAATTTGTCGTTGAGATCCCCTTCCAAGGTCTTAAGCGGAAGTAGCGGTATTCCCTGTTCTGCTAAGTCAATTTTATTGTACTGCAAAACGATGGGGGTTTTGAATATGCTTTTTTTATAGTTTGCCAAGTTTTCTTGCAGGTTTTTAAGAGAAAGAATATTTTTCTCCCGTCTAACCGCCATGGCATCCGCCACAAACACAATGCCGTCCACGCCCCTTAAGACGAGCCGACGCGTGGCGTTATACTTGACCTGGCCCGGCACCGTATACAACTGTATTTTGATATCATATCCGTTGACTTTACCGATATCAAAGGGTAGAAAATCGAAAAAAAGCGTACGGTCTCCATGAGTCTTTATCGTAACCATCTCGGTTTTGATGCGTTCTCTGAATTTTTTAAATATATATTCGAGGTTGGTCGTTTTTCCGCCCCTACCCGGCCCATAGTACACTATTTTGACCTGCACCTCTTTTTTTTTGGGATTAACGAATGCCATTTGAAATTACCTGCTGAATAATACTGCCCGAAATTTTCTGAACCGCGCAACAAGAGCCAATGTCATCCCTAGGGTGTATGCATCGATTCCAACACCTGTTTTATTTTCTCGACAGCTTCGTTTACTTTCAACCGCAAAAACCCAAGGGATATGTCATTGCTAAATATGGTAATTAATAAAAAATCCGTAATTATTTTGTTAAAGTGAATGTTTTCTTTTTTGCCTTTATGGAAAAGCAGCGAAAATTCGCCCTCGCCGATAATTTTGGCCATGGCGCTGACGGCCCCAAAATTGCCTGCGGCAAGAGCTGCAAGAGAGTAAACGTCGTGCTTTATGTTCCCATCGTCTTGGTTGGCAATTATGTTGCCGGCCATATCAATTAGAAATACGCAACGCACCCCGATATCTATCAGGTCTTGCTGCAATACCTCTTCTATCATATCAAGCTGTTGTTGACCAAGGGTATACGGCAATTGTCTTCCTCCCGCAAAGTGATATGTTTAAGATTAGACTATCGTAGCATAAATTCATTCGGCACGCTTGAAAACCCTCAGAATTAAAACATGAAAGATTGCGGTATTTTGGCACTATTTAAAATATTAGAATAACAGAAAATATACCCGTTTTTCAAGCTAAATTTTAGTCTTTATGGCGCAGCGGTATTAATTAAGATGCTGAATATTTTAAAAATTTCCGGGCCTCAGCCCGTGGTTTCGACCCGCTGCAAAATTATTCAGTGGTTAAAACAACGCCATTTTTAGTTGCTATTTCGGCGGATGACCATTACGATATAATAATCAATACCGATTCACTGGATTTAGGTTTGTGACGCTTTTCGCTCCGGAGGGCGAGGCATGCAGGAAAGCGAACCGCTCGACTAAACCGATAGCCGCTGAGCAGCCCCATGAAATCCTCCAATTATTCCGCTAAATTTAGCTCCTTTGAAGGCCTGCAGATTCTGCTCAAGAATCGGTCATTACCCCCCCGCCCCTCCAGGCGCGGCGGTTCTGGCCAAAAGCCAAAACCCAGGGGTGGCTGCGATTCCGAACGCGAACTATTTGAAAAGGCCATGGCCGGCGTCAAACCGATGGCGACCCAAAAAGGCCGCGAAAAAATAGTCGCCTTCGGAACGGGGCGCCTGCCGGCCGGAAAAAAGGCCACATGTGACACGTTAAGCCGACTTAACAACCTCATTGAGCATGGCCAGGGATTTGTTGTCGCTGATACACCGGAATATATCGAGGGGGTTGGATATCATGTCCATCCGGCAGCCACGCGGTACCTTCATCGGGGCAATTACTCGATACAGGCGCATATCGATCTGCATGGACTGTCTGCTCAAACCGCTGAAGAAGAGTTTAACCGGTTTTTAATGGAGGCGT
>JASFTQ010000238.1:0-7464 GCA_050053515.1 Desulfobacterales bacterium | reverse complement strand
TTTTGATTCGGGTGAATATTTTTGCAAGCGTCTGAGCACCAAAGCGTCATCCGAGACTCTGTAGGGTCGCCTGACAAAAATTTGACGACCTTTCACCGCGTGATTTCCCGGATGACTTTTAACGGCCTGGATGACACGATTCAGCTCCAAATTCAACTCCCGGCGGGTTTCATGCGGAAGTGTGCGCCGTTCCCACTGGAGCCGCGACCTTGCGGGAATCACACTCAATTCGGTTCCACCCTCTATAATGCTGCTGTGCAGGGTGGCATGCCCCAATAGCGGGTCGGCCTCCCTGACGGACAATTGAGATTGAATGTGGTCCAGTTCGTCGAGGGCGGCTCTCAGGGGCAATATGGCATCAATCCCTTCAGCGGGAAAGCTGCCATGGGCCGCTTTACCGGTGACCTCCACTTCATACCAGGTGAATCCCTTGTGGCAGACGCCGATATCCTCTTCGGTCGGCTCCAGAAAGATAGCGCCAAACGGCCTCGGGGTCACGCCCGGCAGCCAACGCTGAACGATATGCTCCATGCCGATGCTTTTATTCTCCTCATCGGCCACAAAAGTGAGCAATATGTCATGCGGGGGTTGATGTTGCATGAAATACTCCGCCAGCAGCAACATGACGGCAAGGCTGCCCTTCATATCATAACAACCGCGTCCATAAAGCCTGTCACCGTCCCGGATCAAGGAAAAAGGACTCGGCATGCCTTCGGCACCCACCGTATCGAGATGCCCGTTCAACAGCAGCGATTGCCGCCTATTGGATCCCGTTATGATCGCAACGGTATTCGTTCGGTTGGATTCGATCGGTTGAAGTTCGGTGTCTATCCTCAATTTTTGAAGATGTTGCCCAATAAATTCTGCAATTTCCTTTTCCCCGGGTCCCCTGGAGAGGCCCGGATTGCGGGAGTCGATTTCGACCAGCTTTTGTAAAATTTCGATGATGCGCTTTTCCATTAAAAGGCTTTGTCGGAGTTAATCTTCGGTTCGAATATCTATTTTCCGATTCGCTCGCTAACCCCGCAGCAGGCTGCGGGGTTAGCGCTGGCTGTCGCGGTTCAACAGGGTGAACGCCTCAAGCCACTTGTCGGGTCGTAGCTCGAAGGGTGAAGCCTGAAGCGGGCGGTGGACTTTTGAATAACAGCCCCATTAAGCGTGAAGGGTGGTTCCGCCTGTCGATTCTCGCCTGACAATTTTCCGCAGGCTGTCCGATCCCCGCCATTGGATGATATGAACCCGGGGCACGTTGCGGTTCAGGGCTTCAATGGCTGACTCCATTTTGGCTACCATCCCGCCCGTGACGGTCCCAGCGGCAATGAGCGCCTGTGTTTTGCGGATCGTCAGTGAGGGGCAAATTTCTTCGTCGACAACAACGCCGGGAACATCCGTGATATAGACAAGGTCGCTACAAGGGGCGGCAGCGGCTAGAGCTGCGGCGGCACTATCAGCATTGACATTGTAACTGTTTCCCGCTGCATCCGCTGCAATGGGTGAAATCACCGGCACCTGTCCGTCATGCAGCGTATCGAGAACAGGCTCGGCATTGACGTGTTTGATTTTTCCCACAAACCCCCAATCCTGACCGCCTCGGGTTAACGGCTCGACCTGAAAAAGACGATCTTTTTTTCCGGACATGCGTCTGCAGGGCACACCATGCATGCTCAACCAGGAGGCAATTCGCTGATTGATGGTTCCGGATAGAACACTTTCAACAATTTTGATGTCTTCAGCCGGTGTGACCCGAATGCCGTCAAGGAAAACCGTCTCTCGATCGGCGTTCCTGAGCGCTTGCGAAATCTCGGCGCCGCCACCATGCACGATGATAATTTCAACCGATGGATCGGCCTTGACGGCTGCGGCCAGTTCCTTGAAGCCGGTTTCCCCTTCAAAGGCCCTGCCGCCGATTTTTATGAGAATCCTGGTCTTCATTTGGGTCCATCTCAGGCGGATTTACATATTCTCCAAGACCTCTATTCCCAGAAGGCTCAGCCCTTTTTTTAAAACGATGGCGGTGGCGCGAATGAGGGCCAGCCGGGCTGCAATCAACTGTTCACTCGGTGCACGCAGCACCGGGTGCTTGTTGTAAAACTGATTAAAGGCTCTGGCGATATTGAAGACATGCACGGCTATTTTCGACGGATTGAACTCTTGAACAGCACCCTTGACCTCTTCCGGAAATTCAATCAGCTTCTGAATCAGTAATATCTCCTCTGTATTGCCGAGAAGGGAAAAATCGCATCGCTGAATATCAGACGCGCCCCCCGGGCTTTTGGCAAGTATGCCGAATATGCGGGCATAGGCGTACTGACAATAGGGGCCGGTGAAACCATCAAATGAAATGGATTCGGCCGGATCGAAGTTGATGCTCTGGTTTGGTCGAACCCGCAGCAAATAAAACTTAATCGCGCCGATACCGATTATCTTGGCTCTTCGGCCAATTTCATCCTGAGCCAGGCGTCCGTCCGGATCGCGTAGACGAATTTCCTCAGCTGCCAATTTCTTAATTTCATCAATAAGGTCGTCGGCATCGACTATTTTACCCTCCCTTGACTTCATTTTACCTTCCGGCAAGTAAACCATGCCGTATGAAAGATGATAACAATCCCGGGCCCATTCATAGTCCAGGGCAGTTAAAACTTGAAAGAGGCATTTGAAGTGGTAATCCTGTTCACTGCCAACCACATAAATGGAAAAATCCAATCGCTGTTCCTCTATCTTTAGAATCGAGGTGGCGATATCCTGGGTGATGTAGAGGCTGGTCTCATCAGGCCTCAAGACCGTCACTTTTTTGGGGTCGCCGCTCTTCTCCCGGCCGAACTTCTCTACCGGCAACGGATATACCACGTTTCCGTTTTCATCCCGGTAAAAAACCCCCCGTTCCACACCTTTTTGGATGACGTCTTTGCCGAGTTTATAGGTATCGGATTCATAATAAAATACATCAAATTCCAATCCGAAGTCTTGGTATGTTTGAGAAAAGCCCTCGTAAACCCAGTGGTTCATATTTTTCCAGAGTGTCACGGTTTTCGGATCTCCGGCCTCCCATCTTTGCAGCATCTTTTTGACAGCCTCTTCAAGCACCGGATCTTTTTCGGCCTCCTGAGAAAACCGAACATACCATTTGCCCACAAAGTGATCCCCTTTTATCCCGCTCGATTGGGGGGTCGAGCCTTCACCCCACCGCTGCCAGGCCAGCATGCTTTTGCAGATATGAACCCCTCTGTCGTTTGTCAAAATGGCCTTCACCACCGCATGCCCGGTGGCCTCCAGCAACCTTGACACGGACATGCCGAGGGCGCCGTTTCGCAAATGGCCCAAATGCAGCGGTTTATTGGTATTGGGCGATAAATATTCCACCATGACCCTCTTGCCTCGGCCGACAGCAGAATCGCCGTAGCGCTCGTTTGTCGAAAATATTTCGCTGCAGACCTCTCCGAAAAGTACATCGGGCAAGACTTTTATGTTAATGTACGGCCCCGAGAAACTCGCTTCCTGTATGACATCGGCTGCAGCGATTGCGTTTGATATCCGACGCGCAATTTCCGGCGGGGATTTGCGGTATTGTTTTGCCAGTGAGAAACATCCGACCGCAAAATGACCAAATTCCGGGCTGGGTGGAAAACCAATTTCAAGCTGATCGGGGACTTGGTCGAACGCTTTGCGAGCTGCCTCGGCAATTATTGCAGAAATTCTATTTTTGAGCACGCCGGCAGACATGGAATGATCCTTATGCAGCTGGTTTTGTCATGTGAACATCAATGGTAACATACGTTGCTTCGATTGAAATTGAGCGGTTCCGGGTTCCCCGTTCGGCGTTCAAGGGTATATAAACCCTGGGCCCTGAACCCTGAGCCCGCTCATCATATACCACTCCATCAGCCGCACATCAATAGCATGATCCGACATTAAATCCGAAAAACAAAAGCCTCTCTACCGGGGGGGTTTCTCTCCCGCTCGATGGGGATTCCACAGGTCGAAGATGAATCCGTGTGGGCGGCTTCGACA
Organism: Desulfobacterales bacterium; assembly: GCA_050053515.1. Lineage (GTDB taxonomy): Bacteria > Desulfobacterota > Desulfobacteria > Desulfobacterales. The sequence goes on along the minus strand of JASFTQ010000238.1, from coordinate 3,456 downwards.
CGGCTGTCTTCGACCCTGAGCAGTTCGGCCCTGAGCTCACTGCCGAAGGGCTCAGACCGAAGGGAGCTCGTCGCAGGCCAGCCGCTATCGAAACAAAAATAATTCAGAATACAATATAATGTGGCATACCATTTCTTGACACACAAGATTAAATTTGCCATATTGAAGCCCCTCGCCCAATAGGGCCGAGCTTTCCGGTAAGTAAATTAAATTAATCAGGGGGCTCATGGAGCCTACCCGCTGCGCCGACAAGGAGAGTAAAATGGAAAATGTGGTTGAGCAAACCCATCAAGAATTCGAGGGCTGGGATGAATTTTATGCCAAATCCGTTGATGAAAAATCGGATTTTTTCAAAATCAGGAATCGTATATTTGATGTCATTTACGCCCAGCAGTTTGACAGAGAATTTTTAAACTATCTTTGTGATCTCGCGGATGCGATCAGGCTGTTTGGCAAGACGAAAATGGGCCAAAAAAAACTCAGGCATCTCCTGCCCCATAAACGCGCGATGCTCTACTTTGTGCAACCATCGACACGAACATTTCTCTCTTTCCAAAATGCCTGTCACATACTCGGATTAAGCATTTCCGAGATCCGGGGCACGTCCACGAGCTCCGAGGTTAAAGGCGAATCGCCGGAGGACACGATTCGCACTTTTGCGAGCTATGTTGATTTAATTATTTCAAGGCACCCGGAAGCCGGTTTTGCAGAAAAAACGGCCTGGGTCCTCAATCAAACGGAGCGCCCAGTTCCCGTTTTGAATGGCGGTTCCGGCCCCGATCAGCACCCCACCCAGGCACTTCTGGACATTTACACCCTTGAAAGAGAATTTCGCAATATCGGGGGTATGGACGGCAAAAAAATCGTCATGGTCGGTGACCTGAAGCGCGGCCGAACAGTGCGTTCTTTGAGTTATTTAATGAAGAATTACGAGGATGTCACGCTATATTTTGTCGCCCCGGATGTATTCAGGATGAAAGATGATATCAAGGAATTTTTGAACAAGCACCACATCCCCTTCCATGAAACGACCGATTTCGAAAGCGTTATGCCCGTCGCTGACGCAATTTACATGACGAGAATTCAAAAAGAATACTCCGAGGATCCAGCCAGCGAAACCGACACCTTTCCGGAGTTTCACTTCAAAACGCAACACCTCCCAATAATTCAGCCCCATTGTGCGATTTTGCATCCGTTACCCAGGCGGTATGAAATTGAGGTGGGGGTGGACAATGATCCCCGGGCCGCATACTGGCGACAAGAACGTTGCGGTATGTGGATTCGCGCGGCATTGATTGCATATATTTTCGGGGCCGATCAAGAAATTTTCGACGAATTTTCGTAATCCTGACCGGTTTGATCCGCCACAGCCCCATGGCGGGTTTTCACACGGCGGCCATTTTGGGGACGCCCGCCTTGCCCATCAAAAGAACTTGACGAAAACCGCACGGGAAAGGTAATTGAAATGCAAATCGCTAGCGGTGCAACCGCCTGGGGTTCTTCAGGGATGGAAGTCTACCCCGCAGCCCCGCCGATGTTGGGCGCGAAGGGCAATGTGTCCGCAATTTCGGTTCAAGCTCTTTTTGAGGAGGTCACCCGTGCAAAAAGCGGTCGGGCAAATGATGCCGGTAAATGGCCATGATTCCTTGAAAATTTGTTTGCTGAGTTACAGAAGCAATCCGCACAGCGGTGGTCAAGGCGTTTATCTCAAAAACCTCAGCCGGGCATTGAAGGATTTGGGGCATCAGGTGGAGGTGATTTGCGGGCCTCCCGATCCCTGTCTGGATGCCGACATTCCCGTTGTGCGATTGCCCTGTCTGGATCTGTATGATCCTGCCGACCCGTTCAGAGTACCCAGCCTCAAAGAACTTTGTCATCCCTTAAATCTTTTCGAATGGTTGGCGGTCTCGACCATGGGCTTTCCCGAACCCTTTTTGTTCGGTCTCAGGGCCTATATGATCATGCGAAACCGGTTGGATAAGTATGATATCGTTCACGATAACCAAAGCCTTTCCTATGGCATCTGGGCCATCAGCAAATTCATCCCGACAGTCGCCACCATACACCATCCGATTACGGTCGACCGTGAGATCGCCATGAGAAGTGTATCCGCCACCTGGAAAAAGATGAAACACATGCGCTGGTATTCATTTCTGGGGATGCAAAAACGGGTCGCCCGAACACTTCCAAAAATTATCACCGTTTCAAACTGTGCCCGTGAGGATATCAGCCGGGCATTTAAAATACCCACAAACAAATTCAGGATCGCACCCAACGGTATCAACACGGCGGCTTTTCGCCCCAAGCCCGCAATCACCCGCGAAAAAAACCGCGTCATCGTTACAAACAGTGCGGATATTGCATTAAAGGGACTGTATTATCTGCTGGAGGCGGTGGCTCAGATTGCAAAAAACCGTCACATCAAGCTCATTGTCGTCGGTAAGCCTAAAAAAAACGGCGGCATCGTGAAGCGTGTCGAACAACTGGGGATCGAAAAGTTTATTTTATTTACGGGCCGGATCGGTGAACAAGAATTTGTTGAGCAATATGCCAGAGCTTCAATTGCCGTGGTGCCATCGGTTTACGAAGGTTTTGGCCTTCCGGCCGGGGAAGCTATGGCCTGCGGTGTACCGGTGGTTAGCACCACCGGAGGCGCGCTTCCGGAAGTGGTGGGAGATGCCGGTGTGCTGGTACCGCCGGCTGACCCGGTCGCACTGGCCAACGCCATTACGGCGCTCCTGGATGATCCCGGGCGGGCCGCTGCCCTGGGACATGCCGGATACGTTCGGGTGCAAAAGAATTTTACCTGGCAAAAAGCAGCCGAGGCTACAGCCCAAGCGTACAAAGAGGCTATTTTTGATCACGGTCGATTTTAAACGCCTGTCGATTCAACCCGGTTTCCAAATTCTGGATATTGGGTGCGGTTCGGGGCGGCACACCTGCCGGGCATATCAATATGACGGGGTTTTGGCGGTTGGTGCCGATCTGGAATTGGATAGTCTCGTTGAAGCCAAAAAACAACTCCGATTTCACGAGTCCTTGGCGGAACACGGCAACGGGCACTGGGCGCTGTCAGCCGCAGATGTCGGATGTCTGCCGTTTAACGACAATTGCTTTGATCTGGCCATTTGCTCCGAAGTCATGGAACATATCCCCGATGAGCAGTCCGCCATTCGAGAACTCATTCGAGTTTTAAAACCGGGAAGTAACCTGGTGGTGAGTGTTCCGCGGTACTTTCCCGAACGCATCTGTTGGGCCCTCTCAAATGAATATATCAATGCAAACCGGGGACATCTGCGGATATACAAAAAGTTGGAATTGATCAATCTTCTGAAGCGTGAAGGTGCAACCCCCTGGGCCATCCATCATGCCCATAGTCTGCATACCCCCTACTGGTGGCTGAAGTGCTTGATCGGACCCACCCGTGATGATTCGGTGCTGACTAATTTATATCAT
>JASFTQ010000237.1:0-7465 GCA_050053515.1 Desulfobacterales bacterium | reverse complement strand
AGGCCAATCTCCTCCCCGAATGATGCCGATGTTTAAATTAATGGGATGGACAATTTCCGCGTAGGCCGGGTGCCGTACCTGGTTCATTTCGGCCTCCAACTCACGCAGAGCATTTATCAAGGGGATGCACTTCTCAATGGCATTCACTCCGGCTTGGGCTTCATATACGTGTTTGGGTATACCCGCCAGGCTGACTTTAAACCACAGGACACCGACTTGTGCGGTCATGATCGTGGCGCCGAAAGGCTCTGGTATTAATACTGCTTCTGCATCGTATCCTGCCGCGATACAGGCCAACGCCCCATTGCCGCTGCATTCTTCCTCAATAACGGCCTCAACGATAGCCGGCCCCCTGAGACCGAAACCCGCTTTTTCCAAAGCATGAAGAGCATATGTCATAGCTGCAACGCCCGATTTCATGTCCCCCGCACCGCGCCCATACAGCCAACCGTCACGTACCAAAGGATCAAAAGGATCATGTTTCCACATGGCGATCGGTTCGGGGCTGACCACATCAAGATGCCCATTGAACAGGGCGCTTCGCCCCCCTTTCCCGTTAGCAGGACGAATTGCCAGAACATTGTAACGATCCTGGTAATCCCAGGGAACGGGGGCATATCCAGGATGTTTGGCTAAGCTCTCTGGTTCGATAGGAATAATTACTGGTTCCAGGTTTAGTTTGGTTAGTTCATTTTGCATGACCTTCAGCACTGACGCTTCATTTCCCAAGGTGCTCGGCTGGGCTACCAAACGTAAGGCGAAATCCAGGATGTCGTCCGACAAGTCCGTAACCGTTTCGGTGATTCGCATTTCTTTGATGTCCATGTATTTTATACCTCTTTTGAAAGGGGAAATTTAGGCAAAGAATTTTTCGATTTCCGGATGCTCCGTTCTTGAAAGTTGCCTACCGCTGCCTTCGGTAACCACAATATCATCTTCGAACCGACACCCCCCCACTCCGGGAACAAAGACAGACGGCTCAACTGCAAGAACCATCCCTGGCTGCAGAATAGTGTTATCACTTGGGCTTAACCAAGGAGGTTCTGCGCTGGACATGCCCAAACCATGTCCTACCCCGAGCTCGGCAAACTCACTATAACCTTCCGCCTTAAAAATGCGTTTGGAAACGGCTGCGACGTCTGCTGCGGTAATACCAGGCTGAATTGATTTGATCGTTTCACAATGCGCCCTGTAGGTAATTTGATATAGTCGCTTTTGATTCTCATCGGGTTCTCCGATCATCAGCATCCGGGCAAACTCGCCATAGTATCCTTTGAACAAAGGCCCCTCGTCGATGTTGACAAGCTCTCCCCTCCGAATTCTCTTTTCCGTCGGAAACTCCTCACATCGTTCCCATCTCTCACCGGAGCTCACCACAGCGGGAACTGCATAAAGGCCATGTCCTCCAGCCGAGATGACGGCATCTATGATAGCCCCAGCGAGCTCACACTCCCGAATACCCTCGCGGATCGTCTCAATTCCCGCACGTATTCCAATTTCAGCGATTTGAACGGCTTCTTCGATAATTTCTATTTCCTCTGGAGATTTAATTTTCCTTGCCTCCCAAAGTATGTCGTCGCCATCAACAAATTGTGCCCGATCAAGCGCTCTTTCCAAACTCCTCGAAAAAATACAGTTCATGAAAGGATCGAGTGCGATTTTTGCCTGGTCAAGCTTTAATTCTTTCAATACATCTACAAGGATCGGCGGGCACGGATGGTCTGGTCTGCTGGAAATCGCGCGAATATCCTTAAGCCAGTGGTGTTGGCGTAGACTCTCAGCATAGCGATCGGTCGCTAAAATGATGGGGTCACCCTCGGCTGGAAGAACAGCCGCTTGTTGGTGGCCAAGATAAAAGCTATCATAAGGAGTCAGACTCGCTATGTATCTGAGGTTATCTCCCCTTTGAAGGACGAAACCGTCCACCCCGGCTGCTTTCATCAGATTCTGAAGCTTTATGGTGTTGAAATTTGTCATATCCCGACTTATTGGAAAAAAATAATCGTGCATTTCGTCTCCTTTTTTATAAATGACAATATATCATTTCCCGTTCAACGTAGATGTTAAGATTCTGTTGGATATACTTAGAATCTTGGTAATTCTTGTCTGGGGACGGTCAGTTCGGCCTCTGTCCGGGCCATAACGGTTTTGATATCAGTTTCAGTCGCGATTTCACGCAACATTAACCCGGTAGGCAACACATCTATGACCGCTAGTTCGGTGATAATTCTATCGACGCAGCCTTTGGCTGTCAGCGGCAAAGTACAGGCATCTAATATCTTCGGTTTGCCATCCCGGGTGGTATGCGTGGTGGTAACGATCAATCGCCGAGCTTTCTGGGCTAGTTCCATACCTCCGCCTATGCCGGGCGTATACTTTCCTGGAATCATCCAGTTGGCCAGGTCTCCCCTGGCGGATATTTCCAGTGCCCCCAAAAAAGCGATGTCCAGACGTCCGCCTCTGACCAGGGAAAAGGACAGCACGCTGTCGAAGAACGAGGCGCCCGTTTCGAGGATGATATAGCCGCCGCCGGCATCGATCAGGTTTCGGTCCGCATCTTCCCTGCTGCAATGGGATTTCATGCCGAGAATACCGTTTTCCGAGTGGATCAAGACATGCTTTTGCGGCTTCAAATACTTTAACATCAGCGTGGGTATGCCGACGCCGATATTTACCAACTGCCCTGCAGAAATTTCCTGTTCAGCTCGTATGGCAATTTTTTCCCTGCTATCCAAAGACATGATTCTCCAGTATCCCATATTCCTCGGTCAGTTCCTGAATTTCGACAACATGATCCACGAATGCACCTGGCGTGTGAATCGCGTCGGGATCCAGCGAGCCCGTGTCTGCCAGGGACTCCACCTCGGCGATAACAATATCGGCTGCGGTCGCCATGGCCGGGTTGAAATTCCTGGCGCTCTTTTCATAGACCAGGTTCCCGAGTCCGTCTCCGACTGCGGCATGAATCAGGGCTATATCGGCACGCAGGGCCGATTCGACAATGCCCCTGCAGCCGTTCACAGTGATTGCCGGTTTGTTTTCACTCAGGACGGTGTCGATCCCGATATCGGTGATGAACCCGAACAGTCCGGCACCGCCACAGCGAATTCTTTCCGCCAGAATTCCTTGTGGATTGAACTCTACCTGGATCTTTTGAGCGTTCATCAGCTCCAGTGCCGTGGGGTTAAACCCCAGGTGCGAAGTGATCAAACGGTCCACCCTTCCCGCCTCGATGAGTTTGGAAACCCCGGTATGGGGTTCATTGGCCTCGTTCTTTATCAGCGTCAGGTGTTTTGTCCCCTGTTCCAGCAATGCGTCGACCAGCACAAAGGGTGTGCCGGGAACGCCGAACCCTCCTACCATGATGACCTGGCCATCTTTTACCGAGGAGACGGCCTCTGCCAGCGTAGTTGTTTTGTCCATCGATCAAGTCTTTCCTTTTGAATCCGTGAGTCGCATGGGCAGCAAATTCAGCGCCGCCTCAAAACGTCGCAGGATTTCGTCTACTTCCGCAGCGGATATGATCAGGGGGGGGGCGATCAATACATGGTCACCCACTATTCCGTTGATCGGTCTGCGGGGGTAAATGATCAACCCCTGTTCAAAGGCGATATCGTACAAAAGCTGTCCGGCATTGGCGTCTACAGGAAATGGTTCTTTTGTACCGGGACCCTGAACTAGCTCCACCGCTAACAGCAGGCCCTTGCCGCGCACCTGCCCGATGATCGGAGTTTTTCGGGCCATCCCTTCCAGACCATCTTTAAGGCGTGTGCCCATAAGGTGCGCATTGGTGCACAGATCGTGTTCCATAATATATTTGAAAACCTGCAGTCCAACTGCACATGCCATGGGGTTTCCAGCGTAGGTGTAACCGTGCTTGAACCCTCCGCTGTTCAGGACTGTATCGACAAGGGTATCTCTGGCTAGGATGGCGCCCAGCGGAAAATAGCCTGATGCCATGCCTTTGGAGAGCGCAAGGATGTCTGCCTCTACATTCCAGTGCTCGTAAGCGAACATTTTACCGGTGCGACCGAAACCGGTCATGACCTCGTCAAGAATCAGCATGACACTATACTTCCGGCAGGTCGATTGAATGATATCGAAATATCCTTCCGGCGGGACTAGGGCTCCGGTACTGGCGCCACCGATGGGCTCGGCAATGAAGCCGGCAACGTTTTGCGGCCCCTGTTCCAGAATGGTTTTTTCGAGTGCCTGGGCGCAAGCCAGGCCGCAATCCGGATAGGTAAGATTGTAAGCACAGCGATAACAATAGGGCGCGGGTATTTTAGGATATGTCTTAATCAGCGGACGAAACGGTGTCTCCAGCGGAGCATAGGATGTCAATGCGAGGGCCCCCAACGTGCATCCATGGTAAGCGGGCACACGGCCTATAAATAAATGCCGCGAACCTTCTTTCCGATCATAGAAGTACTGGCGGCATAGCTTCATCGCCGTCTCCACTGCTTCGGATCCGCCGGACACATAAAAAATTCGTTTTAAGTGCGGCGCTGAATGTGCCACCATTTCTTTGGCCAGCTTGATTGCTGGTTCATTTTCAAAATGCATGCGGTAAGCAAAAAATGTGTTTTGCGCCTGATGAATGATGGCCTCTTTAATAAGGGAATTTTTATAACCGATATTGCAGACAACTGCTCCGGAACAGCCATCAATATACTCTTTACCCGATTGATCCCACATATAAATCCCATCAGTTTTTTGAATATTTGGCAGCGTTCCTTTGTGTTGATAAAATAAGTAGTTCCTGGACTCCTCAAGTATGTTCATTATTTTCTCCGAAAGAGTAGTCGCCCGGGCAGTGGTGCAATATCGATGATCTCCTTAAATTACCCTGAGGGTCGATGTTTATCCGTTTTATAAAACCTTTTTCGTTTATTTAATTTCAAAGCTGCCTTATGCAGAATGTTTCCAGTTTAGAATAAATTCGTTAACGGTCTATGTAACTTTCTATTACTATGAACAGTAAGAAATCGGACAGCCACCATCTGGCACAACAACAGCAAGGCCAGGAAATCCAAGGGCATCAAATACCTGTTCACCTCGCAGCCTCTTTTATAATCTTAGAAAGGTCAGCCTGCTGTGCCTCGGATAACGCCGGAACTTTATGGTTACGAATAATTTCTTTGGCTCTTTCTTTTGCCTCATCAAAGATATTCCTTTCTCCCTTTTTGAGCCAAGTCTGCACCGATTCGCGATTAAACAATTTGGGAAAGTAGAGCTCCTTTCTAAACAGGGAGAGAGTATGATTGTGGCTGAGGAAATTTCCTTCTGGACCGATCTCTTTCAGGACATCAAATGCCAAGGTTTCAGAATTTACGGTGACTCCTTTTGCCAAATGTTGGATCATTCCTATAACCTCATCACCTATAACCGCTAGTTCAAAACTTCCCAAGGTCCCTCCTGCCATTGTCCCTACGTTGTATACAATATTGACACCACTCTGAGCACCAATAAGGGCGCTTAGTGCTGCCTCGGCTCCGGCTTGAGCGTCTGGAATTTTTGCATCACTGGCTCCCGTTCCTGCACAAAAGCTCGGAAGACCATAAAAGCGCGCCATTTGAGCAGTCATGATCTTGCCCATACAAGTTCCAATATCTGTATAACAGTATTTTGTCGTTCGCATATCCATGATACCGATGGCGGGTCCCATCACAACAGGGGCGCCCGGCTCAGTCAATTGAGAAAGAACAATCCCAAACAATGACTCCGCATTTGCCAAACAGAAGGTGCCTATCATTGTTCCTGGTCCCGTGCTAGCCAAAGTTGGTGCAGGCAACAGAACGACGGGCGCTTTCTTTTTCGCGAATTCGATGATATTCTCAGTTTCCCTTGAATAGTATAACGGCGAAAGGTTTTCACTTATAACGCCAATATTCGGCCTTTTTTGAAATTCTTCTGTGCCTCCCGCAACCGTCTCTGCCATTTCCAACACCTTCCTTGCAAACCAAGTACCCGGAACTGGGTGCAAAATCGGCTTCATGGTATTGTTAAATTTTACTTCAAGTTCATGAAGATATTGGACCTCACCTGGACAATCAGAAGCGCTGGCGAGAGTCATAACGAAAGAAATCCCCGACAGGGCATCTCCTAACCGAGTGCTATTCTCCACATCTTTCTTGGTCGTAGTTCTAATGGCTTCAGTATCGAGGTCTCTGATATATGGCACACCTGTGCCACCAAGTCCAAAATATACACTACCATTTTTCAACACGATGTCGTTTTGAGGATCTCGGCCATAGAGTTTAATATTTCGAGGGATTGTCTTGAAAGAATTCTCTACCATTTCCTTAGAGATTCTAATTCTCCCTGACTTAACGTCCACTTGTGCACCTGCATCCTCACATAACTTCAGAATAGTCCGGGAATCGGTAGATACCCCAATTTCTTGCAATATTTTAAGTGAAGTTTCATGTACCTCTTCGACCTGTGGCTGACTTAACATAGTGCTATACGGTATTCTTACTTCCATTAATCATGCCCTCCCATTAATTCCCTGGCCACTCTCACTGCTTCCACCGCATTTTCTCCAAAACCATCAGCTCCGATCTTTTTTGCCCATTCGGGGGTGATGGGGGCTCCACCAACTAGTATTTTGATTCTTTCTCTGGTGCCGTCTGCGATAAAAGCATTAACGATATCTTTTTGGCATGGCATAGTAGAGCTAAGCAAAGCGGAGGCTGCAACAATATCAGCTCGCGCCTTCTTGGCTTCTTCAACGAAAGAGGATATAGGAACATCCTTGCCCAGGTCGTATACTTCGAAGCCTTGTATGAATAGCATGGTAGCAACAATATCCTTCCCAATATCGTGCACATCCCCTTGGACGGTCCCAATAACTACTCGCCCAAGTGATTCTTTTTGATTTCCTTTTTTCTTCATCTCCGGCCCCAGAATGCTGGTAACTTCCTTCATAATCTGACCGGATTTTATCAACTCCGGGAGGAACAGCTCTCCCGTTTCGAATTTGTTACCGATCTCCCGCAGCCCCTCTGCGCAGTATTCAATAGCTTGGAGAAAATCCAGGCCGTCCTTGATTACCCGGTTTGTCATGTTCTTTACTTTCGCCTCATCTAGATCGATAATGCCCTGTTTCAGATCAGAATAAATGAATTTCACGGATTTTTTCCTTGTTTTAGCTTTAGTTGAAAATTGTTGCGTTAATGATTGTTTCTATGTTCCAAAAGTTACAGATCAAAATTAAAGGCCTTTTAAAACCAAGCACTCAAGATCATTTCTTAATAATCAGGAATCATTTCGGAAATATTTCGCGACCATTTCAAAATAACTTGAGCGTAATCTCGCTCAATGGAACTTAATGAATGTTCACTAGTTACAAAGTCGAAACAAATGGACCCAATAACCCGCCTCATCTTCATGTTGAACAGTGGTGCCCCTATAGCTATTAAACCAGGTACGATTTCCTCATTGTTTAAAGAATATCCCCTTT
>JASFTQ010000236.1:0-7466 GCA_050053515.1 Desulfobacterales bacterium | reverse complement strand
AACATGAAAGCACGACTCATTTTATCCGACGGCACTTTATTTGAAGGCCTTTCCTTAGGCGCTCCGGGAACCGCCATTGGTGAAGTTGTTTTCAATACGGCCATGACCGGTTACCAGGAAATTTTAACAGATCCCTCCTATTATTTTCAACTGGTGGTCATGACCTATCCCCAAATCGGAAACTATGGTGTCAACCCCAAGGATTTTGAATCCAGACGCATTTATGCGGCGGGCTTTATTGTCCGGGAGTACAGTCCCATAGTGAGTCACTGGCAGGCAAATAAATCCCTCGATGACTATCTAAAAAATTATGATGTCGTCGGAATCAGTGAAGTGGATACCCGCGCTCTGACCCGTCATTTGCGTGATCAGGGAGCGCAGATGGGCATGATTACCACTTCCCAGGAGCCGCTTGAGATGTTGGCGGAGCGATTACGGGACAGCCCAAAGCTGGTGGGGCGGGATATCGTCAGCGAAGTTACCGCTGATGCACACTATCAGTGGCCTTTGGACGGGGAATTCAATCTCGAACAAGCACCGTCTTTCAAGGTGGCCGTATATGATTTTGGCGTAAAATATTCAATCTTGAGGGCATTGTACCTCCACCGATGCCAATTGCGGGTATTTCCTGCCCATACGCCGCCTGAAACAGTGCTTGAATGGGAACCGGACGGTATATTTCTGTCCAACGGTCCCGGTGACCCGGAACCGCTCGCCTACGCCGTGGACACCGTGAGGTATTTGTTGGGGAAAAAGCCGATTTTTGGAATTTGTCTCGGCCATCAAATTCTGGGCCTGGCCCTGGGGGGAGAGACGACCAAGCTGAAATTCGGCCATCACGGTGCCAATCACCCGGTAAAATATCTACCCACCGGTGCTGTTGAAATCACCTCTCAGAATCACGGATTTATTGTCGATGCCGAAAGTTTGCCGCCGGCCCAGGTGGAAATAACTCACATCAACCTGAACGACCAAACCCTCGAGGGGTTCAGGCATACATCGCTGCCGGCTTTCTCGGTCCAATATCATCCCGAATCCGCTCCCGGTCCGCATGACAGCCGGTACCTTTTTGAACAGTTTTTAAGTGATATGAAGGAATTTCATGCCTAAACGCAAAGACATCAAGCGAATACTGGTCATCGGATCAGGCCCGATTGTCATTGGTCAGGCCTGCGAGTTTGATTATTCAGGCACCCAAGCGTGCAAAGCGCTGGGCGAAGAAGGCTTCATCGTCATCCTCATTAACAGCAACCCGGCCACCATTATGACGGACCCTGAATTCTCACACAAAACTTACATCGAGCCCCTGCATGCCGAGGCGGTTGCCGGAATTATCGAGCAAGAGCGCCCCGACGCATTGCTGCCGACCCTCGGCGGACAAACAAGCCTCAATCTGGCGGTTGAATTGGCAGAAAGTAAAATTTTAGACGAATATGGTGTCGAGCTGATCGGAGCAAAACTGGAAACGATTCGAATGGCCGAGGATCGCGAGCTCTTTCGCAACGCCATGACCGAAATTGGGTTAAACGTTCCTGAGGGTGGCTGCGTGCGCAGCCTTGCTGAGGCCGAAACACTGTCGCAGCGGGTCGGCTTTCCGTTGATCATTCGACCGGCTTTCACCCTCGGCGGCATCGGCGGCAGTATTGTTTACAACAAAGATGAATTTGCCCAAGCCGCCCAATGGGGATTAAACGCCAGCCCGGTCACCGAAATACTCATCGAGCAATCGGTGTTGGGCTGGAAGGAATATGAACTGGAAGTGATGCGGGACGCTGCGGATAATTTTGTTATTGTTTGTTCCATTGAAAATTTTGACCCGATGGGCATTCATACCGGAGACAGCATTACGGTGGCTCCGGCCCAAACCCTGACGGATGTCGAGTTCCAGACCATGCGAGACGCTGCCAAGAAAATAGTGGCCAAAGTCGGCGTTGAAACGGGCGGCGCAAATATTCAGTTCGCGCTGAATCCGTCAACCGGTGAAATGGTGGTCATCGAAATGAATCCGAGGGTTTCGCGCAGCTCCGCTCTGGCATCCAAAGCAACCGGTTTTCCGATCGCAAAGATTGCGGCCAAACTCGCCGTCGGTTATCAGCTGCATGAAATTCCGAATGATATCACCCGCAAAACTCCGGCCTGTTTCGAACCCGCCATTGATTATGTGGTTGTTAAGATACCCCGCTGGGACTTCGAAAAATTCCCGGGAAACGACAACCGGCTGACGTCACAAATGAAATCCGTTGGAGAAGCCATGGGAATCGGCAGGACCTTTAAAGAGGCCTTGAACAAGACCCTGCGGTCGCTTGAAAACGGATGGTTCGGTTTTCATGCTAATGGCAACAATCCATATTCACGGATGTCCGAGGAATCGCTGTTGGATGATCTTCGCTTCGGCACACCGGATCGAATAATGAAAATCTGGCAGGCCTTGACCATCGGCGTTTCGCCGGAGAAAATTTCGAAAACCACCCGCATCGACATCTGGTTTTTAGAAAATCTGAAACAGCTGGTCGGCTATGAAGCCAAAATCGCCGCAGAATGCAGAGACCAAAAAAATATTTCACCGGATACACTTCGCCAAGCAAAACGGATGGGATTTTCCGATAAACACCTTGCGGTACTGCACCGCAGACAAGAGCATGAAATTCGAAATCGGCGCACAGAGAATAAAATAGGGCCGTCATTTAAGATCGTTGATACCTGTGCCGCCGAATTTGAATCATTTACGCCTTATTACTATTCCACCTATGAACAGGAAAACGAGTCGATACCCTCGGACAGAAAAAAAGTTATCATTCTCGGCGGTGGACCCAATCGCATCGGCCAGGGAATTGAGTTTGACTATTGTTGTGTCCACGGCATCCTTGCCCTGAAATCTCTCGGCATTGAAGCGATCATGATAAATTGCAATCCGGAGACGGTCAGCACCGATTACGATGTTGCCGATAAGCTCTATTTTGAACCGTTGACCTATGAGGATGTCCTCAACGTTATTGAACTTGAAAAACCGGAGGGCGTCATTATCCAGTTCGGCGGCCAAACACCGCTCAAGCTGGCCCTTGCCCTTGAAAGAGCCGGGGTTTCCATCTGGGGAACGGCGCCGGATTCAATCGATCTGGCCGAAGATCGAGATCGCTTTGGGGCGCTGTTGGATTCACTGGACATCCCCCATCCCCGTTACGGCACGGCCTCCTCGATTAAAGAGGCCTTGGCGGTGGGCAAGGCCATTGGGTTTCCATTGATGGTGCGGCCATCCTACGTGCTTGGCGGCCGGGCCATGGAGATCGTATACGATCTGGAGGCTTTGGAGCTCTATATGCAGCATGCGGTCGAGGCCTCCGAAGCGCACCCGGTGCTCCTCGATCGCTTCCTCGAAGACGCCTTCGAGTTTGATGTGGACGCCATCTCCGATAGTCAGCGCACCGAGATTTGCGGTATCATGCAGCATATCGAGGAGGCGGGGGTTCACTCCGGTGACAGCATGGCGGTCTTGCCGCCTTTTTTGCTGAGCCGGGATCAGTATGAAGATATCAAAGATTACACCCGCCTGCTCGCTGAGGCCCTGTCTGTCAAAGGCTTGATCAACATCCAGTTCGCCATCATGTATGATACCCTTTATGTGATCGAGGTGAACCCCCGGGCCTCCCGCACAGTCCCTTTTGTGAGCAAGACCACCGGAATTCCGATCGCCAAGATTGCCGTTGAAGTGATGGCCGGTAAAAAGCTGGATCAGCTGGGGTACACCTTCAATAATCAGATACCCTATGTTGCCGTCAAGGAGTCGGTATTCCCCTTCGATCGCTTTGAAAAAGCCGATATCTATTTACGGCCGGAAATGCGTTCAACCGGGGAAGTCATGGGGATCGCCACCACCTTTGGCGAGGCCGTGTTCAAAGCCTATCAATCCACCGGGATTATCATTCCTAAATCCGGGACGGTATTCATCAGTGTCAATGAAAATGACAAAGCCCGCATGCTGCCGATTGCCGAAAATTTATTTAAGCTGGGATATAAATTGGTTGCCACCCGGGGAACGGCGGCTTATATTGCTAGCCGGGGTATTCCGATAGATACTGTGACCAAGGTCAGCGAGGGCCGGCCCAATATTGTCGATGATATCAAAAACGGCGCCATCGGCCTTATCATCAATACGCCTTTGGGGCAGCGATCCCGCAGAGATGAATACCCCATCGGATGGGCGGCCATAAAGAATCGGGTTCCCTTCATCACCACCCTTTCGGCTGCAGAAGCGATTGTGCGCGGTCTCAAGGCCCAAAAGAAAAAACCATTTGAATATAAATGTTTGCAGGATTACTACACAACCCCATAAGGAGATTCATGCCAGCAAACACCGCCAAGGATCAGCCGTTGTCAGAGGCCAGTGCCTCCGGTTTTCCAAGCTTCAATTTCCCGACGTTTATGGGTTGCAGACTCTCCCGGGAATTTTTGGATGATGATGTGGATGTGGTCGTCAGCGGGGTGCCCTTTGATCTGGCATCTACCGAACGACCGGGAGCCCGTTTCGGTCCGACCGCCATCCGTCAGGCATCGAGATCCCTGGCATGGGAGCTTCGCCGCTGGCCGTGGGATTTTCATGTTTTCGACACCCTGAATGTTGTGGATTGCGGCGATCTTAGCTTCGACCCTGTCAGCGGTGATCAGATGGTATCCCAGCTCCAATTCCATGCAGCTCAAATTCTGGCGAGGGAAAAAACCATGCTGACCTTGGGGGGGGATCACTTTATCAGCTTGCCGTTGCTGCGGCAACACGCCAAACAGCATGGCCCGGTTGGCCTGATACAATTTGACGCTCACACCGATACCGAAGCGGAACCCGGCCTCTATGATCACGGGACGATGTTTTTGCATGCCGTCAACGAGGGCATTTTAATTCCCGAACGATCCGTGCAAATAGGTGTGCGCACAGAGTATGAGAGGCGTCATCACGAATTTACGGTGTTGGATTCAGCCTGGCTAATCGATCACAAACCGCAGGAGGCAGTCAGCCGGATAAAACGCGTGGTCGGAGATCATTGCGCCTATGTCACGTTTGACATCGATTGTCTCGATCCGGCGTTTGCACCGGGAACCGGAACGCCGGTGGTCGGCGGGCTCTCCACGGATTCGGCCTTAAAGATCATCAGAGGTTTGGTGGGCTGCAATTTAATCGGCATGGACATCGTTGAAGTTTGCCCGCCGTACGACCATGCCGGTATAACCGCCCTGGCCGCAGCAACGCTGGGCCTCGAACTTCTCTATGTTCTGGCGGCTAACCGGAAGGCTAAATAATTCAGGGGTCGGGGTGTTTTTTTCTCGACAAGCTGATCGCCCCGGTGCTTCCAATGGGCAGAGGGCGATTGCCGCCGAGACAGGCAAAACACGGCGCCGGTTCTTGTTGGCGTGAGACTTTTAAATGGCCGGCCGTAAAATGCCAGGCAGCGGCCGCTGTCAGGCTTGGCGGACAACAATCCGGCAGCTTGCCGTGAAAAAAATACCCCGAGCCCTTAGCTGACTATAGGGTCTAAAAGATGCAGACCGATGAGAAGTTGAAAAAGCGCATTGCCTACGAAAGGATGCTTGCCGGCATCTCCGAACGGGCGGTGTCGGTTGGTGATCTGAACCGCTTTTTGGATTCATCCTTGAAGAGCATGGGAAGCATCCTGGATGTGAGCCGCATCTTTATTTTTAAATACCAATCTTCGACTCAAACATTTTATTGTATCTGTGAGTGGGTTGCCAGGGGTATCACCTCGCTGGAGGAGCTTAACGAGCTGACGCTTTCCATCCCATGGGGTGCCAAGCAACTGATGGACGGCCAGGTCATAAACTTCGAGGATACGCGGGATATCCCGGGAGAACAGCTCAGAGCAAGATTGCTGGCCGCCGATGTCAAATCCACGCTAACCGTACCGTTGTTTATTCAAGATGATCTTTACGGGTTTATAGGGTTCGACGAATGCCGCCATCACCGTAAATGGATCGATGAAGATATGTACATCTTGACCACTGCGGCTCAAATCATTACCCGTGCAATCGAAAACAAACGGTATGAAGAGGAATTGGAGAAGCATCGCAGCCGTTTGGAATCCATCTTCCGAAGCGTGCAAGACGCCATTATTACGGTTGACACCGACATGAATGTTATCGAGGCCAATAGGGCCGCGGAGCATATCTGTGGATTTACCATCGCAAGCGGCCGGCCCTTTACCGAGCTAACCCAAAAATGTGATCGATCGTGCCACAAGATACTCACGGAAACCTTGAGCAGCCGGAAGACCATCCAGGGATACCAGATTGAATGTCAGCACCCCCAACGAAATAAATTGATTGCTCTGGTCAACAGCTCCCCACTGTTGGACGGCAGCGGCAATTTCATGGGGGCCGTCTTGGTTATCCGAGATATTACACGGCTTTCCCACCTTGAAAACGAATTGAAAGAACGACACCACTTTCAGAACATTATCGGTAAAAGTGAAAAAATGCAAAAGATCTACAATCTTTTACAAACCCTGGCCAATCAGGGGACTACTGTTCTGATCACGGGGGAAAGCGGAACCGGCAAGGAGATGGCTGCCAAAGCCCTGCACTATGCCGGAAGTCGAGCGAACGGACCCCTTGTAGCGGTCAGCTGCTCGGCGCTTGCCGAAAGCCTCCTGGAAAGTGAGCTTTTCGGACATGCCAAAGGTGCTTTCACCGGCGCCGACAAAGATAAAATCGGCCGTTTTGAGGCAGCTGACGGCGGTACGATTCTGTTGGATGAGATCGGTGATATCTCCCAACTGATACAGCTGAAACTGTTGAGGGTACTCCAGGAAAAGGAATTTGAGCGGGTTGGTGAATCGAATCCGAGAAAAGTGGATGTGCGCGTCATCGCCACCACCAGTCGAAACCTAAAAGAAGCAGTGGACACGGGCAAGTTCCGTGAGGACTTTTATTATCGCCTCAATGTGATAGAGGTCAAGCTCCCGCCGCTGCGTGAGAGGTATGAAGATCTTCCCTTGCTGATTCATCATTTCTGCAGGGTTTTTAACGATAGTTACAAAATGAACATCAGCGGCGTGTCTGATGAGGTTCTTGAGAAATTCATGAATTATCCCTGGCCGGGAAATGTCAGAGAGCTGGAACATGCGATCGAAAGGGCGTTTGTGCTCTGTCGGAATCGAGTGATACAGGTGGAGCACATCCCGATCGAAATTAGAGATTACACGGCTGTTAAAACGCAATTTTCCGGAAACAAGATAGACGATGATCCCGAGAAGATTTTAAAGGCTCTGGTGAAGACCGACTGGAACATTTCCAAGGCCGCCCGCCTTCTGGGTATCAGCCGGTGGACGATGTATCGCCGGTTTCAAAAATACAAAATCAGCAGACCAACAGAAAAAGTGTAGCATCGCACAGTTTTGTTGGGCAACATAGGTGTAAGTTGCTACATATTTTCTAGTCACTCGAGGGTTCCTTGCCTCTTT
>JASFTQ010000235.1:0-7498 GCA_050053515.1 Desulfobacterales bacterium | reverse complement strand
TCATCCCTTTGACCACATTATCAAAGATCCCGGGTTTCTCGAGCAGATGACCAACACATTTCTCATTCGGGAACCGGAAAAAACCATTCTTTCCCACTACGTCATGAATCCCGATATGACCGGCGAGGAAATCGGCTATGAATTGGAACTCAAATTGTTTGAAAAGGTCAAAGAAGTTACCGGGACCACACCTGTGCTCATCGATGCCGACGATCTGGAAGATGATCCTGAGGGGGTGACCCGGTCCTATTGCGAGGCGGTGGGTATTCCTTTTATTGCCGGGGCCCTCAGCTGGGAAGCCGGCAAACACATAAAAGATTGGGATTCATGGAAAGAGTGGCATGTGGATGCCACCCGCAGCAGCGGGATTCAAAAAAATTTTGAAACATTCGATTTCGGGCTTGACGATAAACCCAACCTGCGTGCCTATTACGACCACCACCTGCCTCTTTACCAAAAACTCTATGCCCAGCGCACAAACGCCGGAGACAAATGAATCCCGGGAGAGAAGATGTTGACCTGTGATGGCTGCCGGTATCGAAAAGGTGCCAAGTGCCTGCATTACAAAGTGTCGGATATGAATCCATCCCGCAGATGCCGGTATTATCTTGACAGTACTTACAAACCGGCAGTCACACCTTCCTTGGAGGAAGCCTTCCGTCGCTATAAAAAGGTGCCGCCCCGTGTCGGATAGTCATATTTGTTCCCTGTACGATTTTTTTCTTCCAAGACCATGCAGTTGTTCCTCGTAACGGCAGCTTGAAAATGTTATTATAACTGGTTAGCTCGCGGGAAATGGAGGTTTAAGCGGGTTTATGACATTGCCGGGATGTATTCTTGCCGGTTAGCGCTTGGTGGCGCCTTTCTTCTTACCGTTGACCAGATAATGATTAAGCGCCAGTTCCCATTCCTTCATAAAAGCGTCGTAGCTTTCCTGCGTAAAGTTGGCAACAAAGTCTTCTCCCGCTTTACTCAATGCCGTGTATTCATAAGATATGCGGGCATGGGTACGGTTACCTTCGGCCTCTCTCAACCGAATCTCGATATAACCTACGCTAAATCCCGGAGTGACCTTTAAAAACTCCACATAGTATTCCTCCGGATTCCACTCCGTCACAACCCAGATCGAGTTTTGCGGACGGTCCGGCATGATAAAAACACAATCTTTCTCCACATAACCGGATTCCGAGATGACAAGTTCCGGATCCCAATCTTTGACCCAGTCCACCTCGCGAACCGGGCAAAGCAGGTGAAATACCTTCTCCGGCGTTGTCACCACTGTTTGGGTATAGGTGCGTTTAATTCTGACGGGACGCGAAATTTTCATGTTCACTCCGTTTTATATGGATGTTTACTTTTATAGGCCGAAATTGTCAACGGTTTATCCTTCGGTGCGGCATCCAGAAAGTCTTGAGGGGCAGGGTGGACGTTTCAATGGTCTTCAATGTTATGCCGTCGGCAGTACTCCCGAATAATTTCCATGTAAATAGGCCCATAATTCTCATATTTTACCTTTCCCACCCCGTGGATATCCATAAACGCTTGCCGGTTCCGGGGATAGCGGGATGCCATTTCAATCAGGGTTTTATCCGAAAAAACGATATAAGGCGGGACATGGGCCGCATCCGCAAGTTCCTTTCGCTTTATTCTCAGAATTTCAAACAATTCGCCATCATAACTCGGGGCACGTACTTCAGGGGATAATTTGGGTATATTTTCTTCTGCCAGACGGCCCAGGACGCTTTGTTTTGCTTTCAAAACCGCCCACCCTTTTTCGGTCAGCTTTAAACTGCCATACTCCGTGTCCTGGGTAAGCAGTCCCTTGTTGATAAATTGCCGCGAAAGCTTTATCCACTGTTTTTTTGAACACTCCATGCCGATGCCGTAAGTGGAAAGATGTTGATGCCCGAATTTAAACACTTTCTGTGACTTGGACCCGCGCAGGACATCCACGATATGGGTGGCACCGAAAGTTTCCCCGGTGCGCCTGACACACGAGAGAAACTTTTGCGCCAGAAGGGTGATATCTTTTTGGGCTTTTTTGCCCGTGAGGCAGTTATCGCACATCTGACAGTTTTTAGAAGAATATTTTTCTCCAAAATAATTGATCAACGGGATGCGACGACACTCGTCGGTTTCAACAAACCGCAGCAGGGCGTTGAGATGAATGTTGGCCACACGCTTTTCATGGTCCGTTTTTTTATCAATAAAGTGTTTAATTTTTCGAATATCGCCATAGCCAAACAACAACAGACAATCGGATCGCAGACCGTCGCGTCCCGCCCGCCCGACCTCCTGGTAATAACCCTCCATATTCTGCGGCAGGTCGTAATGGAGTACGAAGCGGATATTTTCTTTGTCGATTCCCATGCCGAAGGCAATGGTTGCAATGATCATTTGAACCTCGTCCCGGATAAACAATTCCTGGTTACGGGTTCGCTCCGCCTCGGTCAATCCTGCGTGATAGGGTCTGATGCTGTATCCGAGCCCGTTGAAATGGGCGTAAAGATCATCCACTTGTCTTCGGGAAAAGCAATAGATAATACCGGATTGATCGGGATGATTTTGGATGAATTGAGTGGCTTGATTAACCGGATCTTCTTTGGAGATGACTTGGAGAAAAAGATTTTCCCGGTTGAAGCTGGCGATAAATTCCGCGGAATTGTCCATTCCGAGATTGGTTTTGATATCCTGCCGGACCCTCGGCGTCGCTGTGGCCGTGAGTGCGATACACACGGCAGCCTGAAAACGGGCCCGGATACCTGCCAGTTGCCGATATTCCGGTCGAAAATCATGTCCCCAGGCCGAAATGCAGTGGGCTTCATCGATGGCCATACATTCCACCCGCACAGAGGAAAGCATCTGAAGAAAGTTAGGCTTTAACAGCGTCTCCGGTGCCAGGTAAAGTAATTGTACCTGCTCCTTTCGAATTCGATCAACATTTTGACGGTATTCATCCGGTGGAAGGGAACTGTTTAAAAATACCGCAGCAATCCCTCTTTGCCTTAGTTGCTCCACTTGATCCTTCATTAACGAAATCAGCGGTGAAACAACAATTGTCAGGCCTTTAAAAATGAGTGCCGGAATTTGGTAGCAGAGAGATTTTCCGCCCCCTGTCGGCATAATTACCAGCGTGTCTTTTTTTTGAAGCACATTTTCGATGATATCGGCTTGAAGCGATATGAATTGATCGTATCCGAAAACGCTTTTAAGCAGAGACTGGGCTTTATCAGTTATGATCATAATAGTAACAAGCAGGGTTGCCTCATCCCCTCAGACTCATGATTGAAATCAAACCGAAACAAAAAATTATAATACCTGAAATCCGGTTTACCCAGCGGAGACCACCGTCATTGATTTTTTCGCGGAAAATTCCGGTAACACTGCTCAGGATAAACCACCAGAGGGCAGAGCCTAAAAAGACACCCGAGACCAGCGAAGTGGCAGAGACATAATTAGCTTTTGAGCTTACCAGGCCCAATGCGGCAAATATAGCCGCAAATGCAAGAATTGTCATGGGATTGGTAAGGGTAAGGAAAAGGGTTGACAGGTATGCACCGATGCGGGAAGGGGATGTCATCGGAACCTTTCCGCCTGAAGGTGCCGACAAAAAGGCTTTGATTCCCAGATACATCAGAAATGCACCGCCGATGAAACGAAATCCCATCTGTTGCCGTATCATAAAGCTAGAAATAAATGTGAGACCAAAGCCGGCGATCGAGCCGTAACAAGCATCCGCCGTCGCTGCCCCAAGTCCCGAAATGAAACCCTGGAGGCGTCCGGCGGCCAGCGTTCGCTGTATGCACAACACGCCGATGGGGCCGACCGGTGCCGCAATGGAAATGCCGATGGCCAGGCCTTTGAGAAGGAAATGGGTGTTCATATGAGTTTTTGATTTTGCACAAAACTGATAATTTCTGCCGCTGTTTCAGCAGGCCTTTCCATGGGAACGAAATGACCGGTGGACGCAAAACGCCGAAAAACAGTGGCCGGAACTTTCGATTTGAATCTCTTGGCCGCGGGCGCCATGAAGGTATCCGACTCCGCACCATAAACAACCAACGCCGGCTGCTGCAATTGCGGAATGAAACGCCAGATATCGTGGGGACATACGGCAAAACAGCGTGACTCCCAGGTCGGCTCACAGCATAATCGTATGTCGCCGCGCTCGGTGGTTTCCGTGCCGTCTGTGATGTAAGCATCGAGGAATCCATCCCGCCAGGTCTGGAATACGGCTTTGGTGCGATAGGCCGCAAAAATGGATTCGCGACCCGGCCAACCGTTTTTTCTTTTAGCGGCCGTGGCGACAATCGGCAAAAGTTTCGCAGCCCCGGTTTTTTTGGCCAGATACCACCACCACATCCAAGAAAAAGGCAGGATGGTGGGATCGATGAGAACAAGGGCGCTTACCAAATCCGGCCTTTTGATCGCCAGAAGCATACTCACCGTTGCCCCTCGGGAATGCCCCATGGCAATGACGGGCTCAGCGAGATGTTCGAAAAAACGTTCCAGGTCTTCTACAAAAATGTCCCAATTTTTCAGTTCTCGCGGATCGGCAGGCGCGTTTGTTTTACCGTGTCCCCGGTCATCCATCCCCAATACCCGCAGATGCGGCTGCAGCAGTTCGGCCAGGGGCACATAAGTGCCGGCACATAAACCGGTGGCGTGGGAGAAATGGGCCAACGGCCCGGAACCGCCCCAGTCGATATAGTGAAAATCGCCGCCCGGTCCTTTAAACAGATGATCTTGCCGAGACATAGGTGTTACGTAATTAGTTTTACTTGATTAATATTTAGTCCAAGTTTTGGAGTTAAGCACAACATGGATAAAAAAGCCATGAGATTTATTAGCTCTCAAAAACGTTGGTGGAAATAATTGACAGCCTGCTAAAGGCAATCGAATCGTATCATTCGTATTTTAGGCTCGGTTGACCTATCAATTTCGCTGGTGTGGATCAATTATTTTTGATTACAGTTACATATTGATATGGCACCAAAAAATGCCGCACAAAAAAGTTTTGTGCGGCATCCCTGTTTTCATGCCTGGGAGAAAAGAAATTAAATCACCCCATACCGTTAAAAACCTCCAAATTCAATTAGCCGGTATATGGCCATAACACTCTTTGAAACTTTGAATTTCAATTTAAACTGGTTTTAGCATTCCTGAATGCCGTTGTTAACAGACATGGTTGTAAATACTTCTAACATCTGCAATATTTTCAGGCAGGCTATTTTTAAATGTATGTTGGAGTTAAACTGAAATTCAGGCCTTACAAATTTTACAATTCAACCCCCAGCTTTTCCCACACAGATTCATTGTCTTTGATTTCAACAGCTTTTAGGTGTGGGTAGGTTGTGATCAGAAACCAGGCCAGCGGTAAGACTCCTAAACAGATGATGATGATGTCGGGAAGCATGCGAATGGTTCCTAAAAAGACAACGGCATCCCTTTCAAAGAATTCCGCACTTCGAGCCACCCATAGACCATCTTTAAAGGCTGTCCAAGCCTGCATTGCTCCCACTGGCAGCAGGGTGGCGAAAGCCATGAGAAACAGACCTGCGTTAAGTCCCCAAAACGACAGTTTCAGGATTCCGTCTTTCCAGTGGGCCTTATCGACCAGTCCGCGCCAGGAAAATAGCAGCAAGGCGATGGAAAGCATACCGTAGGTCCCGAACATGGCAGTGTGGCCGTGGTGCATGGTCAGGTAAGTTCCATGCTCGTAGAAATTGATAATGGGAAGATTAATCAGGAAGCCGAAGATTCCGGCACCCAAGAAGTTCCAAAAAGATGCGGCAACCAGAAAATACATTGGCCATTTATAACTGAAATCGCGCCCCTGCTTGCGGATTTCTCTGTATTCCATTAATCCGCGAACCACCAGTGTCAACAGGGGTACAGGCTCCATGGAAGAGAAGATAGCTCCCCATCCAATCCAGAAAGAAGCTCCGCCGTACCAGTAGTAGTGATGGGCGGTTCCAACGATACCACTGAGGAAGGTTATCGCTGCAGTAAAGTAGGCCACTCGCAGGGCTGCCTGGGCCGTGGCCAACCCCATGGCAACCATCAACAATGCGATGACCGCAATACCGAAGAATTCAAAAATGCTTTCCACCCAAAGGTGAACTACAAACCAGCGCCAGTAGTCCGCCATGGTGAGGTGGGAACCCTTGCCGTAAAAGAGTCCGAACCCGAAAAATGCCACCACAAGTACAGCGCTGAAAACATAAAACCATATCAAGGCGCTGAACTCATCCTTGTGCGCTTTTAGATGGTTGCCGATAGCCCGGTAAACGACAAGGAGCCAGAAAATAAGGCCTACAAACAGCAGAATTTGCCAGATACGGCCCAACTCCAGAAATTCCCAGCCTTGATGGCCCAGCCAGAACCATAAGTCTCCCAACTGGCCTTTGATGCCCAGAACTTCCCCGGTGAGGCTTCCCAGGGCCACGATCAGGACGGCCACGAAGAGGAGTTGAACCAAAAGTCCTTGTTTGGCCGGCTCTTTACCCCCGATGATGGGTGCCAGGTAGATGGCAGATGCCAGCCAGGTGGTGGCAATCCAGAAAACCATCAACTGCAAATGCCAGGTTTTGGCCCAATTGTAAGAAATGAGTTTGGCCACGAAGGGAAACCAGAAGGTGCCCGGATGAATCGTGTAATGGGCAAGCAGCCCTCCGAAGCTCGTTTGGAGCAAAAATAGCAATATAACAACGACAAAGAATTTAGCGGCCTTAAACTGGCTGGACGTCAATGGCATATCGATGAGCTTTTCGGAGAGAGCCACGCCTTTGGGTGCGCCATACCATAAGCCGTAGCGATGGATAAAATAGACAAACAGCCCCAGAACCAAAAGCAACGCCATGACACCGGCTATGGAATAAAAGTAAGCTTCCGTGCTGGGGACATTGCCGATCTGTTCATCCGCCGGCCAGTTGTTGGTGTAGGAATTTTCCTCTCCCGGACGAAGAGTTGAAGCAACCCAGGCGGTCCAGAAGAAAAATCTTGAAATATCAAGTCGTTGCCGTTCATTAGTGATGGTGTCGGGAAGAAAGCCAAAACGCTGGAAACCTTCTTTAAATATTTTGTCCCAGTGCTGTATGACCCTGTTTAGGCCTTCAACCTGGGCGTCAGTTAACGTGAGCGTATCTGTGGCTGCGTCATATCGATTTGGTTTTACCTCATGTTTGATTTTGACGTCGATGATTCCCTTTTTAAGATCATTAAGATCATTATACGGTTGGCCGTAGTCCTTTCGAGCGAAATAATCCCCTATAGCCTCTGCCATGATGTGCAATGAAGCTGCCGAGAATTCCGGACCCCTCTGGGAGCCATGACCCCAGACAGCACCTTGATCCATAAGTCCATAGCGCTGGTAAACATCTTGGCCGGCGAGAATATCCTTTTTGTCGAAAAGGACATTACCGTCGGGATCAACAACTTGTCCCGGATAGGGCGGCAGCTCCTTTTTCATGGCGATGCCGCCGCCAAGAAGAATTAC
>JASFTQ010000234.1:0-7504 GCA_050053515.1 Desulfobacterales bacterium | reverse complement strand
TGACAACCATCGGGGAGATCATCCATTTTTTTTTGAATTTTGGCCAACTTGCGGTCGACAAAATCATCTTCGAGCGCCAGCTCGGCTGCCAGGTTATGCAATATGGCCTTCTTTTTATCCGTTAGTGCCTTGTCCGTCAGCGCCACCTCCGCAGCAAACTCAAATGCCTGTTTTCGTTGCTCCGGTTTCAAATTTTGGGCTGCAGCTTCAACGGCATTCTGCGTTTGTCCGCTTTGCATCCAGTTTACAAACTTGTTCACCCGGGCGCATGTATCTTCCGGTTTTTCATCGAATAACGGGTGTTTTTGGGCCAACACGT
This sequence comes from Desulfobacterales bacterium, assembly GCA_050053515.1. Lineage (GTDB taxonomy): Bacteria > Desulfobacterota > Desulfobacteria > Desulfobacterales. The sequence continues at coordinate 7,185 of JASFTQ010000234.1, read as the reverse complement.
GTATCCGTTCGCATTTTTCCGTATCGGCTTCATGGGCATACACCGCGCTGATTACCAAGGCATCCTGGATGGTTAAGTTCTCCAATATGTCCGGTTGAAATCCGGCGAAATCGTCCTGCTTGTCCTCGGGTGCTCCCATTTTAATCGTCCTTTCCCGTCCTGATGGTAGACCGGTTTGCTTCCCTGCAAGCTTCGCCGCTTAGAGCGGGGAGCTTTGCTGAATTTTACAACAGGGGATAGGGTTTTTAATGTGAGTCAAAGGGCGGGCATAAGGGCCCGCCCGCGGGTTTTCCTATGATAGCTTGACCGTTTTTGCATTTTCCCAGAGCCCATGGATATTGCACAGAGCCGTGGCATAAAGGGTGCCGGTGCCGGAACGTGTTTTTCGGATTTCCAGTTATCAGTTTGAAATTGCTGGCCAAATTTGGTCATCTCATTTTCTCTTTTTGGTTGTTTGGATTAATGTTTACGGATCTAGGGTCATCAATTTGCAGCCCCGGAAGTCTCTTTTATAATGGTGTCTACTTCTTCTTTGGTCAACGTCTCATGCTCCAGCAGCTGATCGGTCAGGGCCTCCAGGCTGTCACGATTGTCAACCAGAGTTTCTTCGGCCCTTTTTGCCATGTTACCGACGATTGCCTGGATTTCCTCATCGATCAGCCGGGCAGTGTGTTCACTGAAATCCCTGGATTCGGTCAACTCCCGCCCCAGAAAAGGATGGGTTTCACCCACACGAAACGTGACCGGACCGATTTTGTCACTCATTCCCCACTGGCACACCATGCGGCGCGCCAGCTCGGTGGATTTTTTAAGGTCGTCGGCGGCACCGGTGGACACATCCTCAAACATAATTTTTTCGGCAGCCCGCCCGCCCAGCATAATGGCTAGGCGGTGGAGCAGATAGCTGCGCTTTATGTTATGGTGCTCTTCCTCCGGAATCTGCTCGGTTGCCCCCAGGGACTGGCCCCGGGGAATAATGGTGACTTTCTGCAAAGGGTCGGTGCCCGGAAGTAATTTTGCCAGCAAAGCGTGCCCGGCCTCGTGGCAGGCGATCACTTTTTTGTCCTCATCCTTGATGACATCCTCCCGTTCCAGACCCATCAGGATCTTGTCCCGGGACTGCTCGAAGTCTTCGGCTTGTACCTGCTGCTTGTTTTTACGCGCTGCCAGCAAGGCGGCCTCGTTGACCAGATTCTTCAGATCGGCACCGGACAATCCCGGGGTGCGCTTTGCCAGATTTTCCAGGTTGACGTCATCGGCCAGGGGGACTTCCCGGGTATGGGTCTCGAGGATTTTTTGCCGCGCCTTTTTTTGTGGCAGGTCTAGGGTGATACGGCGGTCAAAACGTCCCGGTCGTATCAGGGCTGGGTCGAGCACATCCGGCCGGTTGGTGGCAGCCATCACCACCACCGATTCATGGGGCGCAAAGCCGTCCATTTCCGCTAGGATCTGGTTTAAGGTTTGTTCGCGCTCGTCGTGGCCGCCGCCCAGACCGGTGCCGCGCACCCGGCCGATGGAGTCGATCTCATCGATAAAGATGATGGCCGGGGCGTCCTTTTTGGCCTTTTTGAACATATCGCGCACCCGGGATGCCCCGACACCGACAAACATCTCGATGAATTCGGAGCCGCTGATACTGTAAAACGGCACATCGGCTTCTCCGGCAGTGGCCTGGGCCAGAAGGGTTTTACCCACCCCCGGTGGTCCCACCAGCAATAAACCTTTGGGAAGTTTACCGCCCAGGGTTTGGAACTTGGACGGATCTTTGAGGTATTCTTTTATTTCCTGAAGCTCTTTTTTGGCGTTGTCCAGACCGGCCACATCGAAAAAAGTTACATCAATGCTTTTTTTGTTGAATAATTTGGCCTTGGATTTTGCAAATCCGAAAATTCCGCCGCCCCTGCCGCCGGCCGCCATGCGTTCCTGCATTTTTTTGCTGGCGTAAAAAAACAGGCCCAGTATCAGAAGCCAGGGCAAAAGGGTAATCAGCAACGTGGCCCACCAGGATCTTTGGGTCGTTTCGGCATGGATGGTGACATTGTTTTTTTCGAGCAAGGGCAGCAGTTCCGGATCTTGCAGGGACGGCTTGGTGGTCTTGAAATACCCGGGCTGGGACTCACCTTTTTGGAAAACCTGAAAAATGGATTTTTCCTTGTCAGATTCCGATTTTTCCCCTCTTTCCTTCTCGGCTTGCGTTTGCCTGAATCTGCCGCTAATCTCATCGCCCCTTAGGGTCACTTCCGAAATACGGCGGTCTTTGACCATCTCTTTGAATCTTGTATAGGAGATCATTTCGATGGCTGGACCCTCGGCAAATCCTCTGAATAGATAAATTAGCAGCAGCCAGGCCAGAAAAACCCAGATCAGTGAACGCCAGTTGATGGTTTTTTTCACCAGGGGGCCTGTAATGTTTTCTTTCATCTTTAACTCCCAGCGCTTCCATGGTTAAAAGTTACCGACTGCATATCGGATGATAATGGCAATGATGAAAATAACTAAAATTACCCAGAACACGATGCTCAGGGTGATATACGTCACTTTTGCGAACTCCTTCTGGCGCGCAATTTCATCCAGCTGATCCAATGTATCGTGACGGCCCTTTGGCGGCTTTAAAGGTGCAAACAAAGCAACCATCAAAACCACCAGCAAGCCGACCACTAAAAACTGCAGCCAGTGCATATCGCCCCAGGCCGGCCCAAAAGGCCGAATCCACACGCCACCAGCCCAGGTGGCAATCAGAACGAACAGAAAAAACCACCCGAATCCGGTGCGACGGACGTTGCTGCGCGTTACCAGCGCGAAGATCACGGAGACAAGCAGCGCTACGGCCAAAGAAACGAGAAACTCTTTCAGAATCATAAAAGACACCTCAACATGAGATCGATTGTTTTTAGGCTCTCACCAGCATTTTTCGTAATTCCTTCCAGCTGCGTGTGTTCAACACATCATCGGCTTCCAACCAACCGCGGCGGGCCTGGCCGATTCCGATGCGCATATAACCCAGGTTGCCGGTATTGCCGGCCATCTTGAAAAGGTTTTCGGTGATGTCGGAATTGTGAATCGGCATTGAAACTGTGAAAGGTTTAATATTGGATCATGGGTCATTGTTTCCAATTTTGTGACATTTAGTGTATGGACTTTTTAGACCTAATCATATAAGAAATCTTAATGGGGCACCTTACCTTCGGTAAATACCATCAATCCTTTATTTTTCTGATGAGAAGTATGTAATTATCAAAAGATGGCCGGGTGATTACCAAATGCAAAAACAAGCCTTAAAAGCACTCATGGTCATACCCAATCGGGACGATTTTATGGGTGTTCAAGATTTGCTGCACCAGATTAAAAAATGGAGATTTGAGGTCCAATGGGAGCCCGATCCCGATGAGGCTGCCAGGCTTGCAAATGAAAGCAGTTACGACTTTGTTATTGCCGATGACAGTTTAGACCAAGGCGGTATTTTAAATTTTTTAGATGAGCTGGAAAAAGAGGCGCGTGCCACACCGGTCATTTTGCTGATATCCAATCATGAACACGTGGATGACTTTGAGGCTGCCATCGCAAAAACAGCCGGATATTTGGAAAAAGCCTCGCTTTACCCTTATAAATTGGAGCATATGATCCGATATGCAGTTGCCCTTGAAAAGGCAACCGAACAAATTCGTGAGAGCCAGACGCGGTTGCGAAGTATTTTTTATGGTGCTGCTATCGGTATCGCCCTGCTGGACATAGATGGACAAATTATTGAGACCAACCCCGGGTTATGTAAATTAACGGGCTATAGCGAAGATGAAATCTGTACTTTTTTTCTAAAAGATTTTTTTGTCCCTCAGTCAGCCGGCAAAATAGAAACACTATATTCGGAAATGGTTGATGGTCAGCGGGATTTTTTCCAGATTGAAGAGCGTTTTAATCATGAAGACGGAACAACGCTGTGGTTACGTCTGACGGCTTCCCTTTACATAGAGGATAACACGCAGGTCAAATTTGCCGTTGCGCTGTTTGAAGACACCACCGAACGAAAAAAAAACCAGGAGGCATTAAGAGCGTCCAGTGAGCGGATGCGAGAACTATCCCGCAAGATTCTGGATGCGCAGGAAAACGAGCGTAAACTCGTCGCCCAGGAAATTCACGACAGCATCGGCGGCAGCCTGGCGGCGATCAAGTTTGCTCTGGAAGAAAAACTGGAATCCATGGGGCACAACCCATCATATGAAGTGATTTCGCTGGAAAAAATCATTTCCCAGGTCGATGAAACCATCAAGGAATCCCGCAGAATTTCGGCCCACCTGCGCCCGTCCCTGCTCGACGACATAGGACTGCTGGCAACCATATCCTGGTTTTGCCGTGAATTTGAGAAGCTACATCCGACTATTCAAATTGAACAGCAGCTGGATGCTGCCGAGCATGAGATCCCCGAAATGTTAAAAGTAGTCGTATACCGGGTTTTACAGGAAGCCATGAACAACGTGGCCAAACACAGCGATGCGAGCCGGGTCCTTTTGCATTTGACAAAACGCGGCGATCGAGTCGAATTCAGCATCGCGGACGATGGCTGCGGATTCGATCCCGAGGAAAAATTTTCAGAATCAACGGCGCTCAACGGATTAGGGCTAGCGAGCATGAAGGATCGCACCATCCTTTGTGATGGGAATTTTGAGCTTTCCTCCGGAAAGGGCCAAGGAACGAAGGTGCACATTTCTTTACCGATCGGTGCTGAATCGATTGGCGGTTCGATGTAAAATTTTTATCTGCTTTGGGCTTTTCTTTTAAACAGACTGTTGCCCGGAGATATTTTTGCTGAGTCTAAAACATTTTGCCGATACAGCACCGGTGAAATTCAGGCCTTCCTGGTTACCAGGCCTTTTTTAATGGCATAGGCGGTCAAGGCGGCGGCATTGTGAAGGTCGAGCTTGCTCATGATGTTGGCGCGGTGTTTTTCAACGGTTTTCACACTGATATGCAAAAGATCGGAAATTTCCTTGTTCTTATATCCCTCCCCCAAAAGTTTCAGTACCTCCCGCTCGCGCTGAGTGATGGTGTCCCAGGTGGTTTTGTTTTTCAACTTTTTCCTGCCTTCAATATAGCCCTCCATTACGATTTCAGAAATACCCGGACTGAGGTAGGTGTTGCCGGCTAAAACAGTTTCTATTGCCATGCGCAGTTCCTTGCGGCCGGCGTCTTTCAGACAATATCCGGCGGCTCCGGCTTCAAACGTCTCCAGAACATATTGCTCGGATTGGTGGATGGTCAGCACCAGAATTTTTATTTCCGGAGATTGTCTTTTAATATCCCTTAGTGCCGAAATTCCGCCAAGCCTCGGCATGGATAGATCCAGGATCATGAGATCGGCTTTGTGTTCCTGGGCGCAACGAATGGCCTCTAAGCCGTCTCCGGCCTCACAGACAATTTCATACTCAGGATTGCTTTCGAGCAGCGCTTTTATGCCCTCCCGGAACAATCTGTGATCTTCAGCAATGATAATTTTTTTCGTCTCCCCCATGCGGATTCTCCCCCAATATTTCGGTATTCCACCATTGCTATCGGAGCAAAGCCCCTAAGCTGGTGTCGAATCACTCAGATCCATTTTTTCTAGAAGTGGTTTCAAAACCTCTTTTTGAGCCATTTTGCGACCTTTTGTTCCAAGGCGCTTGGCGAAGGGGAACGCAAGATCTTGAACTGTTTGAAGGCCTTGGCCCGAGTTTTCAAGATTTAGTGAAGCGAGCTTAGCGCCTTGGAAAAGGCACAAACAGGCACTAAAGGGGGTTTTGAAACTGTTTATAATAAATTTTTTTATATAAATTTACAAAATTGATGTAAACAAATATTTTGTTTTAATAAAAAGTGTTTCTTGCGATATCCATTGATTTGACTGCGCCGGAAGAACGCTGATCCGATCTGATTTTTCAGAGGGGACATAAAAGTTGATGTCCCTTTCCCCGGCTTTTTCCACGATGCCCCTGGCGATGGGGTGTTCCGAGTGGCTTTCCGGGCCGGCGGCAATTTACAAGACCTTGTTCTCGTCGTAATCACCAAGGCTTACCTCCGCATCAACACCGAATCGGTTTCCGGTGAGGGTGCCCGCCTTGTCGAAGACGACCGCATTCAGTTTGTGGGCCCCATCAAAGGCCGTCCGCTGCCGAATGGGCAGTCCTCGACCGGCGGCCAGCGAGGCGGATACTGCCACCACCAGTGGAATGGCCAATCCAGGGCGTGAGGACGGGTGATGACCATCACCGTCACCATCCGCTCGAGGGAAAGAACGAATTCTCGATCAGCAAAGAGCCAAACAGTCAACATGACAACGCCGGCACTGATGGCGATGGTGGTAAGCCGGAAGGCAGCGCGATCAGCCAGGTTCTGAGCTTTGGATTTGGATGCCTGGGCCTTTCCCACCATTTCGACCACCTGCGAGAGGTAAGTGTCGCTGCCGGTTTTCTGTACCTTTACGGTGATGGTAACCTCTCCGTTGACGGTCCCGCCGATCACCTCGTCCCCCTCGGATTTTTCCACGGGCGTGCTCTCGCCGTTGATCATCGACTCGTTAACACGGCTGTGCCCTTCCAAGATCTCACCGTCCGCGGGAATCTTTTCGCCGGGCTTGACCAGAATCCTTTCGCTTTTTTTCAGGTCTGATACGGGCACGTCCTCGGTCTCGTCATCTCCGGCAATGCGGTGGGCCTCGGCGGGGATCAGCTTGACCAGTTTTTCCAACGCGCCGCAGGCACCCATGACTGAGCGCCTTTCAATCCAATGGCCAAAAGCATAATATCAATGAGGGTGGCCACTTCCCAGAAAAATACCTTGCCGGAAAGGTTGAAGGCCACCGCCGAACTGTAAACGTAGGCCACGATAATGGCCGCGCCGATGAGGGTCATCATTCCCGGTGATTACTTGCCATAAAAACCGGGTGCTCCGCACCCGGTTGCAAGTACACCGTTGAAAGCGCTGAAGTGCTTTTGCCTTTTCGGCTGAGATGCTGTTGGTGCATGTGGTGGCCCCCCTGCCTAACATGCATGGCGGCATTGCGCCACCCGGCATTCATATGTCCTCCGTTCTGCAGGAAATTGAAGCGTCGGCCAAAAAAACCCTTGAAGAAATCCGGCGTGAAAGGATACCGGCCGTCATTCAAGTCCGCTCATTTGTAACCCATGGCAATCCGGCCCATGAGATTGTGAGTTTGGC
>JASFTQ010000233.1:0-7509 GCA_050053515.1 Desulfobacterales bacterium | reverse complement strand
ATGCTCAGGTAAGGATTTCTCTCACTGCGGGCACCTCCAGCGTCGGGGTGATCGCAACCCGGAAAACAGCCGGCGGTTAATAAACCACAGGCAGGATTCGAGCATAAGCGACTTTCGATGGCAGGTGGTCCTGACGCATTAAACAGATGAATATTTGTGTAAAGCTTGTCATCGGAGGAGCCACCGCTTAAACCAAGGTCTGCGGGCCCACCTTCATCATGACAACCCGTGCACGTTCCATCTGCGTTCGTGTTCCACAGGTGATGGGTATAACCAAACCAGGCCCAATCGGATTCAACCGATTGGACATCGATGGTTACATTGGTCGATTGATTAAGGCTAAACTCATAGCTATCTACTTCAGAAGCCTGGTCTATACTGCTAAAGACTGTGGCGGTTGTATCCGTTACCGGACCGACGGCTGAGCTTGTAGACGGCGCCCCTTGCGGATTGCCGGTTTGAGCAACCGGCGTCACCTCAAAAAATATGTATCTGGTAACATCTCCGGCAAGCGGTGTATACGACAGCGAAGTTGCCCCTACAATTGCCGCAGCATTTGTTCCAATAGCATCATCTGCGACGTACCATTGATAAATGGAACTTCCTTCCGGATCGCCGTCCACATCGTTATAGTCATAGGATGCATTGAGCACAAAATGAGTATTCGGGACGCCGCTAATGACAGTGTTTGACGCGGTGGGGGCCGTATTGGCAGGGTCAAAGGTTATCGGACCGGATGCTGCACTTTGAGCGGAACTTCCGGGCGAAGTGCCGGTTTGGGCTACCGGTGTAACTTCAAATATGAGGAATTTTCCGATGTCGGCATTCACCGGCTGATAGGTGATGTTGGTTGCCCCGGTTATGGCAGTTGTGTTGGTGCCCATCGCATCGTCTGCCAGAAACCACTGATATGTTGATGCGCCTTCCAGATTTCCCTCTGGATCGCTGTAGGTGTATGTACCCGTCACCGTCTGGTTAACTGCCAGTGTGCCGATCATTCCTACCGAGCTGGCCACCGGTGGAGAATTTGTTACGGGCGGGCTGCCGTGGCAATCGGCACAATCCGGCGTCGGATCTGTGCTTTGCTGCGAATGGCAGTCCTGACATTGGACATACATGCAGTCATGATCCCAATTATCATCGGCACAGAGTCCATCCGAATCCTGGTTGTCGTGGCATTGGCTGCAGGACCAGATCGTATCGTCCCGGACATCCGTATGCATATGACAGATCAGACAAGTGTTGTCGTAATAATCGGCATGGGTCTGGTGTCCGAAAACCACATCGCCCTCACCGGGAACACGGAAGGTAATGTTTGCATGACGGTCATCGATGGTGGGCGGATCTCCGCTATCCTCGGTGTCGTTCGAGCAACCTGAAAAAGCCATGAATGAAATTAATGCCGAACAAAAACCAGCGATTAATACCTTAGATGTTTTTTTCATAACTGGCCTCTTGTGACAAACGCGACAAAAGTTGACAACACTCCCTGCAAAAACAGGGATTCGTGTTTACGCTACATTCCCTGCATTCTAATTTTGAATCTAAGTTGCGGTGATTAATTTTATATTGGTATTAGATGCCGCCCGGCATCTGGGGAGGTCAAAATGAGATGGGACTGGTATGACAGCATCCTATCCAAGACGGAAATACTTGTCAACTTGATTTGTCAATAAGTATAGACAGCCGGGGAAATTTTAGCTATTTTTGCCGCTATGGATTAATTCAGTATTACAAGGCATTGCATTTTATCCTGACCCGGGGTCATCAACCGGAGCGGATGCACTTTTACCTTGGGCAGGTGAGGAGAAACAGATGACGCAATATGAAGAGCTCGCACCGCGATTTAAGGAAGCCCTGTTAACCCGGGCCAAAATAAAGATCCCCTTCTGGTCGTTGCTCGGCATGGAAGTGGTAGATGTAAAAATGGGTTGGGCTCAGACGAAAATCCCATTTTCACGAAAACTGGCTAATGCCAATGGGCTGGCCCACGGCGGTGCTATATTTTCTGCAGCGGATACCGCTGTTGGTATTGCCCTGGCAGGGCTGGTAGACAAAGAGGATTTTATTACTACCCTGGAAATGAAGATTAACTACGTCAAACCTGTTGGTAGCGGAGAAATCATCGCCGAGGCGAAGATAATCCACAAAGGAAAGAATACCGCCATTGGCGATGCAGAAGTTCGGGATTCAGATGGCAGTCTGGTTGCCAAAGCCGTCTGTACCTATGCAATTATAAAAAAAAGTGATACGAAGTAAGTGCGTGTTTTCATCAAATGGTTTCCGCCCTCCTGGCTTCAAATAAAAGCCGGCAGTAAAATTATTTACATTGATCCGGCCTATCTGCGCACGTATTTCAAAAACCATCCAAACAAAATTGATTTCTCAAAGTGGCCGGATCCCATCGATGGGTTGCCCGAAGACTTAGCCAGAGCCGATATAATTCTGTTAACCCATCATCATAAAGATCATTGCAAAAAAGTTACCATCGATCGGCTAAAGAAGGCGAATACCCTGATTCTAGCCCCTCAGCGTTGCAGCCGGGAATTAGGCCGGGGTATAAAAGTCATGGAACCCGGTGAAGAATTAACGCTGGGTGCAATAAAAATAAAAACAGTGCCCGCTTACAATGCCGAAAATGGAAACTCCACCAAAAAGGTCCACCACAAGGGGCATGGTGTTGGTTATCTGGTAACCATTGACGGTAAAACCATTTACCATGCCGGAGACACGGATCTTATTCCCGAGATGAAAGCACTCGGTGATGTGGACGTTGCCCTGATTCCTATCGGCGGCACATATACCATGGACGTTTCCGAGGCTGTCGAAGCGACGTTGTCGATCAATCCCAAGGTCGTGGTGCCGATGCATCGTCTGAAAGCAGATCCTCACAAATTTCTAGAGAAAGTGAAAGCAAAATCGAGGGTCGAGGTTATGCCGCTTCAAATTGGGGAAACTTATCAGCTAGCCACTAAGCAATAGTTGAAAAAAAAAAGAGAGTTGGCCGTGATGTCCTAAACAGCAAACGCGGTGACACGGTTGAAAAATTCCGTTTCCGCAAGTGCCGTAAGCAGCAGCTGCCGGTGTTTTTCGGAAAGATTCAGATGTGGCAGCAGGATGTTCAACCATTCGGTATCACCGGTGCGGCGGGCGGTAAGGAATTTCAGGGCGGCAATGACGGGAAACTTTTGCAAAACCTGACGCACGCGAATGAGCTCTTTCTGAGCCTCTTGGGCCGTGTCGGTACCGGCGCGCCACAGGTCGATCACGGTTTTTGCCATCGGCGCCGTGACATTGACGGTCGCTGAGATGCAACCGGGTCCACCGGCCAGAAGATCCTTTAACAGGAATTGTTCAGAACCAGCGAAGGTGGCGAAACCGGGAAAGTGTCTCAGCAACAGGCTGGTGTTTTCTTCCCACTCGCCGGAGCTGTCTTTCAAACCGACAACGGTATCCGGATAATCTTTAATCAGACGCCCCACCACCTCGATGCTGATCGGTGTGCCCGACATCTGTGGAAAGTGGTATAGAAAGACACTCAACCGCGCGTCACCGATACGCTCGATGACCTCGGCGAACGTTGCATAAACCGAATCGTCACTTTGATTCTTATAATAAAAAGTCGGCAACATAAGCACATTGCCGCAGCCGCCTGCCAGTACGGCACGTGTAAGAGATAGAGTGTCTGCAACGGCGCAGCAGCCGGTCCCGATCATCATCTTATCGGATGGCAACTCCCGCGTTACCTCGGCGATCAGCTCGAGGCGTTGTTTTAGCGAGAAGCTATTGGCCTCACCGGTGGTACCCAGAATCGCCACCCCGTCGCAACCGTTTTCAAACAGCCAGTTGGCATGGCCGATGAGCCTGTCGGCGTCGGGATTTAATTCTTTGGTTAGCGGTGTTAGCGAGGCGGCAAATACACCGGAAAGAATAAAATCAGGCATAATCAATTTACCTCCAGGGATGTCCTACTTGTGCCCACCGCCCTTGTATAATGAATGGGCTTTCAGCGGCTCCGGCTCGGCATTTGTATACCGGGCAGTGATGAGTACTTTCCGGAAATGGCAAAGGCCCGGCACCCGTTTATCTGATTAAAGATTTTGTCTGCCGTTTAAACATCATCGGGGTCAAAAGTCAACGGGCCCTTGTTCACTGATGGGTCTACGGTTGAGTCCGGATATCCTTTGTAAAAACAATTGGTTTTGTGCTATGCTTACGACAATAATACCGAGATTGCGAACTTCTTCCTCATATTGCCGATAACCATAATATTCTGGTCAATGATTATTTTAGGAGACGCCATGATAAAGAAGGTGATTATCGCCGTGGTTGCGATCTTGATCTTTGCAACTCTGGCCTACCATCAAGGATGGCTTTCACGTAAGGGCAAAAGGGCATATGACAAAACAAAGGAGGCGATTGTCGAAAAAGGAAAAGATGCCATTGAAAAAAGTAAGGATATCATAGATAAATGAGACGTGCAGCAAACGTCCAGAATGAAACTTAAACGACAATCACAGATCCTCTTTTTTTCCCAACGGATCAAGGCGGCAACGATTCAGCTCGAGCATTCCGGAACGTTGCTCCCGTGGCATCTTCTCCGAAACGCAGGTAGGCGGTGCCCCGGTGTCGCCTCAAGGCAAGGGTGATGTGGAGAGATTTTTGATCGATGTCAGCAGGGAATCGATTTCCGCTTGGGTTACCGCCACAAATTGCATACGGAACATTTGGTCCGAATCATCAAAGAGATAAACATACACCTGATCGGTCATCGCCGGGTCTCCAAATTGAAACCCCCTGGATTGACGCAGATTGAATTTATAGATGACCTCCCCCATTCGGCTAAACACGGATTTTAGGATCAGCATCGTTTGGATCCGGGTGAGTTCGAATTTGGAGCTGAAAAAACCGGCCTGTTCAGGGGTGGTATGCAGGCAAAAATTTATAACGGCGTATTCAGACTGCAAATTACCCTCGCCTAAGAGCAATCTCATTTGAGCCGCTTCTTCAGGATTTTTGCCAAGCAGTGCTTTGACAATACTGTTCTTCTCGCTTTGACGAGAAAACAGCACCCTTTGACCGTGATCGAATTCAAACGCTTGAGCAACTTCGGAATCGAATTTTTTTACCAGCGATCCCGGTGCTTCGAAGGTAAACCATTTGCTGACAAGTCTGTTACCCTCATCGACATCTGTTGCGGGTACCTGCACGGTCCGCTTTACCGGCACAAGATACACACCGGGCATGTTAGACCGCGAAAAGTCATATTTAATCGAGAAAATCAGGCTCAAACGAGGATATAACACCACGGTTGCGGCCAGGATGAAGAGGGCGGTGGTAATCAATATGAGCTTTTTAACCAAAATATTTCCCTTGTTATTCAGACAATGCAGCGCTTTGAAAATATCATTTAGGTCGGCAATAAATGGATTGACAGGAGCTCGCATTATTGAAAGCGAAGTCCACGAGAACATGGCGTGTGAATCGGTTTCAGCAGCAGCGCAGCATTGTAAATAAAGCGAGTAAGACTCAAATATCCAAGGCGGGTTTAGTTGTCAACGGAGATTTTTTGGAGGGATTTTAAACGCTGCCAAAACCCGGCAGCTTACCTATGGTTTGGCCCCCTTCCTCTCCTCGCAAAGCCCCGCCCTTTAGGGGGGGCGCTTCATTAATCTAAAGCTGGCTCCAGGCGATTTGAAAACGCGTCCCGCTGGAAAGCGGGACCTAAACAGGTTCAAAGCGCTTTTCCTGCGCTGCGCTAAGATTTATTGGCAAAAAACATTTTGATGACCGCTCAAAAAGGTTTGGACAACTGCCCGTTGAGATGTGAATGCCACCGTCCTATTTCGGCCCACTGAGCCGCCCACTATATGCACGCTAACTCTTGACACACGGACCCATTTTTACTTATGTTATCTTACCAAAACGAAACTTCTTATCAGTCTATTACCTGCCACACAAAACGGGTGTACTTGCCGGTACAACGGATGAAGCGCTGAGGTGGTCTCGGCCTTTCGGTCTAGATCTGAAAATTGAAGGTTTCTGCCTTCGGGGCAGGGGTTCTGCCGTTCGGCAGCGCTTCGCAGCCCGGAAAGGAACATATCTCTGTCAGAAAGCTTCCCTTTGATCGGGGGACCGCGCCGGTCAAACCCTCTGGTCTGGGGGGGCGTTTACATGACATTCCCCTGGAGATGTTCATTGGTTAGGCTTGTCTATATCGTCATATCACTGTTGATTGCTCTCCTGTTGTATCTGGGCTTTGTGATCGCTTTAAAAAGCGAGAGAGCCAGAGACTATATCGGCCGACACTGGTATTACCACCCAAATGCAATATGTGTGTGGCGGGTACTTATCGGGTTGTCGGGTATGATGCTCTATTTTGTGGCCCGGCAGTACGCATGGGGTATCTTATTGTTTACCTTTTCAACGGTTCTGGATGGTGTTGACGGACTTATTGCCAGGAAATGCAACCTCGTCACTCCTTTTGGCGAAGAAATCGACCCGTTATGTGATAAATTAACCTATTTGCCGCCGATGGTCTTTTTCGCCTATCAGGGCCTGCTGGACATGACAGCCATTTGGGTTCTAATCGCGATAGAGGCCTGTGGACAGTTTCTGATCAGATACATTATCAAGCGGTTTACAGAATTTTCGGTGGCTGCCAATAATTTTGGAAAAATCAAAGCGGTGTTGTGCTTTGCCCTGATCATTTATTGCGCACTTCTGGATAAGAATTTACAAATACCTGATTTTTCTGCTCAAATGCTCCATGTGTGTATCATCCTGTCCATGTCATCGAGCATTTTTAAAATCATCGCAAACCGCTTCTACGCCGACATTTTGTCAATTTTGAATTTACTCTGCGGCATATTCGGGACATTCCTGGTTTTTCAAGGACGATATGTGTACGCGGCAATTTCTATTTTGGCCGGCCAGATCTTTGATCTGTTTGATGGCCGCATGGCCGAAAAGCACGGCGGAACCAAACTTGGACCTTGGCTTGACGACATAGCGGATCTCGTGAGCTTTGGGGTGTGCCCGGGCCTGTTGGTCATTTTGAAGGGTAATTTGGAACTGCCTTCTTTCTTTTTCGGGATTTTCTACTTTCTGGCCGTGGGGTTTCGCTTATGGCGATTTCTGGTTCATGACAAGCATGACAAGACGCTGCCCCCGGGCATCTTTAACGGATTGCCGAGCCCTGCCGGCGCTATGGTTGCTTTGGGAGCTTGCTTATTCTGGCAAAATTCATGGATGATAGGAGCCGTGATTCTATTGACCTCCTGTCTGCTGGTGAGCCATATCCGCTTTGTTCATTTTGGAAGGGTAATATTGCGGCGTTTTTCGCGGACCGTTATCGTTATATTCGGCTTCTTTGTGGTTTTTATCATTGCCTATCTTATAAAAGCAAGGAATTCTGAACTGTTGGGTGCCACTCTGCTCATGTGTTTTTTGGTGTATGTCATCACGAGCAGCAAAATGATTCTCAGAAAAGCCATTTAACCGTCACCC
>JASFTQ010000232.1:0-7541 GCA_050053515.1 Desulfobacterales bacterium | reverse complement strand
ATGGCCTTACCCTAAAAAAATGCCGCGAGGTTTTAGACCCCACGGCACTTCTACCAAAACAAAAAGCCGCGGGATCCCGGGTTGGTTATCCCACGGCTTTGGCTTATAAAATCAGCTTTAACTGCTTATGGTGGGTGCACCTCCCCGCAAGAACTGCACCACCACCAGCAGGTTAAAAATGTGTCTGTGATCTGAACCTGTTCATTCATAAACTGCACCTTAAAGAAAGCGCTGTCATGTGTCAAGCAAAATCTAAAAAATTCCGACATTTCCCAGCTTCTTGGAGACAAAAAACCAATGAATTAAATTATCAGCCACGCAGGGGACTCTGGTTTTCCCGCCTCCCGAAGACAGGCAAAAGCCAAATTACGCCAGGGCTTTAAAGGTTGCACGTGCAAGTGGCTCCCGGTTGGTATGGCAAGCAATTAACGTTAATGGGGGGCACACTGATCTTCGGCCGGGCCGGGCTGCCGGCCGGAAATGCGTTTTTCGAATTCCAATTCGTCTTCGATCAGATCGATTCCTTTCGCGGTAAGTGCAGCCGAAGAAGCGATATACGGCGGGCATTCAATGGATTTGCCAAGCTCCACGAAACCGCATTTTTCTAAATAAACGATATTCCAATTCAGTGTTTTGGCATCGGTTCGGCAAAGCTCTTCTATTTGCCTCAACTCTACGGGCGCATAGGGATATTCTTTGAAAATTTCATAAAGCGTTTCAAGAATACACTGTCTGAGTCGGAAGTGTTTTGTTGAGGATTTGGATTGATTATCAGCCGCCATTAATGTCCCCACATTGATTCAGGGTTAGAATCCGAGTATCCCGGTGTAATTCTCCGGGGATATTTGCAGCAGCTCGGTTTTCACCTCGTCGGAAACGTTCAGGTTTTTGATAAAATCCTGGACCGCCTTTTTATCGATGGTTTTATGGGTGCGGGTCAAACTTTTCAGCGCCTCAAAAGGGTCCGGGTAACCTTCACGACGCAAAATGGTTTGAATCCCCTCCGCCACAACCGCCCAATTGTTTTTGAGATCATCCCTTATCCGCTCTTGATTTAATATGAGTTTGCCCAGGCCCTTTAAAAGAGATTTAAGGGCAATCAACGTATGGGCCATCGGGACCCCCAAATTGCGGCTGACCGTTGAATCCGTCAGATCCCTTTGCAATCTCGAAATGGGCAGCTTGGCGGCTAAATGCTCCAAGACGGCGTTGGCGACACCCAGATTACCTTCCGAGTTTTCAAAATCGATTGGGTTGACTTTATGGGGCATGGTGGAAGAGCCCACTTCTGAGGCTTTGATCTGCTGTTTGAAATAATCCATAGAAATGTAGGACCAGATATCCCGGTCAAGATCAATCAGGATCGTATTGATCCGTTTCAGGTTGTCGCAGAAGGCGGCCAGGTTGTCGTAATGCTCGATCTGGGTGGTCACTTTTGATCGCTTTAATCCCAGGATATCATTTATCAGGTGATCACCAAATCCAATCCAGTCAATGGCGGGATAGGCGACATGGTGGGCATTAAAATTGCCGGTGGCACCGCCGAATTTGGCTGAAAACGGGACGGTATCCACAAGAGCTACCTGCTTTTTCAAGCGATCAACAAAAACGTAAAATTCTTTGCCCAGACTTGTCGGTGACGCCGGTTGGCCGTGGGTTCGGGCCAGCATGGGGACGTTTTTCCAGCTCTGCGCTTTTTCCGCCAGGGCTGCAACAACCCGGTTCAATTCCGGTTTCAGCACCTCCAACCAAGCCTGCTTGAGTGAATAAGGCAAAGCCGTATTATTGATATCCTGTGAAGTTAAACCAAGATGAATAAACGCCTTGAATTGGCTTAAACCCAGGGCATCAAATTTTGTCTGTAAAAAATACTCGACGGCCTTGACGTCATGATTGGTTAGTTTTTCGAAATCTTTGATCTGTCGGGCATCTTCGATGGACAGATTCTGGTAAATCTCCCGCAACGGTGCGTAACAGCTCTGCTGGAAATCCTCGAGTTGGGGCAACGGCAAGTCACAAAGGGCGATAAAATATTCGACCTCTACCAGCAGACGATATTTGATCAGTCCAAATTCTGAAAAATAGTCGGCCAGTATTTCGCTGAGATTGCGATAGCGTCCGTCAACCGGGGAAATGGCATTCAGGGGGGTGAGTGCGTTTTCCATATTTCTCGCCTGCTTCGATTTTTCCTCACAAAATGGCACTTCAAAGCGTTTAAAACCGCTTTTGGATTTTACCATAAATCATTTTCACTATAGGCAAATGGTAAAAGGGTGTCAAGCACCGACCCCTTTTAGACCGTCCCCTTCGCATTCCACCTGCGCTTCGCTTTCCGCGGCCGCGGTCTCCCCTATTGTCAAGTGAAGCTTTCCGTCCCAAGGGGCGGGACTTGCAGGGAAGCCAACCGGTCAAGTGCGAGGGCTAAAACTGAAAAACTGGCATTTATTGCATCCGCCATTATATTAATGGCTAAAGCGATGACCTTAATTGGGCAAAAGTCGAGGATGCCCCGGATCCAAGGCGTCCACAGGGTGGGCATCGACTGAGCTCAGCCGAAGTCAAGCCGCAGTAAACTACGGCGAACCCTTGGCAAGGCAGGAGATGGTGCGCCATCGGCTTTCCCGACGGGGAAACAAAGGGAAGATATAAATGAGACTATTACCATTCTACAAACAATGGTTTGTCGCGAGATGCTTGAATATTTCGGATACCTCGTGATTCCAAATAATTATAATTCACTCATCATTTCGTTTATGCACAATTGAGGTATGAGGGAATTTCAGATGCGCATACTACTTGTCGAAGATGATTTAAAAATTGCCTCGTTTATTCAAAAGGGTTTGAAGTCGGCAGGATTTGCCGTCGATCATGCCGCTGATGGCGAGAGCGGTTTGCACCTGGCCTTAACCGAGCCCTATGATGCTGCCGTAATAGATGTGATGTTGCCCAAGCTGGACGGTTTGAGCCTTATCGAAAAATTGCGGCGCGAAAAGATCAACACCCCGGTCATTATCCTGAGTGCCAAAGGATCCACAGATGACCGGGTGAAAGGTCTTCAGACCGGAAGCGATGATTATTTGGCCAAACCATTTGCCTTCTCTGAGTTGCTGGCACGAATCCAGGCCTTGATTCGACGATCGAGCGGCGTTGCCGAACCTACCCGCCTTTCGGTGGGGGGGTTGTCCATGAATCTGATCACCCGCGAAGTGAAAAGGGGCAAAAATAAGATCCAGCTGCAACCCAAGGAGTTTTCACTCCTTGAATATCTGTTGCGCAATGCGGAACGGGTGGTTTCCAAAACCATGATCATGGAACATGTGTGGGACTATCATTTTGATCCTCAAACCAATGTGGTTGAGGCCAGAATGAGCAGACTGCGGGATAAAATCGACAAAGGTTTTGAACACAAATTGATTCATACCGTTCGCGGGGTGGGGTATGTCCTTAAAAAACATGCTTAATCTTCGCCACACCTTGGCTTTTCGTTTAACCCTCTGGTATGCCGGTATATTCACGGTCTCCACCGGTGTTGCATTCCTGTTTTTTTATCTGCTGATTACATCTGTCATCCATGATCGCACCGATCAGGAACTCCTCGATCAGGTGGGTCAGTTCTCCACAATTTTAAACCTGCGGGGAATTGATGCGGTCAAACAGTCGGCAATTCTGGAAGCGCAGGCGGCCGGTGTCAAAAAAATCTTTTTCCGTCTGCTTTATCCCACCGGCGATGTATTTTCATCCTCCAATATGTCCTACTGGCAAAACATCGGTGTGCACCGAAGTGCGGTTCGGGGATTGCTGGCAGGCAAACCCCATGTATTCGAGACGATCGTAATTCCTGATCGCAAGCATAAAGTCCGCATTCTTTACGGTATCATCGGCCCGGGGATCATCTTACAACTGGGCCAGTCGATGGAAAACTATACCCGATTCATAGAAGCGTTTCAGAAAATCTTTACTACCACCATGGCGTTGCTCATCGTATTGGCTGCCCTGGTGGGGTGGTTCATGGCCCGACGAGCGCTTTCAGGGGTAGAGGTAATTTCACGCACGGCGCGAAATATATCCGGCGGATCCCTTGAAAATCGGGTTCCCGTAAAGTCACGCGGGGATGAAATCGATCAATTGGCAACCACTTTCAACCAGATGCTGGATCGCATCCAGACCCTGGTCATCGGAATCAAAGAAATGAGTGACAATATCGCCCACGATTTAAAAAGCCCGATTACCAGAATCCGGGGCGTTGCCGAAGTTACCCTCACCAACGGCAAGTCCCTGTCCGAATACGAAAATATGGCTGCCAGCACTATCGAAGAATGCGATCGCCTGCTGGATATGATCAATACGATGCTGGTGATTTCAAAAACGGAAGCCGGGGTGAATCACCTGGAGCAAAAGATGCTGAATGTTCCGGCAATAGTGACAGAGGCCTGTGAATTATTCCAGCCCATCGCCGAAGATAAGGGACTGCGCCTGTCCTGTGATATATCGGGTGAAGGTCACATAGAGGGCGACGAGCGGCTGATCCAGCGCATGATCTCCAACCTGGTAGACAATGCAATCAAATATACACCGCCGGGCGGAAGGGTCAGGGTCGACGTCAAGACCGATTCAGATTTTAACGTTGTTCTGTCTGTCGAGGATACGGGTATCGGAATATCACCCCATGAGGTGAATCAGATTTTTGATAGGTTTCACCGTTGTGACCGAAGTCGCTCCGAACCCGGCATCGGACTGGGACTCAGCTTGGCTCGAACCATTGCACGCGCTCACGGTGGAAATATTACGGTCACCAGCCAACCAGGCAAAGGAAGCACCTTTATCGTTAGCCTACCCAAAACGTCGTCATATCGATCAAAATAAGATTGTTTTCAATGGGGGCAGGGATGCTCGGTATCTTAATCACGCCAGAATGAGACTTTGTAGCAACTCGTCATCCCGGTCAAGTCCCGCCAAGCGGGCGCGAGCCGGGATCCAGAAGATATTGATTTCTTTTGTATATCCTGGATTCCGGATCTGGTCCACCCCTGGTGAACTCGTCCGGAATGACTGTTTTAAGTATCATTCCACAGTCTCTATCTCATCATGTCATTTTTTGGGCTTCCCAAACATTACCAAATGGTAATGTTAAGGTCATGTTCCAGTTAACTTAAGGAAATATGATAAGATCAAACAACTTCGCGAAAGTATATATCAGATTGCTCAGGGGGTTGAAAAAAAGGCCCTGACCCCGGCGTGAATTCGTTTATACCCACAAAATCATTAAAAAATACAGGAGGTACTTAAATGATTAACATAAAAAAATCAAAATTTTACATTCCCATTATTGCCGCGGTAGCCGTACTGTTGCTTGTCAGCTTAAATGGTATGCCGGCGGCAAAAGAAAATCCCGCCCGGATGATACCGGTGAGTTTCAGCCAGCTGGCTGAAAAAGCGCGTCCGGGGGTCGTCAACATCCGGACGGTCAAAACCATCAAAGGCGGCGGGCGAGTTTTTCGTCACTTTTTTGGAAACCCTTTCGGCGAGCGGAATCCGTTCCGGGATTTTTTCGGCCCCTTTTCAGAAAGAGAACCATCGCGTGACTTCAAGCAACGCAGTCTGGGGTCCGGTTTCATCATCGACCGGGAGGGATACATTGTCACCAACAACCATGTGATCGAAAATGCAGACCAGATAAAGGTCAAGCTTTCGAACGCAAAAGAATATGATGCCGAGCTTGTGGGCCGCGACCCCAATACGGATCTGGCGCTGATAAAGATCAAAGACGACGGTGATCTCACACCGCTGGCCATGGGCGATTCGGACTCACTGCCGGTCGGCACCTGGGTAGTTGCCATCGGAAGCCCTTTCGGGCTGGAACAAACCGTAACGGCAGGAATCGTGAGTGCCAAAGGCAGGATTATAGGCTCCGGACCGTACGACGATTTCATCCAGACCGACGCGTCAATTAACCCCGGAAACAGCGGTGGACCGCTTCTCAACATGCAAGGTAAGGTGGTCGGCATCAATACTGCAATTGTTGCAAGCGGTCAGGGAATCGGATTTGCTATTCCGATAAACCTGGCAAAAGGGATCATCGACCAGCTAAAGTCAAAGGGTGAAGTGACCCGGGGTTGGCTGGGTGTCGGTATTCAAGACCTCACGCCTGAGTTGGCGGAATACTACGGGGTTAGGGAGGACGCCGGCGTTCTGGTGACCCGGGTTTTTGAAGGAGATCCGGCAGACAAAGGCGGAATCAAACCCAACGATATCATAGTCTCCGTCAACGGGAACCGCGTAACATCCGCCCGGGAGTTGTCCGGATTGATTGCAGATATCGGTGTGGGGCAACGGGCATCGATAGAATTAATACGCGATGGCCGCAAAAAAACAATTGATATCGAAACCGCCAAACGACAGGACGACCGCATGATGGCCGGCAAGGAGCCCCAGGAACCCAACGGTCAACTGGGGCTGATGCTCCAGGCGCTGGACAGAGAAACGGCCCGGCGCTTCGGTTACGAAGCTGATGAAAAAGGCGTGCTGATTACCGGTGTCCAGCCGGGTAGCAAGGCCGATTCGGCCGGGTTTCGGCAAGGCGATCTTATCAAGGAAGTGAACCGCACGCCGGTCAAAACGGCGGATGATCTCCGCACGGAGTATGCTGCCATTGAAGACGGAGACAGCGTTCGGATGTTGTTAAAAAGGGGCCGGGCCGGATTCCTGGCGCTGACATTCATCAAATAAATTCCACAAATGTCAAGTAAGGCTCCCCGCCCCAAGGGGCGGGGCTTGCAGGAAAGCGAACCGGTCAATATTGGAGCATACTTCAATGAAGTTCAAAAACGATTTTCAAAGATTGACCAACCTTGTGCATTATTGAAGGTGATAATTTCCCTCGAATTCCAACGAGCCGGCGTCGACGGTCAATCGGGCGTGTTTGAAGGCAATCGGCTACCGATTTCTTTGAGAGACCATTGCCTTGGCTAGGACTGATTTCTATATTGGTTGCTATTTTAGCTTTCTTAGCACTCCAAGCGGCAATCGGAACAACCTGAATGACCGGAAGTCTTTCATTGTACACATCGTTTGTTACGATGATGCAGGGTCTAATTTTTCCTGTCTCAGCGCCAATTGCCGGGTCAAGGTTAACGTCTATGACCATGCCCCTTTTTAGCAGCGTCATTCGGGCCATCCACTTATGGCAGTTTCAGTGAGCTCTTTCAGATTATCCGCTTCAGAATAAATTTCAGCATATAAATCTGCCGACTGTTTCAGTTGCTCGAGGTCCAGTTCTTTTTTTAATTGATCGATAGCGGCTCTCAACATGGAACTTTTATCCTTAAATCCGTATTCTTTATATCTGCTCAAAAATCGGGCTTGTGATTCTTTAACGCTAAATTTTGCCTGCAACATATTCCCCATCTAATGGTACCAAAATTAGTACTTAAATTATAGACCAACAATAGGGGCTAAATATAAGCGACATGATTTTATAAGTTTATGCCCTCTGGATAGCATGGTCGCTATTTTATACCCCAGTTCTTCGGGTCAAATTCATG
>JASFTQ010000231.1:0-7619 GCA_050053515.1 Desulfobacterales bacterium | reverse complement strand
TTTCCTGATGTATATCATCGCCAGCTTGATGATACTGGGCTTCGGCTTTGCGCTGTTTTCATCACCCAACATGAACGCTATCATGAGCTCGGTTGACAAAAGGTTTTACGGAATTGCCTCTGCTTCGGTGGGAACCATGCGACTTTTGGGTCAGATGCTCAGCATGGGTATTGCGACATTGATTTTTGCCTTGTTCATCGGAAGGGTGCAAATTACGCCGATCTATTATCCGGTTTTCATCAAAAGTGTGCGCGTTGCTTTCATTGTTTTCGCTTGTCTTAGCATGTTTGGAATTTTCTTTTCCCTTTACCGGGGTACATTGAGGTCGGCCAAATGATACCCGGTTATCCCCGAACAGTTTTGCCTGGGTCATGTCCCGGGAATAACGTTAAAAATTCTTGCAACGGTTTGAGAACCTTTCAAACCTTTTGCTGAATGTTGTCTAGATCGGGTTACGGACCCCTATGCATGATGTGCGCCAGCAAGCGACTTTCCCGACCTTTGCCCATATCCTCCAAAGCAAATGAAATGGCCAACTCCAGCAAGGCCGATTTATTTTCAACGGCAGCGCCTTCGAGTTTTAGTTCATGAAATTTTCGATTGAATCGATCTAAAACTTCGACCGACAGATAAAATCCGGCTTTGCGCTTATTATCCGAAGCAGTTTTTTTCGAGCTTGACCGGCTGGATGCACTCTCGGGCCCGATGGCAACATTGACCGGGTCACGGGGTTTTTCATTAAAAAAATCCGGGGGTTTGTTTTCACTCGTGGCCGTCATTATCAACCCTCCATATTAATTTTTTATAATCATCCGCACTGACGGCACTGGCACGATACTCGAAAATGGTTTTACCCCGCACCGGCGCCTCGGACAACCTCACATTACAGTGGATGGGATCGCAAATCTGTTTACGAAATAGCCGCCGGAGCTGACGTAATATCTCAAAGCTATGATTCGTTCTCTGATCGAACATGGTCGGCAGAATATATTTGAGCTGCAATCCGAGGTTCAGTCGCTGCGCTGACATCAGATAACCAAAAAACGTCTTTAGCCCCTCCAGGGAAGGCCCCTGCAAAGCCACCGGACACAGGACTTCGTTGACGGCCATCAGGATATTAACGCTCAGGACATCCCAACCCGGTGCACAGTCAAATATCAGATAATCAAGGCTGCCTTCTTTGGGGACGATACTAGCGGCCAGGGCTGTCTGTCTTGCCGATCGGGGTTGTTCACCCAGCCAGTGTTTGAGCTCCACCAGCCTGATGCCGCCGGCAAGCAACCAAAGATTGTTACGGCAAGGATAAAGGGTATCTTTTTTGTAAACGGCCCGGCCCTTTTCATTCTTCCCGATAACAAATTCATACAGGCCCAATTCCGGTTTCACCCCCAAAAATTTGGCGGCCTGCCCCTGGGTGTCACAATCCACCAGCAGAACCCTGCGGCCCCGTCGTGCCAGTCCATGGGCTAAATTTACGGCCGTGGTGGTTTTTCCAACGCCGCCTTTGGCCATCGCAACCGCAATTTTGCGCATCACCCACCCTCACCATTCTTCTTTTCTCGAATTATTCTGTTCAATCTATATACTATTCTTCTATAGAAGAATCAAGTGTTAATTTATAATTTTTGATGGAAATTGACAAAACACCCAAAATTAATATAAAAATCATTCCAAAAAACCCGCCCATTTTTCAACGACCATACGATGAACGAAGACGTTTCGCACAAAACTTTCGACCAGCAGCATCTTCTACCGAAACTGCCCCTACCCGGCCTTGATGAAACCTGCCTCAAATTCATCGAATGGATCCAACCGCTGCTCACCGAATCCGAGTTCAATAACACAAAAAAAATCGTTGACCAATTCCGAGAGCGCGGCGGAGACGGGGAAAAGTTACAAAAAAACTTAATTCAATGGTCCCAAAGGCCGGATTTGACCAACTGGTTGGAGCCTTTTTGGAACCGTAAATATTTGTCGTCCAGGATACCCCTGCCCATAAACGTCAATTTTTCCACCGTGTGTGACGAAAACCCTCAGGCTGGAGAATTGTCGCAAGTCAGGCGATCTGCAATGCTCATTTATTTGACGCTCCGGTTTAAATCTCTGATCGACAGTGAGGAACTCGAAGTCGACCGGGACCCATACGGTCCGTTGTGCATGATGCAGTTCAAAAAATTGTTTTCCACCACGCGGATACCCCAAAGACATATTGATTTGTTGAGATGCCCCATTTCGCGGCAAAATCCCACATCACCTCGAAAAAAACATATCGTCGTTTTGCACAAGGGAAACCTTTTTACGCTGAATGTGCTCAGAAATTCGGGAGATCTCAGAGGTATTGGAGAAATTGAAGCAGAACTGGCATCCATATTGGCTTCAGGGGCCGATGCGGTCAGAGATGATGAAGCCATTGCCGTACTGACAACCATGAATCGGGATGATTGGGCCGATGCAAGAAAGGCCCTGTTGAATATCCATCCCCGGAACGAAACCCTGCTGGAGGAAATAGAATCGGCTCTATTTGCCTTATGCCTGGATGATTTCAGCCCAATGACACTGGATGACCGCTTTCGAGCAATCCTTCACGGCGATGGCAAAAATCGCTGGTTTGATAAGTCGTTTCAATTCATTGTCGGAAAGAACGGCAGGTTCGGTGTGAGCGGAGAGCATTCCGGTCTCGATGGTTATCCCGTGCATCGGCTGATCAAGTTTATTTACGATGAAAGTGTCATGTGGCAGCGTTTGGAAAAACCCAGGGGCCTGAAATCAGAATGCCGCCCCCGCAGGCTGAAATTTCAGTTTGACGATAGGATTCACCGCACCATCTTGAAGGCGGCCAAAGATTTCAATCGTTTCATCGAAAACACTTCGACCCGGGTGATAGCGTTTCGGGATTTCGGCAAAGATTTCATTAAATCGTCTAAAATAAGTCCGGATGCCTTTGTTCAGCTGGCATTGCAAATCGCGCTCTACAAACTGTTCGGCAAGTGTAAAAGCGTTTATGAGGTCGCCTCCACCCGCAGGTTTCAAAACGGCCGTACCGAGACCCTGCGGTCAGTTTCAAATGAATCCCATCAGTTTATTAAAAACATGCTGTCCCCCGTCTGTGATAGGAAAACCCGAGCGTCCTCCCTGCGTAAAGCGGCTCGCAAGCATGTCAGCAGAATGAAAGCGTGCATGGCCGGCCAGGGAGTGGAAAGACACTTATTTGGCCTTCTAAGCATTTACGAGCAGTTCGGAAAACAAATCGGTGTTCTTGCTGAACCCGAGTTGTTTCGCGACATCGGCTGGCTGACGCTGCGCCACGACACATTGTCCACCACCAGCAATCCGGATCCGCATGGGGTCGTATTGTCCGGATTTGGTCCGGTGGTAGACGATGGGTTTGGTATTTGCTACACGACCATCAACGATCGCATCACGATTGCCATAACCGGCAAATCAAACATGCAAGATTCTTTGGAGCAATTTACAGCGTATCTGAAACGGGGACTCAGGGAAATGTCAGCGTTGTTGCATTGAGAAAGGATCAATAACTATTTCTGTTTGTTTGGGCAAGACATTCAAAGAGCATTCCGTTATCATCCCTGTTTTCTTCGATTAATTGCAGGCAGGCATCGACACAGTCCGGGGCATAGATTTTACCGCTGCCCTCAATGATTTCCGCTTTGGCGGATTCCATATTCTTGGCAGCCCTGTAAGGGCGATGGGAAGACATGGCTTCAACAACGTCCGAAACACTTAAAATTTTTGATTCCAATTCCAACTCCTCACTTTTCAGTCCCCTGGGATAACCGGATCCATCCAATCGTTCATGGTGTTGCAATACAATAATCGACACGTCCTTGCCGAGTGATTCGACAAACGGTATATCCTTGATAATATCATAGCCGGCCTGAGGATGCGCTTTTATCAACTCTGCCTCAGGTTGGTTCAATTCCGTTGGTTTGGTTAACAACTCGACCGGCACCGCTACTTTACCGATATCGTGAAGCAGTGAGGCCACATGGATGATTTCCAACTCTTGTGATGCCAAGCCCAGCTTTCTGCCGATCCCCAGGGCCAGCAGGGCTACCCGATGCTGATGGCCGGCGGTATAAGGATCTCGTTTTTCGGTAAGCAGTCCCAGGGCTTTGACGGTTTCGTGAAACGTGTTGGTGAGAGCTGCGGTTCGCTCCCTGACTTCTTTTTCAAGCGTCTCGCGCCGGCTGATTCTTTCCATTATCAGCTCGTGTCTTTCCACACTGCGAATAACGGTATGAATCAAAATACCAATATTAAAAGGCTTCATGAGATAGTCGCTGGCACCCAATCGCAGCGCCTCGATCACATCATCGGTGCTCCCGTATCCGGAAATCATTATGACCTGGGTGACGGGTGATACCCTTTTTACGAATTTTAAGATATCAATACCGGAGGCTCTGGGCAGTCTTATATCGGTAAGGACAACGGTGGGTTTTTCCTTCTTGAAAACCTCGATCCCCTCTTCTCCGCTGGTGGCCGGATAAACATCGAAGCCGCGTCGTTCCAAAATTTCGTATAGTAGATCGAGGATATGTTGCTCATCATCAATAATCAAAACCTTCACATTTTGATAATTTTGAGCCATACAGATCCCCCGGTTATGGATAGTCGGAAATTTGCCGGCTGTGGCCCAAACATTGTTGAGCGATCATTAAAATGTTTCTTGCCTATAAATCTTATCCCGCTGAAAGCGGGACTGGAGCAAGCTTTAGATTAATGAAGCTACAGGCCCTAAAAAGCGGGGCTTCCCTTAATCAGGCCTTAAAAGGCGGCGCTTGCAAGGAGGCGGATCGACCAAAAAACGGTTTAGACTCCGCGAAAATATGTTTGGGCAACAGTTTATAAGACTATGATGATTTCGGTATGAAAGCAAGACCAAAATAAACTGAAACCGTTCAAGGGTTCAGGGTCACATCACATCTGAGCCATAGATTCATGGCAATCGGCATTTGAACCAACCCGCACGGTTAACAAAAGAACCGGAATTCTGAACCGCTGAACCTGTAAACGTATACACTCAGCTAATTGAAACCATGCGCCGATGCCATTCGATGGCGGCTTTTACGGTTTGCAAATAAATATCAACAGTGTCCTCAATATTTCTGGCGTACCCTCCGGCCGTGGTCACCGCGATGGGGACTCCGGCCTCCCGACAGAAGCGGAGAACCAACCGATCGCGTTTTAACAGACCTTCTTTGCTCACTGAAAGACGGCCGAATCTGTCGTCTGCAAAGGGGTCGGCTCCGGCCAGATAAATCACCATTTGGGCTTTAAAAAGATTCATAAAGCTGCAGACCTTTGATGTTCAATAATTCGTTACCGGACTCAACACTACTTTAAGTTCCCAGGCTATTTTCTTTTAGGGATTCATAACATCAAGTCTGCGGATTTCTAACGATGATTTCCATTAGCCGAGGATCATTTTGCCGGCAATAAGGGTCCCCCGTCCATTTGACTTAAGTCAATGTCCTCGATCGCGGATTTGGTAATGTTAAAAGAAATTTAAACATGATGATATTGGGGGTGTGCTTTCAGATGGATGAATACTTGAATAAAGGAATCAAGGAGATCATTGATGCCTATCCGGAAGTCGGCAGTATTTTAAATGATTATGACATTGGATGCGGACCGTGCAATGTCGGAACATG
This sequence comes from Desulfobacterales bacterium, assembly GCA_050053515.1. Lineage (GTDB taxonomy): Bacteria > Desulfobacterota > Desulfobacteria > Desulfobacterales. The sequence goes on along the minus strand of JASFTQ010000231.1, from coordinate 1,947 downwards.
CCTTCTAAAAGACATTGTGGCGATTCATCGCTTGCCTGAAGATCGGGAACAGGAATTGATGGACAGAATTGCCGACACCTTAGGCCGCACGGAGGACACCAGCTTAACCACCATACCCAAAAAGATCGGGTCTGAATCCAAGGAGTTCAATTAGTCCCGGCCGATCAAAAAATTGGGCAATCAACTTTCCACGCATCAGATTGGCGAGCTGTACTCCAAATTGAAGCGTACCCTGCAGCAAGCTGCAGGGAATCTTCCCCGAGAGGAATTCTATCTATTTTCTGATTCGCTCGCTAACCCCGCAGCAAGCTGCGGGGTTAGCGCTCACTTTCACGGTTCAATGAAGCCGATCAACAGATAGGCGTTCCACCGGAAAAGTATGAAGCCTTTATCGATCGGCTGGAAAAAAAGTTTATATAACGGAGGCTTAAAAATGCAAGTATTTGAGGGATGTCCGGGGTCCCGGATGATGAACTTTGAAAACCAAAAAGACGATGATGGCCAACAAACTGTCGGAAAAATTCAATCTCAGTTGACCCAATGGCCCATTCAACTGCATCTGATATCCCCAACAGCGCCTTATTATCGGAATGCCGACGTACTGCTCACCGCGGATTGTGTCGCCTATGCATTAGGTGATTTTCATCGCGATTATTTAAAGGATAAATCCATCGCAATAGCCTGTCCAAAGCTCGATAGCGGACAGGAGATATACCTGGAGAAAATAAAAGCATGGTTCGACGATGCCCATATTAACACCCTCACTGTATTGATCATGCAGGTTCCCTGTTGTATGGGGCTGTTGAATTTGGCCCAACAAGCGGCCCGGGCTGCCGGCCGAAGAGTTCCCGTTAAATATGTCGTTGTTGGTGTTCAAGGTGACATATTGCAGGAGGAGTGGGTTTCAGGATGATAGAAATACGTATTTTCTTTTTTCTAGCCGGATACCCCAATGAATGTTACGGACATATTGGTCAGAGAGCACCTGATCATTCGAGAATCGCTTGTCTCGCTCTCACGGGCAAGAGACGATCTTGAACAGGGCCAAAGACCACCGAAAGAATTTTTTGCCAAGGCCGTGGAGTTTGCCCGTAATTTTGCGGATAAATATCACCATTTCAAAGAAGAATATTTGATGTTTGGTCTGCTGGCCCAAAAAAAAGGGGGACTTTTCGATGGCCCCATTGGTTCATTGAGGCATGAACACGAGCAGTGCCGGGATTTTATTGAAAAAATTTTTGAATCCATTGACAGCTATGCCGGCGGCGATGAAATCGCAACCACCACCCTCCTCGAAAATCTGGCTGCTTACATTTCAATCCTGAAAAAACACATCCACCTCGAGGATCACGTTTTTTTCAAAATGGCTGAACAGGAGCTGTCTGAAAAAGAAAAACGCATACTTGTAGCCCAGTTTGAAAAAGAAGAACAAAAATTGGGGGGTACCAAATTTGTCGAAACCTGCCGTAAACTGGTGCTTGAGATGGGTTCTATTATCGGAGAGCAGCCATGACCTCTCAAAAACCAAATTGCTGGGAGTATAAACATTGCGGGCGGGAACCGGAGGGAAAACGTGCAGATGAACTCGGTGTTTGCCCTGCAGCGGCTGATTCCACTTTTGATGGTATTAATTCAGGAACCTGCGCCGGCAGATTTTGCTGGGCGGTGGCCGGAACGTTTTGCGGAGGAAAAGTCCAGGGTACTTTTGCCGAAAAACGTGATTCCTGTTTGAGTTGTGATTTTTTTAAACGGGTGCGCGCCGAGGAAGGAACCGCGAACTTACGAACCAAGTTTCTAAATTTCTTGTTTCTTGATGAATTCAAACCCCTGCTGAAGGATATTTCCTATAGATATGTAAAGGCCGGTCAAAGATTCATCATCCAGGGAGAAGAGGGGGAGCTGGCTTATATCATTCAAAGGGGATCCTGCATCGTTGTTGTAGAAAAA
>JASFTQ010000230.1:0-7634 GCA_050053515.1 Desulfobacterales bacterium | reverse complement strand
AAAACAACCTGCCGCCAGGACTCGCGCTGCCAAAAAACCCGGAGCCCCCCCCAAATCTGTGAAAAAGAAACCAACGGTCAGGCCGAAGACTGAAAAAGAAACCAAACCCCCGGTTCCACCCGCCCGATTTGAAGAAACAAATGCGGATCTAAAACCAACTGGGCAAAAGCCGCCTGAAGATAATACAAAACCCGCAGAAGCTTTGCCGCTCCCCGCAGAATACACATCGGATGAGATCCACCCACCGACAGATGAAACGCTTCCGCCGGACCCCTTGAAAAAAATTATTCTTTTTTTCAGCATCGGCCTGACAATATTGATCGGGCTTATGCTTTTTACAAGTTATCAGAACATGAAGAAATATTTCATTACTTCCCGGGATGGTGCGGTGGAAATCTGGAAGGGTAAATTCTCTCCCAAGGGCAGAAATCGCATTGTCATTATGCCCGGTTTACAGCCACCGGAGCAGATTAAATCAGCTTATACCCGTGAAGAAGTTTTTCCTTTGGCTTTTGAATACTATATCGGAAAGGCCGATGCTTTGATGGAAGTCCCGGGTATGCCAGACTTTGCGGGAATCAAATCCTACCTGAACCGGGCCCTTTTCTATGCAACCACCGAGGCGCTGCGCAGTATGGCCAAATCCCGTATCAACAGCATCGACCTGATGATTCTTCTGTTCAAGGCTGATGCAGCCGCCAGCAAGGGAACCCTGACCGGACTTGAAGCAGCAGTCAAACATCTGGATCAAGCGTCTGCCCATGATCCGGATGAGATCGAAAAAAAGCTGATCCGGCAGAAATTGGAATCCATTGAAAAACTGAAGGAAATATTGAGTCCCCAAGCGGATAGATCAAAATCCGTTAAGAGCAAACTTGAAAAGCGGCCATTGAAAAAACGGTCGGGTGAATAATATATCGCCGGCCGCCAAACTCAATTCCGATGAAACTCTAACCCCGTTGAAAAAAACAATAGGGACAATGCTTCATGGATCACAAAACCGCTTTGAAAATAATGATAGCCTGCATATTGTTGGCGATTGCGCCGGGGAACGGTTGGTGCCAACAGGAGATACAATTCTCACACGCCCTGGCCTTGACCGGAACGCCCAAATATAGTCACGATTTCAAACACTTCGATTATACCAATCCTGATGCGCCCAAAGGCGGGGACGTGACCCTGGGCGCCATCGGCACCTTCGACAGCTTGAATCCTTTTATTATCAGGGGCGTTCCGGCTGCGGGTATCGGCTTAATGTACGATACCCTGACCGTCCAATCTCTGGACGAACCCCTCACAGAGTATGGTTTGATCGGCGCAAAAATCGAACTGCCTGAAGATAGATCCTGGGTGATTTATCACCTTAATTCCAAAGCCAAATTCCATGACGGCAAACCCGTCACTGCCACTGATGTTGTCTATTCCTTTAACCTGCTGATGGACAAAGGCGATCCGCTGTATAGCAAGTACTGGGCCGATGTCGAAAAGGTTGAAGCCCTGGACAATCTTAGGGTCAAGTTCTACCTTAGCGAGAAACCAAATCCAGAGCTGGCTCTAATCATCGGGCAGCTGTCTGTTTTACCGAAACATTATTGGGAAGGACGCGATTTCACAAAACCCGGCCTGGAGATTCCCATCGGAAGCGGACCGTATGTAATTTCGGCGTTCAAAGCCGGACGCTCCATTACTTACCGGCGGGACGGTGACTATTGGGCCAAAGATCATCCGGTCAACAAAGGCCGCTATAACTTTGCTACCATGACCTATGATTACTATCGAGATCCTACAGTGTCGCTGCATGCCTTTAAGGCAGGAGAATATGATTTCCGCCAGGAGAACGTCTCAAGGGCGTGGGCCACAGCTTACAATGGCCCTCCGTTTGACAATGGTTTCATTATAAAAGAAGAACTTGACAATGATGTCAATCAGGGCATGCAGTGTTTTGTTTTCAACACGCGTCGACCCGTTTTTAAGGATAGAAAAGTAAGAGAGGCGCTGGCATATGCCTTTGATTTTGAATGGACCAACAAAACTCTCTTTTACGGGCAATACACCCGCAGCACGAGCTTTTTTTCAAATTCAGAACTGGCCTCCAGCGGGCTTCCCGGCCCGGAGGAATTAAAGATTCTCGAAGCCTATCGGGATCGCCTACCCCCCGACGTATTTGAAAGAGAATATCAACCGCCCAAAACAGACGGCTCCGGCAACATCCGCAACAACATCAGAACAGCGCTTCGTCTGTTGAAACAAGCCGGCTGGGAAATCAAAGGAAATAAGCTGGTCAATAAAAAAACCGGTGATCCTTTTAACTTCGAAATCTTGCTCATCGACCCCACCTTCGAACGGGTGGCACTGCCATTTAAGAAAAACCTATCGCGGCTGGGCATAGAGATGAATATCCGCGTCGTGGACACCGCCCAATTCGTAAATCGACGGCGGGATTACGACTTTGATATGATGGTGACATGGTTTCGTCAATCTGAATCACCCGGCAATGAGCAACGGGAATACTGGAGTTCCAGTGCGGCAGACATTGCCGGCACACGAAATTATGCCGGTATAAAAAGTGCGGTGGTTGACGAAATTATCGAGCTGATAATTTCAGCGCCGAATCGCAGGGAATTGGTAAACAGGACCAGAGCGCTTGACCGGGTGCTGCTATGGGAGCACATTGTGATTCCGCAATGGCACATCGCCAAATACCGCGTGGCTTACTGGAACAAGTTCTCACGGCCGCAGGTCATACCGCGGTACTCGCTGGGTTTTGATACGTGGTGGATCGACGCGGATAAGAATGCAAAATTGATTGATTACAAGAAAACCCTCAAAAAATAATAAACCTGAAATCGAATGATCGATTACATTATACGACGATTGTTGTTCGTCGTTCCTACCCTCCTCGGTATTATCACGCTTAATTTCATTATCATTCAAGCAGCTCCGGGCGGCCCGGTGGAACAGATGATTGCCAGGCTTCAGGGAGAAGAGGTCAGGGCCACCTCACGCTTTATGGGCAGCGAAAAAGGGGAGACGGGCAGAACAACCGACCCCGGCTATGACGTCACCAGTAAATATCGCGGCGCCAGAGGGCTTGATCCCCAGCTTATCGAAAAAATCGAAAAACTTTACGGCTTCGACAAGCCTGCCTATATCCGCTTTTTCAACATGATCAGGAAGTACCTGGTTTTTGACCTGGGTGAAAGTCTGTTTCGGGGGCGCTCCGTTATCGGGCTGATTGTTTCCAAACTCCCGGTCTCCGTATCCTTAGGTGTATGGAGTACGCTCATCATCTACCTGATTTCCGTACCTTTGGGAATTCGAAAAGCAGTCAAACATGGCTCTATGTTCGATGTGTGGTCCAGTACGGCCATCATTGTCGGATTTGCCATACCCGGTTTTTTGTTCGCGGTCATGTTAATTGTCGTGTTTTGTGGCGGGGTTTATTTGGACTGGTTTCCGCTGCGCGGTCTCGTTTCGGATGACTTTGCGACATTGTCCCTGGGGGGCAAGATATTGGACTATTTCTGGCACCTGGCACTTCCCGTTACTGCGCTGGTGATTGGAGGGTTTGCCACCCTGACCATGCTCACGAAAAATGCGTTTCTGGATGAAATCGGCAAACAGTATGTGGTTACCGCCCTGGCCAAAGGGTTAAAGAAAAACCGAATTTTATACGGGCACGTCTTTCGCAATGCCATGCTTATTATCATAGCAGGCTTTCCGGCTGCTTTTATCAGTATGTTTTTCACCGGTTCTTTGCTGATCGAAACGATTTTCTCCCTCGACGGTCTTGGCCTCCTCGGTTTTGAATCCGCCTTGAACAGGGATTATCCCGTTATGTTTGGTACGTTGTATATTTTCACGTTATTGGGGCTGCTGCTGAAAATCGTCAGCGATATTACCTATACCGTCGTAGATCCGAGAATTGATTTTGAAACCAGGCAATCATGAAATCTGACAAAAAGAAAAGAAAACGGTTTCGACTCAATCCAATCAATCAGCGCCGCTGGCGCAGTTTCAAGGCTAACCGCCGCGGCTTCTGGTCTTTATGGCTTTTTCTTTTTCTTTTCTTGGTTAGTTTGTTTGCCGAATTCATCGCCAATGATAAACCCGTGCTGGTGTATCATAACTCCAAGCTGTATTTTCCAATTTTTAAGGTGTATCCCGAAACGACTTTCGGCGGAGAATTCAAGACCGAAGCCGAATACCGTGATCCTTTTGTACAGGAATTGATCAAGGAAAAAGGCTTTGCCCTTTGGCCGTTGATACCTTTCGCCGATGATACGATTAACTACGACCTTTCCGTCCCTGCACCGGCACCGCCATCGGCTGACAATTGGCTGGGAACCGACGATCAAGGCAGAGACATTGTTGCCAGGCTGATCTATGGTCTCAGGATATCAGTGCTGTTCGGCTTGTGTCTCACTTTAATAAGCTCTTTCATCGGTGTCTCGGTAGGCGCCCTGCAGGGGTATTACGGTGGCTGGATTGATCTGCTGGGTCAGCGTTTTATAGAGATCTGGTCCGGTCTTCCCATTTTGTATCTGCTGATTATTCTAGCCAGCATCGTGCAGACCAATTTTTGGTGGCTTCTGGGGATTATGCTGCTGTTCAGCTGGATGGCGCTGGTGGATCTGGTGCGAGCGGAATTTTTAAGGGGCCGAAACCTGGAGTATGTTCGGGCTGCAAGGGCCTTGGGATTGGGAGATGTGATCATCATGTTTCGTCACATTTTACCCAACGCCATGGTATCGACGATAACATTTATGCCCTTTATTCTGAGCGGGTCCATTACCACCTTGACGGCACTGGATTTTTTAGGCTTCGGGCTGCCGGCCGGTTCACCTTCTTTGGGAGAGTTGCTGCGGCAGGGCAAAGCCAATCTGCATGCCACCTGGATCGGCATCTCCGCTTTTGTTATCCTATCGCTGATGCTAACGCTGCTTGTGTTTATCGGAGAAGCTGCCAGGGATGCGCTGGATCCGCGCCATACAGCAAACGAGTAGCTTTGGAAACACCGGGCCCGGGTGACCGGTTTTGAGCTGCCTTACGTGGAGACTCTGGAAATAAATCCCAGGAATGCTGGAGTATTGGATAAATGGAGTAATGGGAAAAGTATCTACAGGCATATTCGGGTGGTCATAATGAGTTGCCCACACCTGGTTGAATTTCACCCAACACTCCAATGCTCCGGTACTCCAACACCCCGGAACCATGTCGTCGACGGCGCCAATTGACTTTTACCCGGCCCCAAAAACCGGCTTGCCTAGATGGGAAACTGGCCTATGACTGAACCCCTGTTAAGCATCGAAAACCTATCGGTTGACTTTAAAGCGGCCGAAAGTGTAATCCATGCGGTTAAAGGGGTCTCGCTCAGCGTTAACCGTGGCGAGACCATGGCGCTGGTGGGTGAAAGCGGCTGCGGTAAATCTGTTACGGCCCATTCCATATTGCGTCTGCTGCCTTATCCACCCGCGTCTCATCCTTCCGGGGCAATCTACTTCGGTGATACGGAAACACTTGGGGCGACAGATGATCAGCTCCGATCTATTCGCGGCAATAAAATCGGAATGATTTTCCAGGAACCCATGACCGCCTTTAATCCGCTTCATTCGATTGAAAGACAGATAAACGAGGTGCTGATATTGCACAAAGGGGTCAGCGAAACCGAAGCCAGTAAAAGGACCCTGGAATTGTTGGAGGTCGTCGGTATTGAAAATGCCGACAAACGCATGAGTTCCTATCCCCACGAACTCTCAGGAGGGCAGCGGCAGCGGGCCATGATCGCCATGGCCCTGGCCAATAGCCCGGAATTGCTCATTGCCGATGAGCCCACCACCGCTTTGGACGTTACGGTTCAGGCTCAGGTTATTGATCTTCTCAAAAATCTTCAACGGCAATTTGACATGGCGGTTTTACTGATCACCCATGATTTTAGTGTGGTCCGGAGGTTTTCAGATCGTATTGCTGTCATGTATCAGGGTCAGATCGTCGAAACCGGGAGTTCCGAAGAAATATTCAGCAATCCGCAACATGATTATACAAATCTGCTGATGCAATCCGACCTCGGCGGCGCGCCAGCTCCGGCAGAGAGCAATGCGGGTACGGTGGTTAAGACAAAAGATCTGAAAGTATGGTTCCCGGTAAAAAAAGGTATTTTAAAAAGGACCCGGGATTACGTCAAAGCGGTGGACGGCATCACCCTGCGGGTTCGGCAGGGACATTCGCTGGGAGTCGTCGGGGAAAGTGGATCCGGAAAGACGACCCTGGGTTTGGCACTATTGCGACTGGTTGAAAGTGATGGCGACATTGCATTCCATAATTTACCGATTGACGGTTACAGTCAAAAGCAAATGCGGTTGTTGCGAAAAGATTTGCAAGTCGTTTTTCAGGATCCGTTCGGCAGCCTGAGCCCGCGGATGTCCATCGCAAAAATTATTGAAGAGGGGCTTGAGATCCACAAACCGGAAGACAAAGATAGATTTGATGAAGAAATAGTCAAGGTACTGCAGGATGTCGGTCTTGACCCGGATGTTCGCCATCGTTACCCCCATGAATTTTCCGGCGGTCAGCGACAGAGGATCGCCATTGCCAGGGCGCTTGTGCTCAAGCCCAAATTGATCGTATTGGATGAACCTACCTCATCTCTGGATAGGTCCGTGCAATTCCAGGTCATTAATCTTCTCAGGGATTTACAATTGAAGTATGGATTAACCTATCTGTTCATCACCCATGACTTAAAGATTGTAAAAGCACTCTGCCATGAAGTAATCGTCATGAAATCCGGGGTCATTGTTGAGGCAGGTCCGGCCCAAACAGTGTTCACGTCTCCTGAACGCGACTACACCAAGACACTACTTGCCGCGGCATTTGAGTGATATACCTGCCCCTGCGAAATGGCATCCTCTATTATTCCAACTAACCCCTGACAAGGTACAAATGTCGCCTGCAATAGTCCACGCAAATAGAAAGACATCTTAATTCCTTGACGAAAAAAACCTAAACTCTTATGCTTAAAAACTGCAGTAAATGTTAAGTGAAGCTTTCCCCCCTAAAGGGCGGGGATTCTGCCGTTCGGCAGTGCTTCGCAGCCCGGAAAGGAAATTATCTGTTTTCGATAGCTTCCCTTTGAAAAGGGAAGCACACCACTCAAAAACCCTCAAACCAGGGCAACCGTTCACCGGGTATATGAAATGACGACGCGACGCTTGCTATTATTCGCACCCCTGCTTATCATTATGATTTTGATGCAATCCTATTTCTGGGTGCCCACCTACGAGCAGCAAACCAGAGGCAACCCCGGCCGCCTGAATGACTACATCAGAGCCTCTATTGGAGATGCAACGGTATTAAACCCCATTCTCTCCGCAGATCACTCCAGCAGTGAAATAGAAGCCAAGGTTTTTGAGGGCCTGATTGATCGGGATGAGGAGCTGCGGTACCGCGGGCGGCTGGCCACCGATTGGCACATCTACGAAGAGGCTTATTTTTATATAAACCCATCGGCCCGGATCCCGGGCCTGGCTGTAAGCCAGCCCCGGGCAATTGTGGACCTGATTTTGGCCGCAAAACAAGGTCGTAAAATAGGCGATCGGGAACTGCGGGCCTCGCTGGACAACATCAAAAACATTTCA
>JASFTQ010000229.1:0-7640 GCA_050053515.1 Desulfobacterales bacterium | reverse complement strand
TTCAGCAAAATTTGAGTGGTTTCTTCATTTTGGCTCTCACTGAGATATGGATGAGTGGAGGAGAATGGATCAATCGATAGATTCATACTGAAAAAACCTGGGTGAGTCAAACAGAATCGGAAAGTGAAATCTGCAATATCTTTTGATATGCTCACCCATAACCTGCCATGCATTTTCTCCCGTTCGCTTGCAGGAAAGAGGCCGTATGTGTAAAAATTGCTGAGTTGATACAACCTGTTACAATTCCTTACACTACGGAAAAGATTTTTTGTGCTAAATACCTTAGTATGGTAGCATCACTCGGCGATGACCATTATGGGGCTGTCAATACAATAGAGGCGGGGTATCCATGGAGAATATCAAAGAAATCAATAAAAAAGCATCACGTTCTGCCATCTGGTTTGCATACATCGTCATTTTCTTTGAAATGATTTATATGAGCACACCCTTCGCGGTCTTCTTTTATTCGGTGTATCGACCACCTTTACAATTTCTTAACGAAAGCAGTGCGACCTTTTGGCTGGTTCAAAATATCTTCCCTCATTTTGCCCAGACAAACAGTGTATTTATAAATTCTCTTTTATATGCCAGCTGGCCCCTGATGGGCACGGGCTTAGCAATTTTCCTGATTTCTTTTATTCAACTCTACTGGGCCAAATTCAGGAAAAAAGGGGCTGTTGAGGGTGGCTTGTATCGATTCATCCGGCATCCCCAATATATCGGCTGGAGCATATTCGGTTTGGGTATCGCGATATTTTGGTCCCGCATGATTGTCATTCTTATGTACGTTTCCATGCTGTTCGTATATTATCTTTTAGCAAGAAGTGAAGAGCGGGATTGTCTTGAAAAATATGGTGAGCGTTACCGAAGCTACTACCGGAAAACAGGAAGATTTTTTCCAAAACTCAACCCAAACAAGCGCTATCTTTCGAGAAGGACTCTGCCTGAAAAAGGCGTCAAACGCACAGGGACATTAATAATTGTCTATCTGTTAACGATATTTGGTACCATAGGGTTGGGGCTATTCTTGCGATCCTATTCCCTATCCAATATTTCATCTGTGTCCCGGGACAATGCGGCGGTTATTTCAACCTTTCCCATGGATGAAGGGCAAATAAATGCCATTGTTGCAATCGCCATGCAAGACAAAATAGTAAAGCGCAAGCTAGCTCCAAAAATCGATTTTGCCCGCACCGCACAACTTATTTACATTATTCCGCTGGAGTGGAAGATACCCGAGCTGGCCATGGAGTCAGCGCAGGCCGGACAGCGTGATCACGGCTTTAATCCAACCAACCATATGAATCCAACCGATTTTGATCGAAATCTTTACAAAGTTCTTTTCTCTAAAGCGGGGGTGGACAAAAATGTGGCCGGCAAGGATATCATTTCAAAAGCGCGTTACCAGAAACCGCTTTTACTTGTTAAATTAAATCTTCAAACCAATCGCGTTATCGGTGTTGAGACGCCACCGGATCAGGGTAAATATGGCGACCTTCCGGTTCCCATTTTTTAATAAAACGCATAAACGAATGCCTGTCCCCTATTTGTAATAGGGAAAAGGGGAGGGGGTTATTTTATTTGATCTTCCTGCCAGCTGTCCCGAATGCGGTATGGGAATCCATAGGATGCCATGCGCTCCAGAAAAGGATCGGGTTCAAAGGCTTCGGGCGGCAGGACACCGAATTTTTTCCAGACCCCCTTGGCCAGCAGTTCGATGGCGATGGCGGGGCCGACGGCCGTCTGGGCAGCCACGGCCTGACATTTAAATTGCTGCATGCACGCTTCGTTATCGGCCACCTGATAGAGATATGTCTCGCGGGGTTTGCCGTTCTTGCGACCCTTGAGCCAGGTGCCGACACAAATTTTTCCGCGCATCAGGGGGCCGATTTTAGCCGGATCGGGCATGCAAGCTTCCACAACATCCCGGGGGATTATCTTAACCCCCTTGACATCGACGGGTTCGCTGCTGGCAAGTCCGATATCGCTCAGCATCCTGAGGGCGTCCATAAGCTCCGGACCCAAACTGATTTTAAAGGTGACTTTTTTGAGCCCCTTTGTAATCCAGCGGGGCAGGTTGATCACCTCTTCGTGCTCGACGCTGACCACCTCTAATGGCCCGATACCGTCGGGGAAATCAAAGACCTCCGGCTCGCTCATGGGGGCTGTCGTATAATAGCCTTTGTCCTTTTCCCAGAATACCGGAGGGTTGAGGCACTCCTCGATGACACTCCACACGGAGAACTGTGTGGCATATCTATAGCCGTCCACCGTCATGTCGGATCCATCGCGCACACCAATTTCATCAATTTCGTCAAAAAGGTGTTTTTCGGCATATCTGGCAAACACTTCGCTAACACCCGGATCGATTCCCATGCCGACCAGCGCCAGCAGCCCCTTGGCCTCCCAGTCTTTATGCCGGGCAAATTGGTAATCGCCCAGCATGACCCCAACTTTTTTGTACGGATCGCTGGGATGTTTTTCCGATAATGTCATCGCCATGTCCAGATAATGGCATCCGGCCTGATAAGCCGCATCAAAAATGGGTTGGTCAAAGCTCTGGGGGCAACCATTCAGGACGATATCGATGCCGTGCGCTTTCATCGCTGCTGCCACTTGATCCTGATTGCCGGCATCGATGCACAGGGCCGCAAACCGCTCGCCGCCTGCCAGCCTGTTTGCCACTTCGCGTGCTCGATTCCGGTTGAAATCGGCCACCACCAGTTTTTCAAGCCATCGACCGTCCGGGTCGGCCCGGTCTGTCAAGGCGGCATAGGCCTCGCCCACGGCACCTGCACCAAGAAGTAATACTTTCATAATTAACTCTATCTGAAGATTTGTATCAAAGAAACCAGCATTGAAACCTTTTGAAATCTAATTTTGAACCGTGAAAGTGAGCGTCTTCCCCGCAGCTTGCTGCGGGGTTAGCGAGCGAATCCTATTGTCATCTTTACTGATCGGCGTTTGTCACACTTGAAATTCCAAGTTAACGACTACCAGCGGAGAGACTGTGCCGGAACACATCAATTCGGCCATTCCGGACGAGTTCACCAAAGGTGGGCGAGATCCGGAATCCAGAATATCCAAAGGAAATCAAAGCGTTCTGGATCCCGGCTCGCGCCCGCTCCGCGGGACTTGGCCGGGATGACAAATTGGGACACAGTCTCGCAACGTGGGGCTTGACCGGTACGCTTCCCTGCGCAAAGGGAACCGATCTGGAATAGATCTATTCCTTTCCGGGAAGCGCCGTCCTCTACTGCAAGAGCTCCAATTGCTGTCGAAAAGGCAAAAACACTCAGTGCCTTAGGCGGCTCACTTGCAAGTAGCGCCCGGTTTGTATGGCCACGAATAAAGAACGTTGTCGTAAATACCAGCCTCCCAGTGCGTTTAAAAGAGATTATGCCGCTTTGAGCTCGGTCCAAATCTGGTCATACAGTCGCGTCGCTTCGCCGACATCTTTTTGGAATTCGAGCCTTTGCATGACTTCCGGCGGCGGATAGATGCCGGGATTGTTCAGATCGCTTTTGTCGATCAGCTTTTTGGCAGCCTCAACCGGTGTGGCATAGTGGACAAAGTTGGAGACGCCGGCCGAAACTTCGGGGCGCAGGCAATAGTTCATCCATACCTGGGCCGTGTACTTGTGGGGCGCCGACTTGGGAATGGCCAGGTTGTCGTCCCAGATTTCACAGCCTTCTTTGGGAATACAGTATTCAATATCGTTGTTTTCATCCTTTGCCATCAGGGTATCGCCCACCCACAGCTGGGACAGCCAGACCTCACCGGAGATCAGAAGGCTTTTAACCGGCGCTGATATATAGGCTTTCAGCAGCGGTTTTTGTTCCATGAGCATTCTTTTGGCCTCCATCAGCTCACTTTTGCTGGTGGAGTTCAACGAATAGCCGCGATATTTAAGGGCCACCGAGATCGCCGAGCGCATATCGTCCAGCAGGGTGATCTTTCCCTCATATTGAGGATCCCAAAGCAATTTCCAGCTGTCTACCTTGCCGCTGACCTTCTTGGAATTGTAAGCAAACCCCGTCGTTCCCCATTGCCAGGGAACCGTATGTTTTCTGCCGCGATCGTAAGGGGGATCCTGCAGCGTTTCGGATACGCCTTTCAAATTAGGGATGATTTCGTGATCGATGGGCGCTAAAAGACCCTGTTTGAGCATGATTTCGATCATATAACCGGTGGGTACAACGATATCGTATCCGGTGGCCCCGGATTGCAGTTTGGCCAGCATGGCTTCGTTGTCTTCGTAAGTGTCATAGTTGACCTTGACACCGAATTCTTTCTCGAAGTTCGGTATCGTATCCTCGGCGATATAATCCGACCAGTTGTAGATGTTGAGTTGTTTGGAAAGCTTGCTGCGGTCCACCTGGGCTGCGTAAGCTTGTCGGGTTCCGCTGAAAAAACTGTCGGCAATCGTCAGGGCCCCCGCCAGCGAAAGACCCAATGCAGTGGCCTTTTTAATGAAACCCCTGCGGGTCAGCTGTCCCGCCTCAAATGCTTCAACCAATTCATCGATTCGTGTCTTTTTGTCTTTTTTTTTCATGATTTTATCCTCTCTTTCCTTTGTTGGTGTTAATAATCGTATTGCAAACGGCTCAAAAAAAGTTTTGAAACCAGACTGATTTCTTGCCATACAAACCGGGTGCTCCGCACCCGGTTGCAAGTGCACCGTTGAAAGCACTGAAGTGCTTTTGCCTTTTCGGCCTATGGCCGAAAATTCAAGCCACCCGCTCTGCGGGTGGCCGTTGACTTCCGTTGCAATCTATCGGATATCGTTATCAGCATAATGGAAACGAACACAATCAGAGCACTCAGGGCGTTTATTTTCGGTGAAACACCCAGTCTCACCATGGAATATATTTTTAGCGGCAAGGTGGTGGAACCGACACCGGCCACAAAAAAGGTGATGACAAAGTCATCAAAAGAAAGGGTGAACGCCAGAAGGGCGGCTGCGATGATCCCCGGCAGCAACTGGGGGATCGTGACCTTGAAAAAGGTTGTCCACTCATCAGCCCCCAGGTCCATCGCTGCTTCTTCAAGGGTGCGGTCCATACCCTGGAGTCGGGCCCGCACGATCAACATCACAAAGGGAATATCAAACGCCACGTGGGCAATGATTATGGTTTTGAGACCGAGATTAACGTGGATCAGAACAAAAAAGATTACCAGTGAAATGCCCACCACGATCTCGGGTGTCACAATGGGAAGGAAAAGAATTCCATCGAAGGCGGTTTTCCCCCGGAAGCGATATCGATAGAGCCCGTAGGCGGTCAGCGTACCGATAATTGTGGAAAGGATCATGGCCACCAGAGCTACGATAACGCTGTTTTTCAACGCATCCAGTACCAAGGGGTCTTGAATAAGCTTGACATACCACTCCCAGGTAAACCCTCTCCAGACAACACTGAACCGGGACGTATTGAAAGAAAACGCCACCAGAACGCAAATGGGAAGATAAAGGAAGAGATAGCAGGCCCCCGTAAACCAGGTCAGGGGTTGAAAAAATCCCCTCACTTTCATCGCATCTCCTCCAGTGCCTCTTTTCCTCCGGCAAACTTCAGATAGCCAAATACCGCCAAAAGAACAATCGTCATCAAGATAAACGAGGCGGCCGAACCGAAGGGCCAGTTTCGAGCCGGGCCGAACTGAAGCTGCACCAGGTTTCCTATCATCATGGCCTTGGCTCCTCCCAAAAGATCCGAAACCACAAAAACGCCGACCGACGGTATAAACACCAGAAGTGACCCGGCCAATATACCGGATTTGGTCAATGGCACCGTGACCTTCAGAAATCGCCAAAAGGGCGTGGCTCCCAGGTCTTCGGCCGCTTCCAACAGGGATGTATCAAGTTTTTCAATGGATGCATAAAGCGGTAAAACCATAAAGGGAAGATAAACGTAGGCCAGTCCCAGCAGTATGGCCCCTTCGGTGTAAAGAAGAGAGAGGGGTTCGCGAATAATATGCATGTATTTCAGCAGACCATTAAGCAGCCCTGTATCTCGCAGAATAAGCATCCAGGCATAGGTCCGGATGAGATCGCTCGTCCAGAAAGGAAGGATTACCAAAAAAAGCAGAATATTTCTCCACCGCTTGTCGGCCCTGGCGATTCGGTAGGCCATGGGGTATCCGACAATCAATAAAATAACCGTGGTCAGAAAGGAAATTCGAAAGGTGCGCAGCAATATTTTCAGGTACAGGGGATCCACAAAACGGGTATAATTTTGCCAGGTGAATATCCAGTTGACCCCACCGTATAGACCCCTTTCCAGGAAGCTGTAAGTGGCCATAAACAGCAAGGGTAGAAGGAAGAAGATGCCGATCCAGAAAATGCAGGGGGAGAGCACGCCAAAGGACCTTAAATTTGCATGCCGGTTGAAAAACTTCAAAATCCGTCTTCGCAGGCTCGTATTTTCCACGGAATTAAGCTCCCCAAGTCATTTGTTGAGAGATAAAACACGTCATACCAGCAAGCATGTAGATTTTTTGGCTATCTTATGGATGTTCTGGATGCCGGATCTCGTTCACCTCTGGTGAACTCGTCCGGAATGACGGACTTGAAATATTATGACACATTTTCTGCGTGTATGGTTTTTGACAATTCCAACAATATTGAAAGTGAAAGTCCTGGTGATTAGTCCACCAGAATTACGGAGTCGTCCCGATGCCATAATACGCGCACCTTTTCGCCCACAGAAAACGCACTTTTTTGAGTCCCGGCCCGTTCTTTTTTCAAAAAAACGTTGATGTTTTCTCTGGCAGACAGGGCAATAACATAATGTATGGAATCTCCGAGGTATATTTTATTGACAATTTCGCCGATGAATTGGTTCTCGCCGTCTGAAGCCCCGGTTTCAGGCTCCACCGTGAATTTTTCCGGTCGCACGGAGAACTGCAGTCGCTGCCCCACGGCGTGTGATGCATCTGCCGGAAGAACCACTGCCAGACCCCCGTCCGTCTCCAAATCGAGATGATTGTCATGAATGGCTGCAATTTTGCCGGCAAAGAAATTAGATTCACCAATAAAGTCGGCCACAAATCGGGTTTTGGGATGCTCGTATATGTCTTCTGCAGTTCCCACTTGAGCCAGCCTGCCGGCTTCCATGACCGCAATGCGATCCGACATAGTCAGCGCCTCTTCCTGATCGTGGGTGACATAAATAAACGTGATGCCGATTTTTTCCTGCAAACTCTTCAACTCCAGTTGCATCTGTTTGCGGAGTTTGAGATCCAGGGCTCCCAGCGGTTCATCCAAAAGCAGGACCTCCGGTCTCAAAATCAGAGCCCGGGCCAGGGCAACCCGTTGTTGTTGTCCGCCACTCAACTGGTAAGGATAGCGATCGCCCATGTAATTTAATCGTACCAGGTCAAGGGCTCCGTCCACCAGCCGCAGCATTTGATCCTTCGGCGTTCGCTTTCTCTCTAATCCGAATTGGATATTGCCGGCAACGGTGAGATGGGGAAAGAGCGCGTAATTCTGAAATACCGTATTGACGTTTCTTTCGTAAGGTCTCTTATTGCTGACATCTACGTTGTTGATCAATATTTCTCCCTCTGAGGGCTTTTCAAAACCGGCAACGAGCCGCAACGTGGTGGTTTTACCACATCCGCTGGGTCCCAAAAGCGAAAAG
>JASFTQ010000228.1:0-7673 GCA_050053515.1 Desulfobacterales bacterium | reverse complement strand
CGCCGAGAAAGGCAAAACACGGTGTCGGTTTTTGTTGGCCTGAAAGTTTTAAATAACCGGCAGTAAAATGCAGGGTAGTTGCCGCTGTCAGGCTTGGCAGGCAACAACCCGGCATCTTGGCCGTGAAAAAAACACCCCGACCCCTCAATTAATTCAAGGTCTGGAATAATTCTTTAAGAGGAAAGTGTACGAAAGGAGGTTGAGTTGATCTTATGAAAAGACGGTTTCTACTGCTGACAGCAGCTATTGTCGGAATCACCGCCTTGTTTTTGGCAAGCCAGATTTATGCCGGCACCAAGGTCGATGAGGTTATCAAGCTGGCAGACCCGGCATACGAGAAACACAAAAAAGGTATTGTCGAGTTTACCCATAAAAAGCATCAAGACGAGTATGCCAAAAAATTTCCGGAATTTTATAAGCTCGGCTGCGGCGAATGTCACCACGACAAGGACAACAAACCCCTGAGCAACCTGAAGGAAGGCGATGATGTCCAGCGGTGCATCGAGTGTCACAAAATACCGAGTGAAGCTCCCAAAGGCAGGAAAGCAAAGGAAAAACTTACCAAAAAGGAAAAAATTAAAGACTATCACGCCGAGGCACTGCACGACAACTGCCGGGGCTGCCACAGAAAAGTAAACAAAAAGACCAAAAAGAGAGCGGCCCCCACCACCTGCACCAAGTGCCATCCCAAAACCAAGTAATAACCTGCTGAAATTATATAAAAAGGGCCTGAATGACGGCCCTTTTTAGTTCCGCAGTGTTACAACCATTAATTTGTCATTTTTTGGAATCTTTAAAAACAACTCCCGCCCACCGCTTTTCAGTCTTTTGCCACACGCAAACAAATGATGCCTCCCTGTAAACTTTTATCAAACCGGCAAGCTCTTCAAATGTAATACCGGAAAGAATGACCAACCCTCCGGGTTCGATGAGCCTTAAAAAAACAGGACAAAGTTCGATTAAACTCGGATAGCGCAGGTTGGCGGTTATCATCGAAATTTTTCGGTTAATCGTATCTGCCGGCCGGCCGGATATCTGAACCTCTTTTCGAAATCCGTTTCGTCGAATGTTTTCGCTGGCTTCGGCCCGGGCGCAGGGATCAATGTCGATCGCGATCCCCTTTTGGATACCGAATTTCAGCGCGGCAATCAGCAGGATACCGGACCCGGCTCCGACATC
The DNA here is from genome assembly GCA_050053515.1 of Desulfobacterales bacterium. GTDB lineage: Bacteria > Desulfobacterota > Desulfobacteria > Desulfobacterales. The sequence goes on along the minus strand of JASFTQ010000228.1, from coordinate 6,494 downwards.
CAAACAGCAGGTTTGAGCAGATTCCGTGCAGAGACCGATTTCTTTAAGGCTATACTCTATCCCTTTAACCGCCAAGCGGGTACTGGGATGTTCACCGGTGCCAAAGGATGCTCCCGGATGAATTTCGATGACAATCTCGTCCGGGTCGGCGTCGTATTGACGGCCGGGCGGTTTTATGACAACGTATTTTGATATTCGAACCGGACGATTAAACGATCTCTGCAGAAACGTGCAGCCGTACTGGTAAGTATAGGTGAGTTCACCCGCAGCGATCAGATCCCGCAGATAGGATTTGAACTGTTGCCGTGTCAGTCCGTACTTTTGTGAAATCTTATTTCGGAGAGCGGGGGGGGTAATTTTTGCCGAAGATGTTGCAATTATAGCGACAATATCCTGCCGCACACAATTCTCAACGGGCTGTTGCCCAAACATATTTTTGCTAAGTCTAATTGGATGACGGGCACCCGGGCGAATGGCCATTCTACGAAACCGCCTTTGATTCCTTATAACGCATAGCATTGCGAACCAAGGCCGGGGCCCACTCGGGGGTGCCGATGGCATGTATGTGGGTATAGGTGGCAAGCACATTTTTGTACAGAATGCCGTCCCGATCTTGGCTGATACCAACGCCTCTTTTCACTCGAAACACCAGGCCGGTATGGCTGCCGGTCCATTTGGATACCCGGGAATAATGAAACTCATGACCCCTTATTTCCATGCCGACTTTATAGTACGGATTTTGGGCCACCACGCTTACCACCGTGTACCCGTGACCCTGAGGTCTTTTATCTAATTCAAACGCCAATGGAAAAACCCCCGCCATGGGGTAGGGAGTTCCATCCAGGACGAGCTCATCTCCGAGGTACATTAGGCCGCCACACTCGGCGTATATGGGCAAGCCGTTATCGGCCAGGGATTTCAGTTTGCGGCTGAAACTTGTATTTTCCGCCAGCTGTTGGGCGTGGGTTTCCGGAAACCCGCCGCCGATGTACAGGGCATCCAATTCCGGCAATGTTCGGCTGGTCAAGGGGCTGACAAATAACACCTTAGCCCCGGCGGCGGTAAGTGCGTCAATATTTTCCGGATAATAAAATTGAAAGGCGGAATCCTGCACAATACCGATCCGGGGGGCCGGGGCTTCGGCCCGGCTGATGGTGGTGCGCCTTGGGATCCCGGCATTGCGACCGCTATCCTGCAGTTTCAATTTCGCGCAGTCATGGGCCATATCTGAAATCCGGTCAAGATCTAACTGCTGCGCCGCAACTTCAGCGATCGCTTCGATCGAATCTTTTGCCCAGCCATGCTCGTGTGTCGGAACGAGTCCAAGATGCCGCTCCGGAAAATGCTGGTGATCCAGTTTGGGCATGGACCCCAGGACGGGTATCCCGCAGTAATGTTCAATGTTGTCCCGCAGGTTATTTTCGTGTCTTGCTCCGGCGACCCGGTTCAAAATCACACCTTTGATCATCACAGCGGGATCGAATTGGAGGCAGCCGGATATCATCGCCGCCATAGTGCGGGTGGTCTTGGTGCAATCGACACACAACAGGACCGGACACTGTAACAGTTTGGCAAGTTCAGCCGTGCTGGTGCTGCCCTCACGATCGATGCCGTCATACAAACCGCGGTTGCCTTCAATCACCGCAACATCAGATTTTAAAGCATGGGATAAAAATGACCGGAGATTATCGGCTTCATTCAAAAGGAAGGTGTCCAGATTATAACAGGGCCGTCCGGCGGCCAGGGCCAGCCAGCCCGCATCGATATAATCCGGACCTTTTTTAAACGGTGCAATTTTTTTACCACACTTTTTCCAGGCAGCAATCATGCCGATGGAAAGAATGGTCTTGCCTGAACCGCCCCGCAAAGCGGCGGTAATTATCCTGGGAAATTCCAAACCCGTCGGCTGCATTGGAAAGCGTATGGAGGGGCAATCGGTGGCAGAAATAAAATGCAGATCCGCTTATTCTTTTCCCTCGGCAGCATCCTGCTTGCCGGTTCCGGGAAGCCCGTACAGGGAAGTACTGCCGCTTGACCAATATTCAAGCACCTGTTCCTGCACCATGCGGTTGACGATTTTCTTTGCGTCTCTGGGCTTTGCTTCAAGAATCTTGGCCAAATCATTAAAATAAAACTTGGACTTTGTCTTTAATTTCTTTTGCAATCCTTCGACCAGTTTTGTTTTTGCTTCCTCGTAATCCAATTCCATAGTAAGCCTCGCTGTTGGAACATGCAGGGGGCAATATCGAGCCCCCTGCATGTTTTTTAGAATTTGAATTGGGTGGTTTGACGCCAGGTGAAATAGGCCGGATCACGGAAGTCATCAATGAGATGATGGGTGAATTCAAGTTCGCATTTCTCAAAGAATCTCTCCCAACCGATCCGTTCGGCCCATTCCCCAAGACGTTCGTATTTATTGGCGCCCGCAGCATAGGCCTCGACTATTTTCTTGATGGTTGCCGTTGTCTGTGGCCAGCGCGGCATTTCATTGGGGATAAAGGCAACGACCACCTTGGAAAACTTCGGCGCGCTGATGCGGTTGGACACCTTACCACCGGCCATAAGTACAATGCCGTCACCGACATCGTCGGCCAAAGGCATAGAGGGACACATCGTATAACAGTTGCCGCAGAACATACAGCGTTCTTCTTTTACGGCCACACTGTTGACTTTTTTCCCCTCGTATTCAACCTTGGCCGGCTTGATCGCTGCCGTGGGACAGGCGGCAATGGCCAGGGGAATTTCACACATCTTGTCCAGGTACTCATGATCCAGCATGGGCGGTTTGCGGTGATAGCCCAGAATCGCAATATCGGAACAATGGACAGCACCGCACATGTTGAGACAGCAGGCCAGGGAGACCCGCAACTTAGCCGGCAGACGGTGCTCTTTAAAATAATCAAACAATACATCCATGGTGGCTTTCACGGGACCCGAGGCATCGGTGGCCGGGGTGTGGCAATGAAGCCAGCCCTGGGTGTGGACGATATTGGTGATGGTCGTGCCGGTGCCGCCCACCGGGAATTTGTAACTTCCCGCAGGGAATTTCCGGCTTTCGAGATCCTTTATTAACGGATCAACTTTCTTTTCGTCGGCCACCATAAATTCAATGTTATTGCGCGTGGTGAAACGGACATACCCGTCGCAATGTTTGTCGGCAATCTCACAAATTTCCCGGATATGGGTGGTGCTCATCAGGCGGCAGCCGCCGCACCGGACGGTGAATACCTTGTCGCCGGATTCGGCCACATGCACCAGCACACCAGGTTTTAGAACATCATGATACAGCCATTTGCCTTTGTTTTTGGCAATTACCGGCGGATAAAAGTCGGTGTATTTTCTCGGGCCGATGTCCGAAATTCTGTTTTCCATCGGTTTGTCAGGATTGTAGCCTGAAGAAATAAATGCCATGATCTTACCCCCTATCTCTGATGATATTTTCTGAATTCGTTGATGTCGCGTTGGAATCCACCCGGAACTTCGTCTTCTTTCCAGAAGATGTAGGGATTGGACCTGGGCTCGGAAACCATGCGTGGATTGGGATCAATCCCCGTAACCTCGAGCAATTTTTGGAATCCCTGGCGTTTCATCAGCTCGCCGAGCCGCTCGCGGTTTTTGCCTTCTTCCATCCACCAATCCCAGATGTTTTCGATGATCTCTTTGATTTCATCATAGGGTTCCTCGACTTTGCAGAAGGGAACCAGCATCGAGCTCATCTGGGCGCCATCGAGAATCGGGGCTTTGGCACCGACCAGGATGGAAAGGCCTCTGTCCTCTCCGATCCTCAGGGCCCTGGGCATAACGTTGATGCAGTGCATGCAACGATTGCACTCCTTGTCTTCTATCATCAACTTTTTGTCTTCCATCCACATACATTCGGTGGGGCAAAGATCAATCACTTCTTTCTGGATATCAAAGGGACCCCAGTCCCGGCCGGAATGGTCACCGGCATTGGGCGGAAGCTCTCCGCCGATGTACGCCTGAACCGCTTCCTGATCGATACGAATATTATCCCGCCAGGTGCCGATAAAGGACATGTCGGCCCGCGCAATCGATGCCACACAGCAGTTGGGACATCCGTCAAATTTGAATTTGAATTTGTACGGAAATGCCGGCCGGTGTAACTCGTCCTGGTATTCCTGGGTGAGATGATAACACAGTGCATGGGTGTCGTAGCAGGCATATTCGCAGCGTGCCTGGCCGATGCAGTCCGAGGGCGTTCTCAGGTTGGACCCGGATCCGCCCAGGTCCTGATTGAGGTTGTGGGTCATCTCATAAAAAATCTCCTCCAGCTGCGGGGTGGTGGTGCCGAGAAAAATAATGTCTCCGGTCGATCCATGCATGTTGGTAATGCCGCTGCCGCGGAAATCCCACAGATCGGCGAGTTGGCGTAAATATTCGGTGGTATAAAACTTGCCGCTGGGGTGGTTGACCCGCAAGGTGTGGAAATGGGCCACTCCCTGAAAATCTTGGGGTTGGTCGCAGTATCTTCCTATCACTCCGCCGCCGTAACCGAAAACCCCGACGATACCGCCGTGTTTCCAGTGGGTTCGGCCGTGTTTGTAGGAGAGTTCCAAAACACCTAGTAGGTCTTCAACCACATCCTGGGGAATCTGGAATTCTACTTTTTCTTTGTTTTTTGCCCTGACCTCCGCCTGCTGTTTGAGATCCGATACAAAACTCGGCCAGGGCCCGCTTTCAAGCTGGTCCAACAACGGGGTTTTATGTTTTGCCATTATTTACCTCCATTAAGTTAATTTTGTCCGAACTGACGCATAAGAAATTTCCTCTGCCCGCCGTGGGGAACGCTCAGATCACCTCCTCTCAACTTTTGGTTTGTCAGTAAAATATGGATTCGGATGCGCTATAAATTTTTAGTTAGAAAAACCAAAGGGAACCTATAAAATTAATATTCCGGCTTGTCAATAAAAAAGACTCGTTTCACCGCCTTAATGCAGCTCCAATGGATTTATACACGATATTGGGAAGGTAATAAATCGAGACGCCGTATATTGTGCCTTGCGCGGTGTGCGGGTAAAACCTTACTCTCATCAATGAAGCGCGGAGAAAAAATCTTGAATGACCTGCCGCAGGGCAACCACATGGACCGGCAAATGCCGCCGGATCAGCGCGACCTCCGGTGTCTGCGGGGGGTATGTGTCAACAATGGATCCGGAAATACCCAGCAAATCGGAATCGTCGAAGTTAGAAAGATAGGTGATAAAACCCACAGCGATCGGCTCCGGCAACATTTTTAGCCCATGCTTCTGAGCCAAGCCTTCCAGGAAGCCTAAAACTGTTCCTTCAACAGCAGTCTCATCAGACCATACCATCTCGCCGACACCATCGATGCGATCCAGTCGCATTCGGACGGTAAGATTTAAAAAAAATACCAGCAGGGCCTGTAAAATCGATTCGACATCTCTGGCCAAATCTTTTATCAAGCAGCTATAGCGACGTACCGCAATGAGTTTTACGTCCATCGTTTCAGCGGCCAGTTTAACGATAAAATCTCCGGCAGCATGGTGCCAGAAAAATATTTGTTCAGTGGTTGCGAGGTTGTAACAGAGAGTTAATATCCGAGATGCCTGGCGGTATAACTCTCGGGATTGTTCACGGCTCAGGAATATTTTCTCCTGATCCGGGGCCCACACCCGGCTCCTGAGGCCAGGGTGCCGGGGATCGCGGGTCAGGTGGAATTCATGATATCCCTCAAACCACTGCCCCAAGAACATGCCTATTTTTTGTTCATCGCGTAGGCGAATCTCACCGCGGGCATAAACTCTCGGCACAAGCGTTTGGGGTAAAAGCGAGTACAATCTTTCAAGGGCGCTATACTCCTCTTGGATACAACCTCTGCCGGCCGGTGATATGGCCACATTGAGTACAAAATGGGCCGCAAAGCCATGCCCGCTGACGTCAATTCGGGCCGGATGATAAAAAGCGCCGTGCTTTTCGAGACACACCCGGATGTTTTTGATCCCCTCCGGGTTGATATTGCGGCGAATCTGTCGGGAGACTGCTTCAGCTAATGACCGGTAATGATTTATTGCCAGAAATTTGCGTACAGCCTGAAAATACTCTCCGTAACTGACGGTTTCAGCGGTCTGTTTGCGATTTTGGCGGGTGTCGCTTTTTCTGTGCAGCGGAAGGGGTGATTGCCAAATGGCACTGCGAGCGGATACTGGAAATTTAGAATTGTGGCGAAAGTAGTCAAAATGGGCTTTAACGGGCATAAGGGTAGGGGCGGATGCGCTTTGCCGGTTGCCGTTATTTACCGATGGGTTTCGATTTCTTGCAATATTTCAGGGGCAACGTCATAGCCCAGCTCCACAGCCTTATCACAATGTTCGACGGCCAGATGATACTCTCCTTTTTCCAGGTAGGCAATCGCCAGATTATTATGGGCCGGTGCAAACGTGTCCTGGAGTTTGAGGGCTTTCAGGTTGGTTTGGATGCTGTCTTCAACCCTTCCCTTGATTAGATATGCATTG
>JASFTQ010000227.1:0-7732 GCA_050053515.1 Desulfobacterales bacterium | reverse complement strand
TTTCCAAAGCCATGTTCGCCCAGTATCAGGATAAAGTTACACCGGAGGAACATCTTCAAGCGATGCGCCAGCGTCAGGTGGTGGAAAATTTCACGGTGACGCAGTAAAGGACGCTAATCGGGGATGTCATCACGGGGGAGGTGCAAACCTCCCCTTTTTCTTTTTAAAGTAAACTTTTTTAACCAATGAAGAGTGATCCCAAGGGATCTGTTTTTCATCGGTTTTTTTCATCACCCGCACGCGAACATAGGACATCATATCCCGAATCTCGAGTCCGGGTTCTTCAATGTATTTCAGCAAGCTTTCGGTAAAGGGGCTGTTTTTGCCATCCCCATCAGATGCCACATTACCGGGCTGGGTGGCATAGGCAATCAGGGTGCCGGCTTTGCCTTCCACCTCGGCAAGTCCTTTGCCTACAACTTTTACACCGCGGGTTTTATCAATGGCCAAAGATCTGCCGCTCGAAAGTTTGGCGGCGAGATTGTTGGCCAGTGGATTGTCGCGGCAAGCATCCAGAAACACGATGCTGACTCGCTTCTTTTTTTCCAATTCATGTAATATCTTATCCAAACTTATCAGCTGGGAGATAAGATTTGTATCGGCCCGGGGGTCAAAATCGATGGGAATCAAGTAGTTTTTGAAGTTTAACTGCATTCCGTGTCCGGCGTAAAAGAATACGGCTGTTTTTGCCCCCTTCAATTTTTTAGAAAACAGTCTGATTTGATTGTCCATTCCTGTTTTTGTCTGATCGATCCCGTGAACGACCGTAAAGCCGAGCCGAGTAAATGCTTCGGCCAGTGAATTAGCATCATTGACGGGATTCCTCAGGGGGGTGCTATGCAGATAGGCACTGTTGCCGAGTATCAGTGCCACCCGTTTTGCCGCCTGGGCGATTGTCGGCGGTAAAACAGTCACCCAGAAAAGGACCATCGAGTAAAGCAGTATTTGAATGCGTTTTCTCATTCGGTTCAGCCGGCGAATGGCTTCGCTTAGATTCAGAAGTTAATCGTCAACGCGAGCTCGGGGCCATGAAATGTGTCGAGTTTTGTTTGGTCAAAGTCATTTTCGTCGAAGATTAAAAATCCCCTGTATCGTATGCTGAAGCTCGATGATAATCCAATACTGTATTGGTATCCGAAATTAAAGTCAATGGCGGGATATGTTCCGGAGCCGGATTCTGTCCATCCGGTGGAATCGTCGTAATCGTAATCGACAAAAGCGGCCCCTAACGTAAAATTTCCGAAGAATCGATGCCGGCCGTCATCGGTTATATTGGTGACGGTTCCTATCCCAAGCTCCAAGACCCAGACGGATGTATCGGTTTCGGCAAAGAGTGCGCCTGCCGCATCTTCCTGATAAAAGTTGACAAAGCGCGGTCCGACAAAAACAGAAAAATTTTTACCAGGATAGTTATATCGCACCAGGAATTCAACATCGACCCTCTCAGCCTCGGAATCCCCTCGGCTACCGGAGAGGGCTGCAAAATCTCCATCACCTTCTCCATACAATCCGGTGAGTAAAAAATTATAATACGGCGCCCCCCGGGGTGTCACTGCGAGAGTTGCGCCAAACATGGGTAAAAAAAACATTTCGGTACTGCTGTCTTCACTGCTTATTGTGTTGGCAAACGAAAGCCAGAGCCTGGGAGTCACCCTCAAAAGGGTCTCGTCTTCTGAAGAATCGGCGGCAACCACTGATGAGCAAATGATAAAACTAAAAAAAAGTACGGAAATTTTGTGAAGATTTGATTTCATAACCTCTCCTTTTTTATTGATGATGGATGAGATTCTTAGTAAATATTGGTAAATATATTGTATGTTTGGGTAAAAATCAATTTCGTCGAAGCCCAACACGTCTCAGGTATTCATCACATCCGCCTCCTTTGATACCCACACTAAAATCACAAAAGTTGATCAGAGCTGGACAATCTGAAATCCGTTGTTACCATTGGTTGAGGTTGTGATTGCAGATCAAAGCGCACCCTGCAGCAAGCTGCAGTCCCGCCGATGATAGGCGGCACGGGGAAGGCATTTGCAATCGCGGTCTAAACGTCGGCACCGAGTGCCAACTGAAAGGATGAGGTTGTAAAAAAGTGGATTCCATTACTCAAATCGCCTTGGGTGCTGCCGTCGGTGAGGCCATATTGGGCAAGCATGTCGGCAATCGCGCTGTGCTGTGGGGCGGTATATGCGGCTTGTTTCCGGATCTCGACATCTTAATACCGCTCGGCGATGCGGTCAAACAATTTACCTATCACAGAGGGCCCAGTCACTCGCTCTTTTTGCTGGCAGCGCTAACGCCTTTTTTTGTCTATGCTATACTGAAGCTGTATCCGCAGACGGCAAAATTACGCATCAGATGGTATGCGCTGGTCTATCTGGCATTTGCAACCCACGTGCTGCTGGATTGTCTTACAGTATACGGCACCCAGATCTTTTGGCCTCTGTCCACCCCGCCCATCATGTGGTCGACCATTTTCATTATAGATCCCGTTTACTCCGTACCCTTGTTTTGCGGCGTAATTGCCGTGCTCATCTTGTCCCGCCAAAGCTCCCGCGGGCATGTCATCAACACGGTTTGTCTAACGCTCAGCACCATTTACCTAATGCTGGGTGCGGGCGCGAAACTCTATGTAAACCAAATAGCCCATGATTCACTGAAACAACAGGATATCGATTATCAAAAGCTTGTGACTATCCCTGCCCCGTTTAACACACTGTTATGGCGTGTATTGGTGATGGCCGACAACGGATATTACGAAGGTTTCTATTCCCTGTTGGATGAATCTAAAAAGTTTCAGGTCAAATACTACCCAAGCAATGAAAGACTGCTTCAGGATATTGCCGATCACTGGCCCGTCAAACGTCTGCGATGGTTTACCCACGGCTTTTATTCCGTGCAACAACTGCTGGATGACATTGTCATAACGGACCTCAGAATGGGATTGGAGCCGAGCTATGTTTTTCGATTTAAAGTCGGGGAGGTGGGCAACCCCCATGTCAAGCCGACAAAGAGCAAACAGCTTTTGATGCAACGCAGCTGGGACCAGTTGCGCTGGATGTGGCAACGCATCTGGACCGCTGAGCCGCCTAAAATAAGACAAACTCTGTAAAAACCCCATAATGATCGCTGGCATGAACGCCGCCGACCATCTGATCCATGACAACCCTGCTTGAACGAATGGAAATTTTTCCTGATTCTAGAAGAGCGAAGGGCCCAACGAGAATATAATCAATTCTTCTTGGGATCCTCCGATGCCACGCCGCCAATCGGTCGAAGAGGCTTTGTGCCGTGTCCTCTTGTTTGTTGTCGAGGTAGTATTTTATCTGGTTCGAATTGGTTCTGGGATCCCAGGTGTAACCGGACAGCTTGGGATTTGCCCTTCGAAACGTGTCAATCATACCGGAGCTCAACAAATGCCCCATTTCTTTTGAATAGGACTCGGCATTTAAATCACCCATTAGAATGAAAGCCTTATCGCCGACGGTATTTTTTATAAACTCAATGGTCTTTTTGGATTCCGCCATCCGCCACGATACCCCTGCCTGTATCTTGGCCAGGGTCATATGATATGCTTCTTTACCGGCAGTGCCGGCCTCATATCGTTTTTTAGCTTCAGTTAATATCACGGGAGAATCCGGCAATGAGGCATGCCAGTGAGTAGCAAAGACATACACGGGTCTATTTTGATAGGTGATTCGGATGGCAATGACTTGGGTGGCGTCCTCAAAATGAAAAGTAACCCGTTTTCCGACATAACCACCCGATAATTGTTTGCGTCCCACGAACATGGGATTCAGGCTCTTTCTGGCCAGAATCGCATCCCCTTCACGAAGGTTCCATGGCAAGCCGACCGGTCCCAAACGAATCCCGCCGACCCCTACATGATAAAAGGCGGCAAGTCCTAATTCCCGTGAGAGCCTTTGTATGTACTCCGGCAGTTTGTTGGCCTCGTGTATCCCGATGACATCCGGATCCAGTAATTTTAGCTGGGTGACAAGGGCCTCAAATCTTTTTTGACGTATATTTTTGGTTTCATATTCACCCATTTTGAGGTAACCGACGTAATCCAGACCAGACCACACATTGATATCGAGTACCTTCAGGGAAGCCCTTGCCGCCCGACAGTGAACATTTGCCGCAGCAACGACACCCACCAATATCGCCAATAATATACCGGAGCGTCGCCACAACTTCATATCAGGTTTCCTTTTTTCGAGCCTCAGCCCCCGCTTTTTTGATCTCCTCCAAAAACAGTTCTACGATAGGGGATATCTCTTGCGGATGCCAGTTTGTCTTCTTCGGTTCTTCGGGCCATTCAAAGGGGAGGTGAAATACCTGCCCGGGATGCTGCGCATTATCCAAAACAGCCAGGGCCTCCAGCAACACTTTTCTCTGCCCTGCCTGATCGTGAACCATTCCCACGACGCGTCCATAAGGATACTCGATGGCCGCCACTCGCGGAATACCGATTTCCCGGTGAAAATCGGGAGTCATGGTCAGTATGACGGTTGAAAGCCCATTTTCTTCTAAAAATCGCGCGACCTGTCCAACGGACCGGCAGCAGTATGGTCAAGCCGGCGTGAGCAATACGGCCTCGACGTTTTCTTCTCGCATTTTTTCAACCACCTTCGGCATCGTTTCCGTAATCAAGGCCTTTGTATCCATCTGGAAGCCGTAGTAGGAATAGCAGGTGGCAGCGAGTTTTCCGATAACATTTTCTTCATCAAACTCCCGGAATCTGGCGAGTGGGAGCATGACATTGATGTCCTGCTTGATATATTCGGTATTAATGTGAAGATGGCTGACATCGATGTCTGCCTCTGTCGCGGTTTTCGGAATCTCCCTGTGACTTGGATCACCCCAGGTCGGCTCGCGCTTTTCCCGCTCGACATCGAACGGTGGATCGGCTTTCATATTGATTCCGGCCGAGGTCATCAGGGAGAAAGTTGTTTCGCTGATGGGCTTGCGCAGCGGTTTCCAGGGAATGTGACCACTAAACTCTTCATCTGGAATGCTACGACCGATCCAGTGTCTGAGTGACGGTGGCATGAATCGAAACCCGTCAACGACTTTAGAAGCTGCAGACATGGCAAATACCTCCTGTGTTTTTACAATTTAAAATTCAATTCTTGCTGGGCAACAGCCCGTTGAGGTTTCTTTCTTTAAATCACAACAACACGCCATCTTATTTACCTGTAAGGCGATTTAAAATCAAGCGGCGATTAGAAGGAAAGAATTTAAGGCCGGCCAGCGATCGACTGCCAGCGGAAATTTTGGGTATTAACCCGAATGTCCTTCCTTTTCCCCCGCCTTATTAGAGTGATTGTCAAAATAATATTCCGAATTTCGGAACATTGTTTTGGCATCCGCTATAAATACTTATTTGATAAACCCTATGAAATTGTGGTATTGGGGCATCGGGACCTTAATTTTGGCTGGTCACATTTGAATTATTGAAGTGAGGGTCTGTCATGAAGGAAGAAAAGCATATTATAACCATGCTGGTGGATAATCAGCCCGGGGTGACCGCGCGGGTGTCGGGATTGTTTGCCAGTCGCGGTTACAATATCGAAACCATCTGCGGTGCGCCGACCGCCAATCCAAATATGTCGCGCATCACGATCACCACAAAAGCAAATCCGGAGTTGCTCGAACAAATCATGAAACAGTTGCGACGGCTTATCAACGTGATCAAGGTTCGAGATATGACCGGCAAGGAAGCCGTAAAACGCGAGATGGCACTGATTTGCGTGAAGGCCAGGCCGAAGCATCGGACGGAAATACTCAGAATGGTCGACACTTTCCGGGGTCGGTTGGTGGACACGGGCATAAACCACTATATCATCGAGGTTACCGGCGGGCCGGAAAAAATCGATGCCCTGTTGCAACTGCTGGAGCCCATGGGCGTCAAAAAGCTGGCAAGATCCGGCCTGCTGGCCCTTTACCGCGAACCCGAATAGATCTGGAAAGCGAGTCGATTCCTAATTCAAGGGTGTTTGGCTCCCACTTTTGGTCAAATATGACGGCGCAACCATTTCTTTCTTTTCCACTACGGTTTTTCCAAAATCATCTATCGCTTTTTCTTCAATAATTACACGGTCTTTTTTGATTTCGGCAACCCTGCCCCCGTGCGTACCGATGTAAGTATTTTCAGCAATGACATGGCCTCTGCCCGAGGACCCCTGTGCAAGCCCTCTATTGCCCCCGTTTCGAAGGATGATTGCCGTAAGCTTTAATTGGCTGAGATCGATCTTTTCCAGAAGTGTTTCTGCAGGTCTGGTCGGGATTGTCGGTACTACGGGGCCGGGTTTTACAATGGGTTTATCTTTGATCAGGCTTACAAAGGGATCTATCTCGCCGGATGGATCATAGGGGGGCGTTTGATTTTCGGACGAAACATGTGCTGGTGCCGCTTGACGGTGTTTCTTGGCCGGTTTCACAGAGGATGGCCGTGACATATCCGATTTCGATCTTCGGGCCGACACTCTCGGCGGGGATGCTGAGATATCACTTTCGGCTTGCGGCATGGGATAGATTTTCTTTTTTATGACCCGCTGACCGACCTTGTCCCATGCGTTTATCTTTTGGGCATACAAGGTCGACGGCGCAAGAAAAATTAAATGGCACAGCAGAACGACTGCGATCCTCAATCGGATGCACATTTTTTTCATAATTATATCCCCCTTTTGACAAATATTATCTAATCTCAACGGGCTGTTGCCCAAACAGACGTTCGCTGGGTCTAAACCGGTTTTTGGCCGGTCTGCTTCCCTGCCAGCCCAGCCTTTTAAGGCGGGCAGCTTCATTAATCTAAAGCTGGCTTCAACCGTTTTGAAAACTCGTCCCTCTTGACAGCGGGACTCAAACAGGTTCAAAGCGTTTTTCTTGTGCTGCGCTAAGATTTATGTCAAAAAACGGTTTAATGACCGCTCAAAGATGTTTGGGCAGCAGCCCGTCAGTTTTTGACCCCTAAAGACGATATTTTCCCTATATGTCGAAAATTGAAGGATACAGGTGACATCATGATGATTAAAAAAATTAGCGGTGGTATAACGGGTGTCAAAATAATGTTCCGAAGTGGAGCAGAATGAAGAGGTGCAGGCAGGGGGTAAATTTTTGTCGTCAAGATGCAGATTCACCGCCCCCTCGGCTAGCAAATGGCAACTTCCTATCAATTGCCTCCCCTGCCAGTTAACGTATGGTGGTTAACACACAGACTCACCGGCATTTGCTCATCCGGGCAGCAACAACCCTTTGCCGCTCAGCATCACCGGGGTAATCAGCTTGACGACAAAAATTTACCCCCTGCCTGCACCTCGGATTATCGGAATATTATTTTGACAATCACTATAGATACCGGGGGGTGCCGGTTTTCAATGTGAGAGAAAATGATATGGAGTCACAAAAGCGGAGAGATTGCCGAAAAGAAAAGAATTCAGGGGCCTTGAGCATTTTCGACGGACAACTCCGTGTTTAAGGTCTGTAAAAGTCCTTCTGTATTTTTGAATTGTTCTTCGATAACTATTTTTCTATTCAAAATCCTGGCAACCCGTCCAGAATTGATGCCGATGCGTGTGCCTTCGGTTACAATATATTCTTTGCTGTCCGGGGCTCTTAATATGGCCTTGTTGCCGCTATCTGCGAGCATTACGGCGATCAAGCTTAGATTCCGTGATTCGATCTTTTCGAGCGGTGTGCGCATTTGTCGCTTTTGCATTTTTTGGGGGGC
>JASFTQ010000226.1:0-7819 GCA_050053515.1 Desulfobacterales bacterium | reverse complement strand
GACATCCCTCGGTTTTAAAATCGCTTGCTTGCGGATCAACGAGTTTTAAGGAAGAAACAAAGCTCATGATATAAGACAGCCTTCTCATAAAGGGGCTGTCTGCTATCAGGTTTCTGCGGGCACAGGGGCTTTCCAGCATCTCGTGGACAATGCCTGCATAGACCTTTTTGCCGTCGGCATGGACAGTGACCTCGGCGGCGTGCTCGAGTTTCGAAAATCCCGCCCGTGTACCCACCAGCGCCGGAATACCAAATTCCCGGGCAACCGACGAAAAATGACCGGCGCTGCTGCCGGTGTCGGTCACCACAGCGCTGAGTTTGTTCATAACGGTTACATATTGGGTAGAAGCGTTTCTGGCCACTAAGACGGCGTCTTGGGGGATGGCCTTCAGGTCCAAAGCCCCTTCGACCCTAAAGACCTTGCCGGAACCAATTCCGGAAGAAGCTGTTTCACCGCCCGAAAGCAGCACGGCATTCCGGATATCGTCAAAATTGCATTCCAACGGATGCGGGGCTTGAACTTCTCCGATGCGAAGCGGTCTTGATTGCAACAGGAAAAGCTGCCCGGCTTGGTCCTGGCACCACTCGATGTCCTGCGGTTCTTTATAATAAGACTCGAGTTTTATACCCCAGTCGGTTAGCGTAAGCACAGTTGCTTCGTCGATGGCGGGCAGTTGTTTTTCCGTACTCGCAATCGAGGTAATTTCAGTGGTATTGTCGGAGGATATGATCATCTTTTTGGACTGATTACCAGTCTTTTTTTCAACGATATCCGGTTTTCCCTTTTTCGAAACGACGAAGATATCCGGCGATATTTCCCCGGCGACAAGTAATTCTCCCAGTCCCCGGATAGCATGAACACTCAATTGATCGGTCCCGGAGGATTCAAGGTTTTGGGTATAGACGATACCGCTTGCTTTGGCATCGATCATTTCGAGCACGAGAACAGCCATGGGGGTTTCAATGTCAGAAAGGCCGTAGTTAATCCTGTAATACAATGCTTTTGGCGAGTATTTGCTTGCAATGACCTTTTGATAAGACCCCAGGATTTCGTCTCGGCTGATATTTAATTCAGTCAAATACTGACCGGCAAACGACGAGCGGGTATCTTCTCCCACCGCACTGCTGCGCACCGCCACCTTTACCTCCCTGTTGTGATCTTCTTGCAGGGTTTTGAATGCGGAGTGGATGGCTTCCGCTATATCGGAAGGAATGTCGGCATTGCTGATCAGTGCGTTGAGTTCGCGGGAAGTTTTATCCAGTGATTGTGGAGAGTTGATGTCGAGTTGCGAGAGTTTGGCATCAATCGATTTGCGAAGATTATTGTATTCAATAAAGTGATGAAAGGCATTGGTAGTTACCACAAACCCTTTGGGTATGGGAATTTGAAACTCCGATTGAATTGAGCTTAAATTTATGGCTTTTCCACCCGCAAGAGCCTCGCCGTCAGCCGGTATATCCGGCAGCATAACGGTAAACGGTGCAGCAAAGGAAAATTCCTGGGGTGCCAGCATAAACTTGATGTAGAAATCAAATTTTTTTAAATAATCCGGTAGATCCAAATAGCGGGTCGGGCAAATCTTGGCGAGATCTTCGACCACGTTGTGCACCGAATGGTAAAATGCTTCGTATTTGTCCTTGATAACAGTAAAATCGACCCGGGCTTGGTTATAATAGATTTCTTCCAACTCTGCCATCAACTCATGGGCTCTTTTGTCATGGCTCAGAAGAGATTTAAAGGCCTCGTATTTTTCCCTGAGAACCGTACCCGGTGAAAACACCTGATACGTCCAGTATTTGAATAAATTTGCCAATAGCATGATAATTTTTCACTTGTTATTAAATCGAGGAGTCGGGGAGTTTTTTGCTCCCTGTGCCTCCAGCCTTTGATTTTCTGAACCATTTGGCAGCGGGGGCATTCCTGTCCCCTCCGCGTTCCGCCTTCGGCGGCCGCGGTCTCCCCCACTGCCAAATGGCAGAAAATCAAAAGGCTTACGACAATGGTCGCTAAAAACTCCCCTACCCCTCGTTAAATCATAAAAACCCTTTGGAACAATTTTAAGACAAAAATAAGCAGCACACCGCCAAAAATTTTACGAACCGTGCGGCCCTTCAATTTCTCGGACATTATCCGTGATCCGAGCTGACCGCCGGCAAAGGAAAAGATGGCTGCCAGCAATATAAATCTCCAGTCGGGACGTGCAATAGAAACGTGCGCAAAAAAACCGCTAAATGACGAGAAGATAACAATAAATATGGAAGTCGCCGCAGCTATTTTTGTCGGAATTTTCAAGATATAAATCAGTAAGGGTACAATGAATACCCCCCCACCGATCCCCAGAAGTCCGGCGATGAAACCGACGATCAGACCGATGACGCCGCCACCGATGATATTTCGAGCAGCGCCGGTTTTTTGGCCTTCGCTGTCAATTTTTTTTGAAAATAACATCCGGATGGCAGCCAGCAGGACCACACTCGCCAGCAAGCCGGTAAATATGCGGATATTGACGTGAGAGGTTGTAACCGCTCCCAGCGGGGCAAATAACGATGAGGATATTATCAGCGGCACGCCGATCCGCAAATCGACCATTTTTTTACGAAAATAGGTGATGGCCGCTGAAATTGCCGCTATACCGTTTAAAAACAGGGATGCTGAAACCGCCGTGCTCACCGGAAATCCCAACAAGATAAAAAGCGGCGAAAAAATGAGACCGCCTCCCAGACCAACCATGGTTAGAATAAAGGAAGCACCAAAGATTATGGGAAATAGAATAAACCACGACATATTGACTCGGGATCTCCTTTTTTCGCTCAATCAGGGTGCGAGTTTCTTGACGGATAACGGTTGAGCGTGAAAGTTTCAAATGAGCTTACCCGAATTCTTGGCGCAACGGTTTAAAGGAGGCGTATTTACTATTACGAGTAAATGAAAAATGACATGGTGTCAAGGTAGATTGCGGTGACGACCATCGAGCGCGTTGCCATCCTACCAGGAAATATTAATTTTTGGATAGTCACTGACCGGTTTGCTCCTCTCAAAACCCGCCTTTAGGGCGGGGAGCTTCACTATTGAAAGCTCTCGTCCGCAATAGCCACGATAGCGTTGAAGGGCCTCGGGGCTTTCCATTTTTATTGCTGTGTGTTATCTGTTATGATCAAATCAAAACCGATGAGGAGCGTTTTGAATGGCAACTCCCTTGGCCTGGAAAATTGTCTTAATCGATGATGAACAGGACATACGCGATGTGATGACCATTACCCTTGAAGATGCCGGCTGCAAAGTCTCGGCCGCGCCGGATGGAGAAAGGGGATTGCAGCTGTGCGAGGAGGTGTCCCCTCAAATCGTCATTACCGACATCCGGATGCCGGGAATGGACGGAATTCAGGTACTCGAGGCCCTGAAGCGGATGCATCCGGATATTGAAGTGATTGTTGCCACCGCCTTCGGAGATATGGATCTGGCCATCCGGGCGTTACAACTTGATGCTTCGGATTTTATCACCAAACCGATCAATGATGAAGCGCTGCACCTGGCACTTAAAAGAGCGCAAGAGCGTTATACTGCCAGAAAACAACTGGCCGATTATACCGCGCTTTTGGAACGGGAGAAAGCCGAAACAAGCCGGGAGCTCGTCAAGACGTTCGAATTCCAGAAAAACCTTATCGAAAGCTCCATGGACGGCATTCTGGCCTGCGATGAAAATAATGTCGTCGTCACATATAATCGAAGTATGGAGCAGATCCTCGGTTACGCTAAAGAAGACGTCCTTAACAAGATGACATTTGGCAAGATTTTTTTGGTCGGGGAAGATGAGCGTCTGAAGAATGAGTTGATAGGTGAAAAATATGGCGGCAAAAATCGGCTTTCTTTATATGAAACCACCATCGTCGGAGAATCGGGCCGTGAAATCCCGGTACAGTTATCAGCTGCCGTGTTGTTTGACCACGACCGGCAAAACGGATTGGTATGTTTCGTCAGAGACCTGCGGGAAATTAGAAAGCTTGAGCGGGAGGTAGCCGATCAGGCGCGCATCCTTCACCAGGATAAAATGATGTCCCTGGGAAGGCTTGCGGCCAGCGTTGTACACGAAATCAACAATCCGCTTTCAGGCATTCTCAATTATCTTCGCCTTATGCTGCGAATTCTCCGCCGTGGCCGCTTAACCGAAGAACAGAAAAACAAATTCCAAAAATACCTTGAAATTGTGGAGAACGAAACAAGCCGCTGTTCTCAGATCATTTCCAGCCTTCTGACGTTTTCCCGGAAGTCTCCGCCGTCCTTCGAGCAGGTTCGGATTGACGATTTGTTGCAGCGCTGCGTGCTGTTGAGCCAGCATAAGCTGGAGTTGAACAATATCCGGCTGGTGTCAAACATCCAAGCGGATATCCCCCCTGTTGAGGGTGACTTTAATCAGTTGCAACAGTGCATCATCAATCTTATCTTTAATGCCATTGACGCCATGCCGGATGGCGGAACCTTGAATCTCGAGGGATATTTCGATAATAGTGAAAACATGGTAACCATAAAGGTAAAAGATTCGGGACCGGGAATTACCCAAGCGAATCTTCCGCATGTCTTTGAGCCCTTTTTTACCACCAAAAAAGAAGGCTACGGTGTTGGGCTGGGATTATCCACGGTTTACGGTATCATGCAACGGCATAAAGGGGCTGCCACTGTCGAAAGCCGGCAGGGTGAAGGAGCCGCATTTATGCTGAAGCTGCCGGTATCTTAACCTGCGGGTCTCTCCACGCCCAACGGGCCTGACCGGTTATTTTTCCCTGCAAGCCCAGGCTTTTAATGCAGGGTTAAGGGAAGAGAACTCAGGGAGCGGGGTATTTTTTGCACGACAAGATGATCGCCCCGCTGCTTTTTAAGGACAGGAGGCTGCTGACGCCTGCAAAGGCAAACTGCGGTGTAGGTTTACGGGAAAGTGAGGAGTGTTATCAGCAGGCGGTAAAATGTAAGGCCGTTGCCGCTGCCCGGTCGAGCAGGCGATAACCCGGCATCTTGTCGTCGCAAAAATTGCCCCGCTCCCTGAGTTCGCTGAGAGGAAGATATCTATTTCCGGCAAGCCCCGCCCTTTAGGGCGGGGAGCTTCACTCGATTGCAACTAATTGAGCATATACCTCGAGCTAAAGGATTGAGCGTTCAGCGGTAGGCATACAATTTGGCGTGATCACAAAAACAAGGCTTACGCATTTAGAACCTTAGAGGAACATGTTGCATGAAAAAATACCAATCCCTAAAGGAAAGCAGTATTTTATGCGACCAGTGGCTGCAAATCCTGGATGAATTAAATATTGGTGCATTCACCGTCGACAATCAGCGAACGATTTCATCAATAAACAATAATGCTCAGGCGTTGATGGGGTTGAAGGCTGCGGAGGTAATTGGAAAAGATTGCCGCGAAGTCTTTGTGGGTGTTCCTTGTATGGTAGGCTGTATGGTGCCGGGCAAAGAAGACTTGCGGACTGAAGAGCCAAAAATTGAGATGAAAGACGAGGATGAGATCAAACACCTGATCACCCGGCTGGCGACGCCTGTTTATGGTTCGCAAAGGGAAGTCATCGGATGTCTGACCATCCTTCAGGACCACTCCCCCATTATGGATCTCATCAACCGCATTCATCATGAAGAACGTCGGCTGAAGGTCATCCTCGACAACCTCGATATCGGTATTTTCACCGTGAACCTCGACAATTACATTACATTCTTCAATAAAGCGGCTGAAAAAGTCTCCGGGTTTGACCGCAGCGAAGTTTTGGGAAAGCCATGCACCGCCATCTTCAGAGGTGACGCGGCGCAGGATTTATCGATACTGACAAAAACAATGGCCGATGGTGTTACGCGCAACAGCCGCCAGGGCAAGATAGCTACCTGCGACGGTGAGATCATCCCCATCCGGGCTAATTATCTGGCCGTAAGGAACGAAAAAAAAGCAATCGTCGGCGGCCTGGCGACTTTCCAAGATCTAACCCTGATTCGGCAACTCAATCAGGCCATCAGCGACCGCTACACATTCAACGATATGATCGGAAAAAGTCCCGCCATGCAAAAGATTTTCGAACTGGTAAATGTAGTGGCGGCCACGGATGCAACAGTGCTTGTTGAAGGATCGACCGGAACCGGCAAAGATCTGCTGGTCAAGGCGATTCACGCGGCCAGCCGGCGTTCCGGCAAACCGCTGATAAAAGTCAATTGTGCGGCGCTTCCGGACAATCTGCTTGAATCGGAAATGTTCGGCTATGTCAAAGGAGCTTTTACGGGGGCGGATCATGATAAACCGGGGCGCTTTCAGGAAGCAGACGGCGGCACCATATTTCTGGATGAAATCGGCGATCTGCCGCTCGTTCTCCAGGCCAAGCTACTCCGTGTTTTAGAGGACAAGGAGTTTTATTCCCTGGGGGGACGACATACCATAAAGGTCGATGTGCGCATTATTGCCGCTACCAACCGGGGTCTTGACAAACTGGTGGAAAAGCGTCTCTTCAGAGAAGACCTTTTTTACCGATTGAATGTGTTTCGAATTGAAATCCCAACATTGAAAGAGCGGCGCATCGATCTTCCGTTGCTGATTCGCCATATTTTAAGGCGCCTTTGCGTTGCCCGCGATAACCGGGTAAAAGGCATTTCCGAGAGTGCCATGGGGATTTTGCTGAATTACAATTATCCGGGAAATGTCAGAGAGCTTGAAAACATCTTGGAGCATGCCGTAATTGTTTGCCGTGAAGATATCATTCAGCCGCGAGATCTGCCTGAATATTTGCAAAACCACCAGACGGTGGGCAGGGCGAAGTCACCTGAACACATGCCTGTTGCACACAACACCAAAAACAACGAGCGCGAAAAGATTCTGCAGGCACTTCAGGATAACGATTGGCATCGCCAAAAAACGTCCCGGGCTTTGGGCATCGACCGCACCACCCTGTGGCGTAAAATGCGGCAAATGGATATTTCTGCTGAACCCGGTAAAATCTAAAAAGGGCTCAGGTTAGACGCCATTAAAATTCCACATGAAGGCATTGGATTATTAACTCAGCCGGGTTCCTTGAAAATTGTATTTATCTGTTTCTATACTGTTGCCTATGGTTACAAATGATGTTGTAATTCGCTACAGACCGATAACCTTTTGATAATCAATAATATATTCGCCACAGGGCCCTATACAGGGTTCAATGTGTAGCCGATTTAATCAATTCAGCATCTTTCCTTACCACTTCAGACCACCCATCTAATTCGATTTAATTGTAAAAATTCAATAATTTCAGCGAGAAACAACTGGTAATCTTTTACCAATGGAATTGGTATCACAATTGCACTTATAGGAAGCAAATCCAGGGCGCCTTATACATTTAGCGTATTTTTGCGTGTGAGTCATTCAAAGGAAAGGGGGCGGTGAAAATGAGTAAAGAGTTAAATGATCACCAAAAACAGGTTACTGGGCCCTTCCGCTTTTGCCATCATGTTTCGGCGGGACGGAGCAATACCCCAAAGCGTTGCATGTTAAACCATGAATGTTTTCATTGTGCTTATGATCAATGGTTGGATGCCATTGATCTTGAAAGGGGACATGGCCGTGTAATCGCCGATGCGTTAAAGAGTAACTTTACCCAGGCGGCATAAGGTCCATAAACAAAGAAATTAAACAGCTTTTATAAAAAAAAGGGGGTAATAAAATGAAAGGCAGGGTGGATACAGCGAAAAAGAAAGCTAAAAAGCGGATCGTGGGATTTCAGGTTGTGGAAGATGAATGTATCTGGATGAAGGCCGGGGTGGTCAACTTTCGGCTTTGCGATAATGCCCATGATTGCAACAACTG
>JASFTQ010000225.1:0-7847 GCA_050053515.1 Desulfobacterales bacterium | reverse complement strand
GGCGCCGACAGGTTGGTGGAATGTTTGGCCGCCGGTCATAAAATACTCATATTCGGCAACGGCGGCAGTGCGGCCGATGCCCAACATATTGCCGCTGAATTGGTCAATCGGTTTCAAGTAGAGCGCTCCCCCTTGGCTGTCATCGCTTTGACAACCGACACGTCGGTGCTGACCAGCATCGGAAACGACTATGACTTTGGCGAGATATTTGCCAAACAGCTCGAAGCGCTCGGTGCGCCGGATGATATCGCCTGGGCAATCAGCACCAGCGGTAACTCGCTAAATGTAATTAAAGCTGTCCGCCACGCCAAAGATGTCGGCATGTTCGCCCTGGCGATGACCGGGAGGGGCGGAAAACTGGCCGAAATTGCCGATTTGACCTTGAAGGTGGACTCAGAGAACACCGCCCGAATACAGGAAACCCATATTACCATGGCCCATATCCTGTGTGATTTGATTGAACGGATTTTGTTTCCGCAAGCGCCGCACCACGGTTAAAAAGCCGGATTTCTTGCCATACAAAGCGGCTGCTGATCGCACGGGCACCGGTTAAAAGCACGGATGTGCTTTTGGCCTTCCCCGCGGCTAGCGGGAATAATGAAGCTTTTCGCTCCAAAAGTCGGGGCTTGCAGGCAAGCAAACCGGTCAAGCCACCCGGTCTTCGGCAGGAGATTGTCGTTGACTTCTGGGATGCGGTGATTATAATCTAAAATTTACTACCTGCTTTATTGAAAGACATCGGGAGCGGCTTGACGAGCAGCCCATCGATAATTTCCGGGAGAATCCAAGATGCCGATTTATGAATATCACTGCGAGGAATGCAACGAGGACTTCGAGTGTCTTGTTTTGGGCAATGAAAAACCCGATTGTCCGTCATGCAGCAGCCATAACATTTGCCGTCTGATGTCAGCTTGCGGATTTATCAGCAAGGGAAGCGGCGGCGAAACTGTATCCTCCTCCGCATCCTCCTGCAGCGGGTGTGCAGCCACCAGTTGTTCGAGTTGTGGCCATTGATGGTGAGCAGTGCTATAAAAATCGGTACTCGCGGCAGTAAGCTCGCCTTATGGCAGGCCGAATGGGTCAAATCAACCTTAATTGAAAAATCCCCTGCCCTTTCAATTGACCTTGTCGTCATAAAAACCAAAGGTGATAAGATCCTTGATGTACCCCTGGCTAAAATCGGCGGCAAGGGGCTTTTTATTAAGGAAATCGAGGAGGCCATCTTGGATGGTCGTATCGATCTTGCTGTTCACAGTCTGAAAGACATGCCCGCCGAAATCCCGCAAGGACTTACTATTGGTTCGATTCCCAAACGGGAAACCCCCTATGACGTACTGATTTCAAACAAAGGCCAACAACTTTCTGAACTTAAAGCCGGTGCCCGCATCGGCACCAGCAGTCTCCGCCGCGCTGCGCAACTCCGTTATGCAAGGCCGGATATCACCATTTTGCCGCTGCGGGGCAATCTCGATACCCGATTGAGAAAGTTGGACGCCGCTGAAGACCAATTGGATGCTATCGTGCTGGCGGCGGCTGGTGTAAAGCGTCTTAACCTTGAAAAACGTGTGACCCAGCAGCTGGATGAAACCGTCATGTTGCCGGCAGTTGGTCAAGGAGCACTTTGCATCGAGAGTCGAGAGCATGACCCAAAAGTGGCTGAAATTTTAACACAATTGGATGATCCTCAAACACGCACCGTGGTGATGGGAGAACGTGCCTTTCTAAAACGATTGGGAGGCAGTTGCCAGATTCCGATCGCAGGTTTCGGAAAAATTGAAGCGGGTAAATATAGGTTAAGCGGTCTGGTGGCCGACATGGAAGGTAAAACTCTTTACCGGGATATTCATTGGGGTCCTGTCAATGCTTCTGAAGATATTGGTGTTGAACTGGCGGAGCGTCTGGTGGCAATGGGGGCCGATAAGATTCTGGAAAAACTAAAATCCTATGAGAAATGATACTTCAACAGGGAAAGTGTACCTGGTGGGCGCCGGTCCTGGTGATGCCGGATTGATAACGGTTAAAGGCCTGGAATGTATTCAAAAAGCAGATGTAATTATCTATGATTACCTGGCCGCATCTGTCCTTTTGAAAAACACACGTAAAGACGCGGAACTGATCTATGTGGGCAAGAAAGGCGGAGATCACACCTTGGCCCAGGAAAAAATTAATGAACTTATGGTAAAGAAGGCCCGAACCGGTGCAACAGTCGCTCGTTTAAAGGGTGGAGATCCTTTTATTTTTGGCAGAGGTGGCGAGGAGGCAGAGGTTTTATACCATAAAGGGATCTCCTTTGAAGTTGTCCCGGGCGTTACTTCGGCTATCGCCGCACCGGCCTATGCCGGAATCCCGTTGACCCACAGAAAATACGCATCAACCCTGGCATTTGTAACCGGCCATGAAGATCCCGCCAAAGCCGATTCGAGTATTGATTGGGCCTCTATTGCCAAGGGCATCGGCACCGTCGTCTTTTTAATGGGTGTTAAAAACCTCCCGCATATCTGCACCCAACTGCTTAAACATGGGAAACCGCCGAAAACACCTGTTGCACTGGTGCGCTGGGGAACAACGCCGCGGCAGATAACGGTTTGCGGCACACTGGATACGATCGTCGCAAAGGTTGAAAAAACCGGCTTAAAAGCCCCGGCGATTATCATCGTCGGCGATGTGGTTCGGTTAAGACCGATGTTGAAATGGTATGAAGATCGTCCCCTGCTGGGGAAAAAGATTGTCGTCACCCGTGCGAGGGCGCAATCCAGCGATTTGGTCCGTCATCTTTCCGATCTCGGCGCCGAGTGCCTGGAATTCCCGACCATTAAAATCCAGCCGGTGAAAGATTGGACCTCCCTGGATAATGCCATTCATAATCTCGCCGCTTATGATTGGTTGATTTTTACCAGCGTCAATGGTGTGACCTTTTTCTTTGAACGGCTCCTGGCAACCGGCCGGGATGTCCGGGCCTTATGCAATTTACGTATCGCAAGTATCGGTCCGGCAACCGAACAACGGATTTCTGAGTTTGGATTAAACAGCGATATCGTGCCCGAAAGCTACCGGGCTGAGTCGGTGGTTGCCGCGTTCGCCCATCAGAATGTTAAGCCAAAGCGGATCCTTTTACCACGGGCCAGAGAAGCCCGGCCGGTTCTGCCGCTTGAACTTACGAAAATGGGCGCCCGGATCGACGAAATTACCGTTTATGAGACGACAGCTGCCGGCGAAGACGCAGATCAACTCATCAAACATCTCGAAGAAAAATCTATCGATCTGATAACCTTTACCAGTTCCTCCACGGTCAAAAACTTCAAGGCCCTTATTCCCGCAAAGAAATTCAAGAACCTATTGGACGGTGTAATTGTTGCCAGCATCGGACCAGTCACCAGCGACACCGCCAAGGATCTGGGTTTTGAAGTTCACATCACCGCTGAAGTATACACCATAGCCGGGTTGTGTCAGGTTATCCAGCAATATTACGCTAAAAATCCATAGAACCCATATTCGGTGGGGCATCCCACCAAAACACCCCCTGTATCAGGTGTGTATAAAGATCAGGCTATAGATGACGCGGCTTGCGGATAGGCAACGCCATCAATTGCCAAAGAAATGTTGACCTTTTCCTGTTTATTGGTGTATTCGAAATAGGTTATACTGATAAAATCGGCGGTTTTTTTCGAAGGGTTGACCGATGAATCCGACAAGGAGGATTTTTTCCAGGCTTTTGCTTGAGCGCCCTAAACATAGCCGAGGCCCCCAATGGACGATTATATCGAACAATTACCATATTTTATTGAAAAGATCGCGGCCCTCAAAGAGACGATTTTGACCAACATTGTCTTGATTGGCCAGGTCCCCGCTCCCACCTTCAAAGAGAAAAAACGCGGCCAAGTTTTCCTGGATAGACTGGCCGAATCCCAGGTGGATCAAGCCACTACTGACGGATACCGCAATCCCATCGGCGTTATCCGGGGAACTTCCCGAGACAAGCCCCCCATCTTTGTGGTTGCTCATCTTGACACCTTTTTCGGGAAAGATATCGATCATAACTTTAAAATCGATAGAAATTTGATTACAGGCCCCGGAATTGCCGATAATTCGGTGGGCGTTGGGGTCCTGGTCTCACTGCCGCAAATTTTTCGCAGCCTTAATCTCCGCTTTGAATCCGATATCGTCATCGCAGGGGTTATTCAATCCATCGGCAAAGGCAACCTCAGGGGGATTCGGCATCTGGTCAAAACCTGGTCGACCCCCATCCGTGGTGCCGTTTGTATCGAAAGTGCCGAACTGGGCCGCCTGAGTTACTATTGTGATGGTATGATCCGATGCGAAGTTGACTGCAACATCGCAACCCTTGACGGTTGGGAACAAAAATTCAGACCGAATGCCATCCTGGTGCTCAATGAAGTCATCAATCGTATCATGGAGCTGCGTCTGCCCCAACGACCGCGATGCCGGGTAATTATTGGAAAGATATCCGGTGGTTTCAAGCACGGTATTATACCGTACGACGCGACCCTGGGCTTTGAGATCCAGGGCGTTTCAGATAAAATGGTCAAGGCGGTTTTCAGGGATATCAGAGATATTGTCGAAGGCATCAGTCACGAATATGAGGTCGCGCTGAACCTCAAGACCATCAGCAACCTGGGAGCAGCCAGGCTAAAATACAATCACCCCCTGGTCAAGAGTGTGATCGAAGTGATGGAAAAATTGGAATTAAAGCCCATTAGCGGATCCAGCGAATCGGAACTTTCTATCTTTCTGGCGAACAAAATCCCGGCCATAACCCTCGGAATCACCCATGGAGACGAATACCACCAGAATGACGCCCACGTTGAAATCGAACCCATATTTACCGGAATTGCTCAAATAATCGGGGTATTAATGGCGATAGACAAGGGAGTTTGCGATGAATAACAGCTGGCTGGTAAAAAACACATTTCATTACTCAGACTTTAGCGACGTCAATCATTTGGTCGAGGTTAAAAAAGAAAAAAACCTGGCGATCTCCCTGTGCCTGCCGACGCTCAATGAAGAAAAGACCATTGCCAAAGAAATCATCATCATGAAATCGGAACTGATGACCCGCAATCAACTGCTGGATGAAATCGTGGTCATCGATTCCGGTTCGACCGATAATACCGTCGAGGTCGCCAAGGCTTTTGGAGCCAACGTCTACCTGGCGGACGAGATTCTTCCAAACCTTGAAAAGTTCAAAGGTAAAGGCGAAAATTTGTGGAAAGCGCTTTATGTGACCAGAGGGGATATCATCATTTATTTGGATGCGGACATTAAAAATATCCACCACCGATTCGCCTACGGGCTGCTGGGCCCCCTGTTGCTGAGTGAACATATCAAGTACGCAAAGGCCTTTTACGACCGTCCGATTGCCATCGGTAAAAATAAAATGAGACCTACCGGTGGTGGCCGGGTGACCGAGTTGGTCATCCGGCCGTTGTTTTCCCTTTTCTTCCCGGAACTAACCCAAATTATCCAGCCGCTGTCCGGCGAGTATGCCGGCTATCGCGAGCTGTTTGAAAAGATACCGTTCCCAATCGGTTACGGAGTTGAAACGAGCATGATTCTGGATATATGCGAAAAGTGGGGGCTGGATGTCATTGCCCAGGTGGACCTGGAACGGCGCGTCCACCGAAATCAGGACACCAAGGCCTTAGGTAAAATGTCCTTTGTAATACTCAAAACCTTTCTCAACCGTATCAAAAAACTTGAATTTATCGATCTGAAAAAAGATACGTTTAATGAAATGATTCAGTACAATCTTGTTAAAAGTGAATTTCAACCGGATATTTTTAGTGTCGATGGTCTGGAACGCCCTCCCATAATAAAAATACCCGAATATCGCAAAAAGTTTAAGATCAACGAATAATTCTTTTCCCCTTGATACCCGACCGCTCAATAAAACCATACAGCGGATGTGAAGCTCCCCGCCCCAAGGGGCGGGGGTTCTGCCGTTCGGCAGCGCTTCGCAGCCCGGAAAGGAAGAAACCTGTTTCAGACAGCTTCCCTTAACCCCGCCTTAAAAGGCGGGGCTTGCAGGGAAGCGAACCGGTCAAAATAATGTTCCGCCATAACTCAGAATGAAGAAGAGGTGCAGGCATGGGGTAAATTTTTACCTTGACAAGAGTGGTTTCAGTGATGAAAGAAACTAGAGGGTTTATAGCCGTCTAAACTTCAGGCCGGTTTGTTCCCCGATAACGCGCTGGGGCCGAGGAGGGCCATCAACTTTGCCGAATCGAACATTAATCGATGCATACAACCGCCAGCTGAATTACCTGCGCATTTCGATTACCGACCGCTGTAACCTGAAGTGTATCTACTGCACCCCCCACGGTTCGATACCCCGGTTGCCGCACAAAGAAATCCTGCGGTACGAAGAAATACTGCGGCTTGTCCGTGTTGGCGTCCACCTGGGTATATCCAAGATTCGAGTTACCGGAGGAGAGCCGCTGGTTAGAAAAGGCGTGTACGGTTTTCTGAGGCGCCTGACACGCATCGGCGGGCTTTCGGATGTCACCCTGACGACCAATGGCGTGTTTCTGAAAGACAATATTGAAAACATCAAAGCAGCGGGTATCCGGAGGATGAACATCAGCCTGGATACCTTGGTGCGGGAAAAATATGCCAAAACCACCGGCTTGGACAAGTTCCGGCAAGTCTGGAACGGTATACAGCTGGCCTATGATTCGGGTTTTGATCCCATCAAGATCAATATCGTGGCTCTGCGGGGCATCAACGAAGACGAATTTATTAATTTTGCCAAGCTGTCCTTCTCATACCCGTTTCATATACGCTTTATCGAATACATGCCGCTGGGGAAATCACATCTTAACTTCCAGCCGCCGCTATTGATCCCGGAGATCAAGGCATGCATCAGCTCGATTGGCAATTTGATGCCTGTCCCAAGAGACCCATACGACGGACCCGCCGAACGCTATAAATTCAGGGGGGCAAAAGGCGAAATAGGTTTCATAGGGGCTTTGAGCCATCATTTCTGCGACAATTGCAACCGTTTGAGATTAACTGCAAGCGGTCAGCTGAGACCCTGCCTTTTGTCGGATCATCAATTCGATCTGAAAAAACCGCTGCGAAGTGGCTGTTCCGATAACGAGCTGGCCGATATTATTCTGGCTGCCGTTAAAACTAAACCTTGCGACCACAACCTTGCCGTCAAAGATCCAGTGGGTGTATCCTGTCAAATGTCGTCCATCGGCGGTTAAACCAACTTTTTGCCTTCCATGATCTGGCATGGGAGCACTCCTGCCGACAACCGACTCTTCTGAATACAACAATTTCCAGCTGAGTTTTGGAGAAAAAAAAGCCTGGACCGCAGTAGTGGGAGGCTACATTTACTCGCACAGTATCAGGGTACGGTCCAGGCTAACCCAATAAAAAAGCCTGAATCACAATATGGAATTCGTTACAGAATACTTCCATCCGCAATCTTTTAGCGGCGGCTGTGTTTCAGGATATATAGGTATGGCCTTTTAGCAGTTTGTCAAACTGGAATCAAGCAAAATTTTTACTATCCTCAACTAATTCAGGGGTCGGGGTATTTTTTTCACGGCAAGATGCCGGGTTGCTGCCTGCCAAGCCTGACAGCGGCAACTGCCTTGCATTTTACTGCCAGCTATTAAAACGTTCACTCCAACAAGAACCGACGCCGTGTTTTGCCTTTCTCGGCGGCAATAGCCCTTTGCTCCTTAGAAACACCTGGGCGATCAGCTTGTCGTGAAAAAAACACCCCGACCCCTCGATTAATTAATATTCCTGTTGGCTTAATTAACAAAGTTCATTATAATGCTTTCAATTTAAAATGCAACTTTAAGGAAAGGCAATAA
>JASFTQ010000224.1:0-7862 GCA_050053515.1 Desulfobacterales bacterium | reverse complement strand
GTCCAAGCCAGCATGCACCGCCATCTTATTCGGCCTGCTGTGCCTATCCGTTGTTTCAATTGGCCAGACGGCTCTAGCGGGTCCTCGTTTCAAAGACAACGGCGATGGCACCGTAACCGACAACCAGTTAGGTTTGATGTGGGCCAAGACTGATAACCAGAAAGATATTGAATGGAACCGGGCCGAAAGTTGGGCCGAAAGGGGATTTGCCAAAACCATAAAATCAAAATACAATAATTGGCGCCTACCCACAATTGAAGAATTAAGGAGCCTATATGTCTCCCGTATTAAGTATAAAGGCTATGTCACGAACTGTGGCTTGGCGGTGAAGATCGTTCCGGAAATAAAATTAAGCTGCATATTGTTGTGGTCTTCGGAAACAGCCCTGGGATTGCATCTGGCTTTCAATTTCAACATCGGGGATTCTTTCAGCGTACCAAGATATGATATCAGCGGGTGCCGGGTGCTTACGGTTCGTTCATTGGAATAACCCCCCCGGCGCTCATCGCCGATTTCCCATGGCTGCGATGATGAAACATCGTTAGGCTACAATGCCCAGCCCCCCCAAAACCCGCTGCAAAACTAAAATTAGGCACGCATTTTATGTTACTCAAACTTTTTCTGGCCTTCACCTTAATACCGGTCATTGAGATATACCTAATGATCGAAGTCGGAACAATTATCGGGGCGCTCAATACGGTGATACTGGTAATCCTTACCGGCTTTGCCGGTGCTTACCTGGCGCGGTTGCAGGGGATGCAAACCATGATGCGCGTCCGATCCAGCCTGCAGCGTGGAATCATGCCCACTGAAGAACTCCTGGACGCTCTCATGATCTTCGTGGCGGGGATTGTCCTTCTGACCCCGGGTTTTCTGACCGATGCCGCCGGTCTTCTCCTTTTGATCCCCGAGACCCGTGGCTATTTCAAACGTTTTTTACGAAATAAATTCGACCGCTGGATGCATGATCATAGCCTCAACATTCACAACAAATATTAAGGGTTATGAAAGACAGGGGGTATTGCCATGACCGCTCATTCCAAAATTGATTATACGGTTCTGGATAAACCCCGAGTGCTGATGGTTTTGTTTCATCCGCGGCCGGAGACGAACAGGGCCGGAGCGCGTCCGTTTGCGCAAGATATCCGGATTCCGCAACCTCGAAAAAATCCGTGGATTCGACAAACCGACCCTGATCATTCACGCCGAGTTGGACCCCATTATCCCCAGTTCAGAGGGCGAGGCGCTCTACAATGCCTGTTCGGCAAGCAATAAAAAGCTGGTTAAAATTCCGGGGGCAAACCTCAATGATATCTTTATGCGTGGTTTCAAGGCCTACATGGCGGCGATGGGGGCATTCGCAAAGGCATTGAGCTCCGGGGCTGAATAAACAGCATGGGTTTAAAATTTTTGATCGGTTAGATATTTCAGGTATCCACCCCTGCGAAGCAAGCTGGGCAGGTTTTTTTCCCTATTTTTTAGGATATATTTCAGATAGGTTATGTTCTTTTCAATGGCATCGGCATATAAATCTCGATTGATACCCCAGCGCTTTTTAAAGTGATGGACGGCGAATTGGTTGACGCCACCGAGTTCCTCGGCGAATCTTTGCATGGTCAGCGCATAAAAGTCCACGGTTTTTTCGAACAAATCCATCACACCTGAATAGATATCAATGCCCGCTTCCCTGAACTCGTGATACAAAAAAGGCAATTTCTCCAAATAGGTCCGGTCGGCCATTTGTCCTAAAAGATCAGCGGTGCCCATTATTTTACCAACCAGCTCCTTTTCTGACGACTTGAATTGGATATTTTCGATTTCGGTTTTAAAGCCCGTACAGGGAAGAATGTCCCGGCAGTTGTCGCAGACGGCTTTGGCGAATTTATTTTTTTCGAAATAATTCTCCATAAATTCAATGCTGCGTTCAATATGGACCCGTGTATATTTTCCACCACCGCGGGCATCATCATCAATGGTTAGGATATATCCCGTATCGTGTAGCAGTGAACTGATGATCCCAAGAGCGACGCCCTCGCTGGTTATGGGTTCACCCTGCAAAGCGGCACCGTGGATCAACCTCACAGTGGCCAGCATCGCATCGGTGGTATGTTTGAGATCATGGTATCCGGTTAAACATTCCTGATAGCCGAAATATTTTCCCCGGAATAACTTTACGATGTCGTTGAATACGTGGTTGGTGAGCTCAAAATCAAAATCAGCAAACATCAGGGAAGCGATGTTTTTTACCTCATCGTAAACCTTCTGCGGGTCGTCCATATCAACCAGTTTTGAGATTTGAGTTTCGGGAGGTTTCATATCACACCCTCCAAACCGACACCGGGTTAAAATTTTATCCCCAGAAATCGGGCTGAGGTGAAGACGGTAATTTACGCATGGCTACCTTAATCATACACAATATTATCATCTTAGCAATAGTGATTTGCTTTCTATGGATTTGAACCGCGACGGTGAGCGCATTCCCCGCAGCTTGCTGCGGGGTCAGCGAGCGAATCAAAAAATAGATAGAATTCCTCTCGGGGAAGATTCCCTGCAGCTTGCTGCAGGGTACGCTTCAATCCGGCAGCCAGATTCACTGGGCCGCTAAATTTTATTTTCATATGCTCCGCCGTTGCAATCAATAGCAAAAACATGTATTTTCGACACGCCCGTACTCCAGATCCCCATTACTCCCGCTGCATAGGGGATAAAACCCATTTTTCATTGAGATTGTTGGCCACCTTGATGATCGTTTTGGACACTAATGGTTGAGGGGAAAAAATGCCATTGCACACCCATGATTTTGTTGAAGACTACAACGGTCTGGTGGGATTCGGTCTAAACCGGCAAACGGATGAGAACACGGTTTTTTATTATCTGCAAAAATTTTCGGACGACACCCTCCTCCAAAAGCTCATTAAAAGGCTGTCCGGAGAGGAGCTCGATGAAATTCATTCACTCATCAGCCGGTTACTGAAAAACCATCTAAGCGAAACCGAATACCATCAGTTGTTTTTAAAAGACCGAAAGTGAAGCTTCCCGCTTAGCGGGCGGGACTTGCCGGAAAGATCGATGCTCATTTCAGATGAATCGGGGAGGTGAACTGTGCTCACTGAATTACAACTGCAACGCTATGCAGACATTCTTTTTTGGGCCCTGAAGACCGCCCGCAAAAGAAAATTTACCAGAAATGATGTCGTGCTCATTCAATACCATCTGCCGGCTTTACCGTTGGCCGAGATTCTGCATGCACGCGTCATAAAGCTTGGCATGCATCCCGTTCAACGCCTGATGCCCACTACGGCCATGGAAAAAAATTTCTACCAACATTCAAATTCACGTCAACTTGAATTTACACCTCCCGGGGAAGAAGAGCTCTACCAAAATCTCAACGGAAGTATTTTCCTGTATGCTCCCGGGTCGATTACCCACCTGAGTGACGTAGACCCCCGAAAAGTCGGAAAAGCCACCATTGCGAAGAAGTTCCTGCGGGATATACTGGATAAACGTGAGGGGGCGGGGTCATTCAGCTGGACCCTCTGTGTTTTACCGACTGAAGAATTGGCGCGCCATGCAAAACTGTCCATAAAAGATTACAAAAATCAGATTGTAAAGGCCTGCTTTCTCAATAAGAAATCCCCGGTTGCCGCATGGCAACATATTTACAAAAAAATAACGGACATTAAAAAATGGCTCAACAGCATGAAAATCAGCCGCATCCATATCGAGTCCGATAATATAGATCTTGTCATTATCCCGGGAGAAAAAAGGAAATGGATCGGACTGTCCGGCCACAACATACCGAGTTTTGAAACTTTTCTCTCACCGGACTGGAGGGGGACAAGCGGTGTATACTATGCCGATCAACCCTCATTTCGCAGCGGTAATCATGTCAAGGGGGTCAGACTTGAATTTCGCAAGGGCTCAATCGTATCCATATCGGCACAGAAAGGAGAAGATTTTTTAAAAAAACAGCTAGCCATGGACAGCGGCGCAAACAAGGTGGGAGAATTCTCTCTGACCGATAGGAGATTTTCAAAAATCAACGCATTTATGGCAAACACGCTTTATGACGAAAACCATGGGGGACAATACGGCAACTGTCATATAGCCTTGGGATCATCATACGCCGATACGTATAATGGTGATCCGGCCGAACTCACCAATGCGCTGAAGAAAAAATTGGGATTTAATGATTCGGCGCTTCATTGGGATCTTGTCAATACGGAACGCAAAAGGGTCAATGCGCATCTCACGTCAGGCGAAAAGGTAACCATCTATGAAAACGGCAGATTTCGTTTTTGATCATGAATGGCGTCCATGGTTTCATATCCAACCGGGCTGAAGGGAAAAAAGTGAAGCTCACCGTTCTGAAAGGCGGGGGCTGGCAGGGAAGCAAAACGGTCAAATACAGCCGGGGGGGTATTTTTAGACTTTATATTTTCCGAAGTCTTCGGGGTCAAGGTTTTTGAGGTAATCCGCCCATTTTTTGCCTTCCTCACTTTCATCGAGCATTTCGGAAACCTCTTCACCCATTTTTGATTTTTCAATAACCTTATCATCCACAAATATGGGGGCCTGAAACCTGAGGGCAATGGCGATGGCATCACTGGGTCGGGCATCCATGTCGAATGATCTATCTTCAGACTGAAAATATATTCTGGCGTAGAAGGTACTGTTTTTCAGGTCACAGACTTCCACCTTCAAAACCGTAATATTGACAATATCTGTAAAGTTTTTGAACAGATCATGTGTCATGGGCCGATCGAATTTGACATTTTGCAGGGCCGAAGCAATGGAGGTCGCTTCGAGCAACCCTATCCATATGGGTATGGCCTGATCATTTTCTTGCGTCTTTAATATAATAATGGGTGTATTTGTAGCTGGATCCATAGTCAGGCCTGCTATACTTACTCTATGTAGCATCGGTTGCTACTCCTTTCCGATCATCGGCTGATTGTTCGAGGGGAACTGCTTTGCCCCAAAGGGAATGTGATAAGACTTTTTCAATTCTGACACGAACCAGCTTTCCAGTCAACCTTTCATTATCAGATTTATCGGGTCCAGCCTGGATAAAATTAACGATTTTATGGTCTGACGTTCGTCCCGTCCACTGCAAACCGGCCCGCGATCGGGCGTTATGATTTGCAAAAGACTGCTTTTTGCTGAACCCTTCGACAAGAACACTTCGGATTGACCCCAGCAAAGGCCGGTTCTTTTTCAGTGTAATATTCTCCTGCAAGGCCAACAGCCGGTGTAATCTGTCATTTTTTTCCTGCTCTTGAACCTTACCCGAAAGTTTTGCGGCCGTCGCATTGGGGCGATCGGAATATTTAAAAGCAAACAGGCCGTCAAACTCCACCGTTTTAATTAAGCTCAGCGTTTCTTCATAATCGGCGCGGGTTTCTCCGGGAAACCCAACGATAAAATCCGAGCTGATGGCAATACCGGGGTTTACGGCACGCAGCTTGTCGACTCTTGCGAGGTATTGCTCCCGATTGTACTTACGGTTCATGCGCTTTAAAATATTGTCGGATCCCGACTGAACGGGCAGATGAATATGATTGCATAATTTGTCAAGCTCATTGAAGGCAATGATGAGCTCGTCTGATAGATCTTTGGGATGGGAAGTGGTGAATCGTAATCGCCACAGGCCGTTTATCCCGTTTACGCGATGGAGCAGTTGCGCAAAAGAACAAAGTCCCTCTTTTTGACCGTAGCTGTTGACATTCTGCCCGAGGAGCGTGACCTCCCGGACGCCTGAACCCACAAGCCCGGTTACTTCATCGACGATTCGTTCCGGATGCCGGCTTCTTTCAGTGCCCCTGACATATGGCACCACGCAGTATGTGCAGTAGTTGTCACACCCCTGCATGATCGTCACAAAACGGGTCACCCCGGCGTTGGCCGAGGACGCCGACATCGGTTCAAGTTCTTCGAGAATGGCGACTGTCTCAACGTCTACGATGCGGCATTTTTTTGCTTCAACACGCTCGATAATTTCGGGCAGCCGCCCAATAGCATCGGTGCCGAATACAACATCCAGGTAAGGAGCACGCGCCAGTATTTTTTCTCCTTCCTGCTGGGCCACACATCCGCCGATGCCAATAATGATACCCGGCCTTTTGCGCTTCAAACCGGCCAGACGCCCTAAAAAACTGAACACTTTCTGTTCCGCCTTTTGCCGGATGGCGCAGGTGTTTGCAATGATCAGATCCGCCGCTTTGAGGTCGGAAGTTTCTTCGTAGTTTAAGGGCTTAAGCGCCGCTGCAATCCGCCCGGAGTCATAGACATTCATCTGACATCCGATGGTATTTATGTACAACCGTTTTTTTTGCACGAGTATTTATTCTGCTGCCATTTAGCTGCGGACCGGCCCTTGAGCGAGTCCCTTTTGGATGTGTCTAAAAGCTTCACCCCAACAAGAACCGACGCCGTGTTTTGCCTTTCTCGGCGGCAATCGCCCGCTGCCCGTTGGAGGCACCGGGGCTTTCATCTTGCCGTGCCGTCAACGGCCAGACCGTGCACAGCACGGGAGGGTAGTCTTTCTCCGCTACAAGCGGGGAAAGGTAAAAGCACGTTAGTGCCTTACGCGGTGCACTTGCAATCCCGCCTCAGCGGGATTGGTATGGCAAGAAAAAAAACCCCGACCCCTGAGTTACTCTGTTTTAGCAAGCGGTTCGATCATGATATCTTCTTTGAGATCCTGTAAGACGGTTTCCACTTCAGCTTCACAGCCTGGAGCGATGCTGAGTTTGACAATACCCTGAACCGGATCCACGGCCGATAGAACGGCGATACCGTCGTAGGCCTCGAGAATAAACTTTAGATAAGCAATTTGGCGACGATCGATCCTCAGATATTGTGTTATCGTCTGCAAAGTATGCGCGTGTTTCAGGTGATGGAAAGAATCATTCCGCCGCACTTGTGCGACGCTTTACCGTGTTGCCGGGCTGAGGTTCGATCTCGACCTGTGTCGGGCGGATAAGCCCATTGAAAATTGCCGGCCATGTTAGTTAGTATAAACACATCCCTTCTGTTTTCAATAAAAAAGTGCGGCTCCCCGCTTTAACGAGCGAGGCGGGCCGGTAAAAAGAATGCTTATCTGAGATTAAGCGCCGGCGTTGCGGGCCGCTGATTTGTTATTGTGCTGTAACATATTATAGGCTATAGGAGCGATCATGGAAAAACACTGGTGCATCCTGGAACCTGATCTGCAAATCGTCAAAAAACTCACCCAGGATCTGGCTTGTACCCCGGCTTTTGCCAAAATCTTAGTCAACCGCAAAATTGAATCTGCCGAACAGGCCGTGACCTTCCTGCACCCCTCCCTGAAAGACCTGCGCCCCCCCTTTGCCCTGAAGGATATGGACGCTGCTGTGCACCGCATTGGTCAAGCCATAGCCGGCGGTGAAAAAATCTTGATCTTCGGTGATTATGATGTGGACGGAGTCACGTCGGCAATTGTTATTTTAGAATTTCTCAATCATACCGGAACCAACCCGTCGCTGTATATTCCGCACAGGCTCACGGAAGGTTACGGCCTGCAAATACAGCACGTTATTGATTATGCGATTCCCAAAAAGATCGAGCTTATCATTACTACCGATTGCGGTTCGAGCAGCCATGAGGCGGTCCAAGCGGCACGCAGTGCCGGCATCGATGTCATTGTCACGGATCACCACCGTGTATCGAACCGCAGGCCTGCCCCTGATGCGATAGCCATGGTCAATCCGAAGCGGCCCGATTGTGAGGTCGGTTTCGAACACCTCTCCGGTGTGGGCGTAGCTTTTATGTTAACGGTATCACTGCGCAAACACCTGCGGGAAATCGATTTCTGGCATGCGCGCTCCGAACCGAATTTG
>JASFTQ010000223.1:0-7894 GCA_050053515.1 Desulfobacterales bacterium | reverse complement strand
ATTTGAAAGTGAACATTGCATGGCATACAAACAGGGTTTACGAGATAAAAAATCATAGTAAAAAAATTTTAGCCATACGGTCATAATGATTTTAAGCTTATACTTTTCACCTCCTTTCAATGCGGATTATAAGTTTTAGATTTGGCCGCAGATTGTGATTGAGATACCGGCCGGTTGCATTGAGTTCATGTGCCTATCCGAGGTGGGGTCATCGAGAAAATTTTTAGCAAATTTTAATAAAGATATCTGAGTATTCGGTCAATTAGCGAGTCATAGATCGCCTTTAAAGAAAAGTATTCAATAAAAAGAAGCAAGATTTATACCATCGAAATAGCCGTTGAGAATTGGAACTTATTCATCTCGGGGAATTAAAATTATAAAGAAAAGCCAAGCTATATAGACCTTAGTCTATTTCTCTTTTACTTTTAATCAATTTTGACATTCGCAATTTTTCGAAAAGAACTTCGAAATTTTTCGAAATTTGGCTGAAACACGAGTTAAAAAAAATTGAGAAATCTTAGTCAATTAAATTGTTTTCTGGGAGAAGCCCAGGCTACCGCCAAAGTGAAGAAAGGATTGGAAACAGTGCCTTCTGAAGCCATTAAGCCTCTGACCATCACCGTGGTTTAGGACAACAATTTTTACCGGGCAGGATTGTCAGCGTCCTGGGGTTTTGCCTGCGTCATCAAGGGGCCCGAAAAAACTATCCTTTTTGACACGGGCGGTGACAGCGCTGTGTTGCTCAATAACATGCAGCAACTGGGTATCGATCCCAAAGCAATCGATGTTGTGGTGTTGTCCCATATTCACGGTGATCATGTAGGCGGATTTCACCTGGCAGCAATGAGCAAGCCCAAATTAGAAGAAATTATTACAAACTTCAGGAAGCTGGGTGTCGAACGGGTTGGTCCCTGCCACTGTTCGGGAGATCTGGCCAGACGAATGTTTAAACAAGAATACGGCAACGGTTATATGAATGTAGGTTTTGGCAGGCGGATCGATCTACCATAATCTCAACGGGGGCTCCTTGGGTGGTGTGTTGAGGTTAAACGCCTCTAA
Organism: Desulfobacterales bacterium; assembly: GCA_050053515.1. Taxonomy (GTDB): domain Bacteria; phylum Desulfobacterota; class Desulfobacteria; order Desulfobacterales. The sequence goes on along the minus strand of JASFTQ010000223.1, from coordinate 6,835 downwards.
AAATGTAAGGCATCCTATCACCGCACCCAAACCCTGCAGGCCTAACCTGCCTGATTTTATTCTCAGATCAGTGGGGTTGCGAAAGCAGGGTTGTAAAAAGAATGATTGACAAGCCTTAGTATTATAGCATAAAAATATTCAAGCGTTTCTAGATCAGACCGTTAGATTTTTCCTTACCTCTAATCGAATTCATTGAAGAGAGGATACGGAATTAATTTTTGATTTAGCCCTCATCCGGATGCATCAGTGGGTCCAGATGCGGGTTTTTTTTTCAGATTTTTAAAAGAGGAAGCACATGCGAGACAGAGACAAGACAAAGACTCAACTTATTTGTGAGTTAGAGGAATTGCGGCAAAAAGTTCCGCTCGAAAGCGAAACAGGACGCGCCGGAGGGCCTGTGGGATTGAATATTAATATCGCCGAATGCAAAGAGGCCGAGGATGGTCATAGACAAAACGAACAAGAGAAGATAGCCATTCTCGACAGCTTGATGGAACATGTGATTTACCATGATCGGGATATGAGAATCCAATGGGCGAATAAAGCAGCCTGTGAATCGGCGCGCGCGAAGCGCAAAGACCTCCTGGGCCGATACTGTTACGAGGTTTGGGCCGGCCGCCGACGTCCCTGTGAAGACTGCCCCGTAATAAAAGTGCGTGAAACCGGACAGCCGCAAATGGTTGAAAAGATGACGCCCGACGGACGTTGGTGGTATATACAGGGTCATCCGGTCCGAGACAGTGACGGCCATGTTACGGGTACGACGGAGCTTGGCTTAGATATCACCAAACGCCGGCGGGCCGAAGAGGCTCTCCACAAAGCCAAAAATGAACTGGAGATAAGGGTGGCGGAACGCACTGCCCAGCTGGTTGAAGGCAACGAGAGATTGAGACGGGAAATAGAAGTGCGCAAAAAAGCCGAGATGGACTTACATGAGACAGAAAGCCTGCTTTCCCATACGTTTAAGGCTCTCCAGGACTTGGTGGTCGTCATCGATAAAGATTTACGGGTTAGACTGTCGAATTGGAAAGGATATGAGTTTGTATCAGAAAAAGATCGCCAGGCTTATCCTTATTGTTATGAAAAGTTCATGAATCGCAAAAAACCCTGCAACCCCTGCCATGCCATGGAAGTTTTCACTCACGGTGAAATAAAGCAGCTTGAGCATAAAAATCCGATTGATGGAAAGATCAGGGATATCCGCGTGCTGCCGATATTTGACGACGAAGGAAAGGTGGTATCGGTGATCGAGCACCTCCATGATATTTCCGACCGCAAGCAGGCAGCGGAAGCATTGAGGGACAGCCAAGGGCGCCTTAAAAGTATTTTTGAGAACGCTCCTATCGGATTTTATCGCACCACCCCTGACGGCCGAATCCTGGACGCCAACCCGGCATTGATTCAAATGCTGGGGTATGCCTGCTTTGAAGAGCTGAGTGCTGTCAACCTCGAAACCGATGACTATCATCCCGAATATTCGCGACGTGCATTCCGCGAACGCATCGAGCGTGAGGGCAAAATCAAGGGAATGGAATCCTTCTGGAGGCGACCGGATGGAACCCTGGTATATATTCGTGAAAATGCCCGCTCCATTCGAGATGCTGATGGAAATATTGTATACTATGAAGGTACCATCGAAGATGTTACCGATCAGAGGCAGGCCGAGGAATATATTCGCAGCCTTTCCCAACAGCTGATCCAGGCTCAAGAATCAGAGCGCCAGATGATTTCCCGGGAGCTTCATGATCGCGTAGCGCAGGATCTCTCCACCCTGTTGATCGGTCTGGACACCCTTTTTGATCATCAACCCAACATAACCGCCGAGGTCCGCAAAAAAGCGTTAGAACTTTCAGAAATACTTCAAGGAACCATAGGTGCGGTGAGGGATCTCTCCTATGAGTTGCGCCTGCCGGGCCTGGATAACATGGGGCTTATACCGGCACTTTCCATGTATTGTGAGGAATTTGCTGAAAAAAACGGTCTGAAGGTCGAGTTACAATCGGTTGGTATGAGTACCTTTAACCTGGATTTCGATACGGAAATGAATCTTTATCGTCTGATACAAGAAGGATTGAACAATATCCGTAAACACGCTGCTGCAGGTCAGGCATACATCAAGCTAATCGGATCACATCCGAATATTGTTCTGCGTATCGAAGATGACGGAAAAGGTTTTGACATACAGCAGCGAGCACGCACAGCTAGCAAGGACAGACGGATGGGCCTGCGCAGCATGGCCGAAAGGGTCAGCCTGATGCAGGGTGAAATGACGATTCAATCGCAGCCGATGAAGGGTACCCATATCTTTATTAAATTCCCCCATCAGGAGAAGAAGCATGGTTCAAAAGAAAACCATATTGATCGTTGATGACCATGGTCTTTTCAGGGATGGGCTCAAAGCGATTATCGAACGCGATGCCACCTTTGAAGTGGTCGGGGAGGCCGGAAATGGACGTGACGCCCTGAAAATAGCACAAAAAATCAAACCTGATATGGCGCTCATTGATATATCCTTGCCGGATCGCAGCGGCATTGAATTGACCCGGGATGTCCTAAAGTTATCACCAAAGACACGGATCATGGTCGTCAGCATGCATTCCAAAATAGACTATATCGTGGGGGCATTCCGCGCCGGTGCCACCGGCTATGTGATTAAGGAATCCGCTTCCGAAAAACTTCTGCAAGGGATCAACACTGTCTTAAAGGGCGATTTTTTCATGGACACTTCCGTCTCCCAACAAGTTGTCAAGAAGTTAGTGGGGTTACAGAAAAAGGAGATAAAAGTTCCCGATGATGCCTATGACACCTTGACCCCCCGTGAGCAAGAGGTTATGGCGCTGGTGGCCGAAGGGCATTCCACCAATGACATTGCTGAAATGCTTTTTATCAGTTCCAAAACCGTTGAAAACCACCGCTCCAGTATTATGCGCAAACTGGACCTGCACAGCACAATCGATATTGCTCGCTATGCCGCCAAACTCGGCCTCATCGACATCGATCTCTGGAAAGAATAACCCCCCGATAAACAACCGTGGATATCCCTGTTAGATGTTTACCGGCGGCCCTATGTCTTTTTGCGGTTTTATCATGAGAGCACCGGCCTGATAATCAACAAAACAAATTATCTTTATTATACGTAGTTTTCCTGATGGCCAGGGATAAATTCCCGCCGGTGGGTGCTTTCCTCAAGAAGGGGATTGTGGAACGCCGCCGCCACAGCGGCTTCTGCGCATCGGCGGCTTGCCGTGGGGAGTTTCACTTAAATTGAAGGGAGGCTATCTGATTATGCCACATGAAAACATAAAATATTTTCAGGAGACGCTGACTTGCTGGTCGGAGGACCTTTTAAAGCAGTTGACCCTGTTGATCAAGCATCTCTCTAAGCAGATCGAGATTCCAGGCTTCGAATACGAGACAGGGAGAGCCGGCTGATCGGTAAAATTATACAATCTCTCGGAAAAATTGAAGAGGGCACCTTTGGTATATGTGAAGCATGCGGTGAAGAAAACTCTATAGAACGACTAATAGCAAGGCCTGTTGCCACATATTGTATTACTTGTAAAAACAAAATGGAGGCGCTTGAAAATCAATAGCCAGGAGAAATTCCCAACCATAGGAATTTCCCCAGAGAAAATGAAGCCTTCTCCCTATGGACAAACCGAATGATTTAAGCCATGCGTATACTGAGCTTAAGGTGTAATAGCCTGAAAGCCGGTGGTCTTTCTAACAAAAAAGAAGATACCTGATTTGCAGGATAATTCACCTGACATAACGCACCTGATTCGAAGCTTGCAGCGTCTTGAGGGGACACCGGATTGCTTCCGCAGGGCAGACGGACACTGTGATCTCCTGGACTGTGTTTGGCGCATTTATTGTCTGGAGAAACCGCCAGATCATGCCGTGGAGAAATAGGATCTATCCCACGAGAAGGATAGTGATCTTGTCTGACAACTGTTGTGGTAGTTACCGCTGGGTTGCGTTGCTCAATGCCTTTTTGCCCAATTGTGAAATTGAAATCCGGATGGTTTCAAACGATGAAGAGGACCTTGAACCGCGATAGTGAACGCATTCCCCGCAGCTTGCTGCTGGGTTAGCAAGCCAATCAGAAAATAGATAGAATTCCTCTCGGTGAAGATTCCCTGCCCGCCATAGTTCTTTGGCGGACTGCAGGGTACGCTTCAAACCATTTCGAGGCAATTTATACCGTACTAGATAAAATGTGTCGACTTCGACGCATCATTAAAGGAGGTTAAGATGAGTATCAGAAAACAATTTCTTAAAAGCAAACCCGTGTGCAAGATTACTTTTCGCATTCCCGAGGAGATTGGAAATTCGGCACGAACCGCTCATGTTGTAGGTGAATTTAATAGTTGGAGCTTTCGCGCCAATCCTATGAAGAAGTTAAAAAATGGCGCATTCACTACCACTATTGATCTTGATCAAGGAAGAGAATACCAATTTCGTTACCTGTTGGATAAAAAGATCTGGCAAAATGACATAGACGCTGACAAATTTGTACCCACTCCATTTGGTGACAGTGAGAATTGCGTTATTGTACTTTAGCTGAATTTAAGCGTTATAAAACTCAAGTTTGCTTTATCCCTATTTAAAATTCGAGGACCTCGGATTCGCCTAATTGTATTTTGAGTTTCGATTTAATCCCGCGAAAGGGAGGATAAGTTTATGAGACCTTTTTCCAACCGACCGCGAATTCTGGTAGTAATCCCGGAAACCGCTTTTATACCCGGCGGATTGCGCAAAATCGATAGTGATCAAAATGCCTTCAGAAAAGATTTTGCAGATTATTGGGTTGATTTGATGGAAGCACTTTTTGATGGGGGCGTTGATGTTCATGTGGCTCAGCCGGATTACCGCAGGATATTTTCGCATCTTTTGCAGAGCAATCAAAATATAACAAACAGCGGGGTACCTGTTGAACGAATCCACTTTGCTGAAGACCGGGTATTTTTTTACGCGAATCCCATCGAATCCAACCATGAATGGGAAAATATCAAGATATCCATTGCCTTCCAACGGGAGGTCGTCAATCAGATCACACCTTTGGTTCAGCCGGATCTGATACATTGCTATCATTGGATGACCGGATTGATTCCGGCCATGGCAAGGGAGTTGAGCATCCCGTGTCTGTTTACGATCAACAACATCCATGCCGCTAAAAGCTCTCTGTCCTACATTGAGGACCTGGGGATTGATGCGGCCATATTCTGGAAAAACCTATATTATGAGCAGTTTCCCACCAATTACGAAGAAACCCGGGAAGCCAATCCCGCCTATTTTTTACTAAGCGGGGTATTCGCCGCGCACTTTGTCAATGTTGATAGTCCGATTTTACCCATGGATACGGCCGAAGACCAAGGCGCTGTTTTCAAGGAGTCCCTGCGCCGGGCCTTGAGCCATAAGTGGCAGGCTGGATGCGCTGCGACTTTCAATCATTCGGTCAATGTACAGCAGTACATTGATCTTTATGAAAGAATACTAAAACGCCCCCTTACAAATTCAAAAAAAGGGACTTTTCGATTTCATGATGATTCGGTGCCTGACCGGAAAATTGAAGTCACCTGCCCTGAGGCCATGTCATAATTCTCAAATAACAGTCATTCCGGCCGAAACCGCGGATAAGATCCGTGGTTCGAGCGGCGACATTCGGCCTGAGCAGTTCGACCCTGAGCTCACTGACGAAGGGCTGATGTCGAAGGCACCACCCTGAGCGACATCGAAGGGGAATCCGGCACTGTCACCGGAACTCTGCCTAACAATCCGCATTCGCTTTATTTGTCCAAATTCATTTATGTTGGCATAATTTATGCTTTGTTAAACGGCAGAATAAGGGGATGCCCCTCAGCTTCAACACACATAAATAAACCGTGGTATGCCAGGATGGCTCCAAAGGTTAAACTAAACCAGGGGGGGTTGAGGCGGCCTCGACGTGGCTTCTCGGGTGTCCGTGCATCCATTTGACCGGAAATCTTTCAAGCAAAAAGGCAAAGAGTAAAGATTTGCACCGGCGGACCTAACGGCACATCGGGAAGCCATTGATTTTTTTCTCTCAATTGCAAGAATCCAGACAGTGAAGATATCGATTCCAATCAATTACTCCGTGCTGTTATCCCCCCTTCAACGAGGAGTGCGACCTCGTCACTTAACCGATGATAATCTGGTTTTTCGAATTTTTTCGAAATATGATTTTGAATAATTCAAAAAAAACGTTTCGATTTATGATAATATAATAGACGGTGTCGCGATTAGTATTTGAAATGATACGGTTTTTGTATTCTAATTTATGGCACGCTTTATGCTTTCTAGATAATCATATGGTATCAAATCATACAACCAAGGAGAAAACCAATGATTCCCAAAATTCAAAAGATTCTTTACACGACGGATCTTTCCCCCAATTCAGACTATGCATTTCGTTATGCCATTAATACGGCAAAGTACCACAATGCAAACATCGTCATTTTGCACGTTTTGGAGGAAATATCCGAAACGGCGCTGGCCATGCTGTCTTCCGATCTGGTGGGGGCGCAACGGAAGAAGATCTCAGAAGAAACAGTGAATCAAATCAAGGATAGACTCAAGCTATTTTGCGAAAAAGAACTCAATAATGATCCTGATTGCGCAAAAAGAGTGGAATCCGTCGCGGTGATGGAAGGCTACCCTGCCGAGATAATTCTCAGAGAGGCAGATAAATTAAACTGTGATGTGATCGTCATGGGATCCCACGGGAAGGGCATTATTAACCAGACCTTTTTGGGCAGTGTGACCAAACGGGTTTTACGGCGGACGCGAAAACCTGTTTTTATCATTCCACTGC
>JASFTQ010000222.1:0-7906 GCA_050053515.1 Desulfobacterales bacterium | reverse complement strand
CAATGCGGTATGATTCAGGGTTTGTATTTTTTATCACCGCGTTTAGCTCTAAGACCGAATTCTTAAAATCGCTGTTGCCGGAGATTTTAAGCTTTTGTAATGCATGCAGGCAGGATTTCAAACAACCATGGTGGTACGGAAAACACCCATGATTTCTTCATGGCCACGGATTAATTTATACAGAATTTCTCTTTCGTTCAGGTTCATTGTAGTATCAGCATATTGGACATGAGAATTACAGATGAGATCACCAGGGAAATAATAGTCGCAATGGCACTGATGCGCATAAATTCGAAGATGGTTATGGCATAGGGGATATTATCAATGAAACCGGATACAATCCCGGACACCCACAGAACCATCAGCACCATTGCGTATGGGTTGTGTCCGATGCGAAGAAATATGTTCCGCGCAATCCACTCAATGGCTCCTTTTTCTTCCAATACGCCCACTAAACTAAAAAGACCGGAAAAAAAAACAGCAACGTGCTCCAATCGATATCTCGAAGTATTTCTTCGACATCCACCGCCGTAACGACCAAAAGTATCATGGCAACGCTGACGGCCGTCACGCCTGGGGTCAATCCGGACGGGGCCTAGGTGATAAACAGCAATAGCGCCAGCCTGAGACCGGATAGACTTTTAAGCAGATAAATCTTGTCAATACTGACATTCAGAAAATCAGTTTCAATTTCTTCGAGCAACAGCTGAACGGAAAAGAGTTTAGGCAGGTTCGTGTCAATTGGCGGGATTCTTTCACGATTGGTCAGCCAACAGTAAAATAGCACTCCGGCGAGGGAAACTATAACCGGTAAAACAAGATAAGCGGCAAACTGATTAAAGGCCAGCCCGACCTTGGACCCGATGATCACATTCGGTGGATCACCGACCAGGGTCGCCGTTCCACCAAGGTTTGAAACCATCGCCTGGGTGATAATATAGACTTTTGGATCCAACCCCATGTCTCTGGTGATTTCGATCTCCATTGGCACCATGACCAAAACGGTTGTCACGTTATCGAGAAACGCCGATGTAATGGCCGTCACCAGCGAAAATAAAACCAGAATCTTGGGCGGGCTTCCTCCCGTGAGTTTTGCTATTTTGACGCTTAAAATAGCAAAAAACCCTGACTTGCGCAGCACGGCGACGGTAGCCATCATTCCCATTAGCAGCATGATGGTTTCAAGGTCGATGTGCCCTGCGGCAGCCCGCACTTCAGTTTCCCTGAGAACCACCAGCAGCATCACACCAAGAATTGCGGCAACGGCCTTGTTCAGCAGCTCAAATGAGATGAACACATAGACCGCAATAAAAACAACTGCTGATAATAACAGATCTTCCATCTATTTCTTTTAAAACTTTTTTTGCTAAATAACTGAGGGGTCGGGGTGTTTTTTCACGGCAAGATGATCGCCCCGCTGCTTCCAAGGGGCAGAGGGCTATTGCCGCCGAGAAAGGCAAAACACGGCGTCGCTTCTTGTTGGCGTGAACGTTTTAATAGTCGGCAGTAAAATGCAAGGCAGTTTCCGCTGTCAGGCTTGGCAGGCAACAACCCTGCATCTTGCCGTGAAAAAAACTCCCCGACCCCTGAAACAACTGGCCTGCCTATCGCCTGTTTAATAATTGAAAACCATTGCCAAGTTCATGAAGAAAAAGCACTTCTCGCCTGTGATGTCTGTGAACACGACTATTATATCGACTATCGCAATGCCCGCCCGAAATACGTTGAGTGATTTTGGAACTTGGTGAATTGGGATTTTGCGGCTAAAAACTTTTTAGAGTAGTCTTTATTGTTCCCTTATATAATAAATTAGGTCTGCATATGGTATCGACCGTACTGTATTTATTTTCCGCGGTTGCTGAGATTGATGCCAATTATCATTTATTGGGCCGCGGCAAATCGAGCGGGTGAAATCAGAGCCCTGCGTGAAGTATAACGCGACAATTTAAAAACAAAATTTGTCTATCCTGACGGCAGTGGAATAAATTGGCGAAGATGCCACATTAAAGCAGCTGCCAGAGAAGTGCTCGGGATGGTTAACAGCCAGGCCCAGACGATGCGGTAAGCGACACCCCGTCGGATGGCCGACAGTTTCGTGGTGGCCCCGACACCGATGATGGCGCCCGCAATCGTGTGGGTTGTGGAGACTGGGATACCAGCGACGGTTGATAGTATAATCGAGGCGGCGGCGGCAGTTTCAGCTCAAAAACCGTGAACGGGTCGCAGTTTGGTCATTTTCATGCCGAGTGTCTCGATAACCCGCCAGCCGCCGGCCAAGGTGCCTAAGGCGATGGCCACGTGACAGCTGATGACAATCCAAAAAGGCACATGGAACCCGCTCGGCATATAGCCCGTGCTGAAGAGCAAAACCGCAATAACTCCCTCTGCTTTATTTCGGAGCATTATTTTGACAACAACCACAATTTTATTGCTTTGCCGTTTTTTTCAAGACTGTATCAAAATCCCGGCGGTCACGATATTATAAGTGTAAGAAATACAGTATTGCCCTCACGGTTAACCAGCAACAGGAGGGTATCGCCTTTTTTATATTGCCGCAGCCTGTCGGCAAATGCGGCTACCGTCTCAACCCCCTCGTTGTCTACCTCGAGAATAATGTCGCCGGGTCTTAATCCGGCAAGAGCTGCTGCGGAACCATCTTCGATATCAACCACGACAAGCCCCCTGGTTTCTGCAAGATTATACTTGCTCGCCAATGCGGGGGTCACCTCCTCCAGAACCATCCCCAAACGTGGCGTTTTTTGTTCTGTTGCCGCCAGGGTTTCTTTTTCCTCTTTGAGTTCTTGAACCTTGACCTGAAAAGTTTTAATGGTCCCCCGGCGCAGCGCTTTGACGGTGACCACTTTTCCAACGGGTGTGGCGGCCACGATGTAGGGCAGGTCACTGGATTTTTTGATGTCTTTTCCATCAAAGGATAAAATAACATCCCCACGCCTGATTCCGGCCAAATAAGCGGGTCCACCTGAAGCAACATCCGATACCAGAGCCCCACTCGTATCTTTCAGGTTTAGCTTTTCTTTCAACTCGGGCGTAATCGGTTGAATAACAACACCCAACCAGCCTCGGGTCACCTTGCCCTGCCTGAGTTGCGGCAACAGGTCCTTGGCCATGTTGATCGGAATGGCAAACCCGATACCGACGCTTCCGCCGCTTTCTGAAAAAATGGCGGTATTGATCCCGATCACCTCACCGGCCGTATTCAGCAACGGCCCGCCGCTGTTTCCCGGATTGATGGGCGTATCAGTTTGAATAAAATTCTCATAGGGGCCTGCTCCGATCTGACGATACTTGGCACTGACAATGCCGGCGGTTACGGTGTTGCCCAATCCGAAAGGATTTCCGATAGCCACCACCCAGTCTCCCACCTCTACGAGATTCGAATCACCGAGGGGCAGCGGGTTTAAGGTTGCATCCGTTTTGATGCGAATGAGGGCCAAGTCGGTCATGGGGTCACGTCCGACAATGGTGGCCGTAAATTCTTTTTGGTCTTCCAGTCGCACACTGATCTGGTCCGTTTGGGCAACCACGTGGTTGTTGGTTAAAATGTAACCCGCCGGGTCGATGATGAATCCGGTTCCAAGACTCTGCTGTTTGAACTCTCTGGGCATCTGCCCGCCAAAAAAACGCTCAAAAAAATCTCTAAACGGATCATCCGATCCAAAGGGCATGGGCACCTGCCGCGGGCCCCGAACCGTTCTGATCGTGCTGATGTTTACTACCGAGGGGCTTGCGTTTTTGACCAGCTTGGAAAATGAGCCCGGAATAGCTAATGGCTCTTTGGCTGTCGCAGGGGAAACAAAAAGCAGAAATAGAAGTGTTAAGGCAAAACCTCCCGCTGCGATGGATTCCAAAGGCATTATGGCAAAACAAAAGGGTTTCTTTCTCACACAATTTTGCCGGAACATTTTATTTTCCTCCTCTATTGGTGAAAGTTGAAGAAATATCCGATTTTTAACTAAAATTGATCAAAAGTTGCTCTCCTGGGGCTACCGGTGTGATCATACAGTGTTATTAATTGTATGCAGGAGATATCAATCTATCAAGTATCCAACGTCTTTTTCAATTATTTGAGGGGAGGGGGGAGTTTTCTGCAAAATGGACCGTCATTCCTGAGAAGCCCTTGACGGACTTGATCCGGTGGCAGGAATCCAGCAAAGTTATCTCCGATTGGCTTGGATGTCCGTTTTCGAGACTGTTTCGCAATTCGTCATCCCGGCCAAGTCCCGCGCAGCAGGGCGCGAGCCGGGATCCAGTAATGGCTTGTTGACATTAGCAAATTCTGGATTCCGTATCTCATCCGCAATGCGGATTCGTCCGCAATGACGTCTTATTGCGAATTGTGACACAGTCTCTTTCGCAGGCATGACGCGAAAAACACCCCGACCCCTCAATTATTTAATGATCATTTTTTTCCAAATACATGTCGCTGGTTCGGTCCTGCAGAAATATATAGTCAAAGCGTTCGCGTTCGGCGGATTCATACCATCGATAACCCGCTTGTCGGCAATCCTCGCATGCCTTGCGGGGTATATGAACAGCCAGGATTTGATAACCCCGGCTTGAAGTGGAATCGATGCGCAGCGCCCCGGCGCAATCCGGGCAGACGCGAATGCGTTCCAACTGGGATTCAGCAATTTGATCGGTATCATAAAAGACCCGGCGGGATCGCTCGTTGTATTCTTTGCCTTCCTGAATGCGGGATGTTTCTGTTTTCCGCTGTTGCCAAAAGCCCAAAATAAGCTCGCCGATTTTTTCAATGATGTGAGTCACCTCCGGGATTTGCCGTATTTTTTCCGGCGCATAGTCAGGCTCTTTAACATGGGTATAATCGAGTCCCGCCATGGCCAGAATGATACCCAGATTGACATACGGCAAAGCCCCTTCGATGGAATACCCGCCTTCCAGCACGGCGATGTCGGCCTTGAGAAGATCCGTCAAAGTGGCATAGCCCTGGGCTGAAAAGTTCATATTGGTAATGGGATCCGAGTAGTGATTATCTTGTCCGGCAGAATTGATGATAAGATCCGGTTTAAAATCCTGCAATACCGGCAAAACGATATGTTGGATGGCATACAAAAAACCTTCTTCCGATGTATGGGGAGGCAGCGGAACGTTCAGCGTCGTAGCGTATGCATTGGGTCCCCCCAGCTCATTGGGAAACCCGGAGCCGGGGTATAGCGTGCGTCCGTCCTGATGAATCGAGATGAACAGCGTGTCGGGGTCGTGCCAGTAAATATCCTGGGTGCCGTCACCGTGATGGCAGTCGGTGTCGACAATGGCAACTTTATCAATGTTATAGGCCTGGCGGAGATATTCAATCATGATGGCTTCGATGTTGATATTACAGAAACCCCTTGCCCCGTGAACAATTCGCATGGCATGATGTCCCGGCGGCCGGACAAGCGCAAAGCCTTTGTCGACTTTTTTGTCGAGTACCGCCATACCGATTGTTTTGGCTCCGCCGGCGCTGATAAAATGAGACTCGGTGGCTATCTTCCATACATCCGGTACGCAGAAATGCACCCGCTGCACATCCTGGACGGTAACCAGATCGGGTTTTAATTCCGTAAGGCCGTCTATATCAAAAAGCCCTTCCTCCAATACCTGATCCTGAGTATACAACAAACGCTCTTCTCTTTCAGGATGGGTTGGACTGATGGCCCAGTCAAATGCCGGGAAAAAGACCAAACCTGTTTTGTGTTTTGCTTTTAGCATCGAAGACTCCGTAAGTGTTGCTGATCTGCATCATACATTATCAGATAGTGAACGTGTATTAATAAAATTATCTCTTTGTATAAATCCGAAATTCGAATCTCGAAGCACGAAACAAATTCAAATATCAAATGACAAAAATATAAATTTGAAGGAATCGCCTCATAGGGTTTACGTTTAAGTTTCGGTCATTGGGAACTTCGAATTTCGGATTTGTTTCGAATTTCGATTTTCGTGCTTCGAATTTTACACTTTCTCAGCACCTAGTATCACTACTAAAATACTCCTCCGTGGGACAGTTTTTCCGCAACTTCATAATAGTCATGAATCAGCCCGGGTTTGACCTGCACTTTTACCCGGATATTTTTCCCGACCGTGTTAAATCCCCTTACCATGTTAAACTGAAGGTTTTCTAAAACTTCAAGCTGAAGATCCTCACTGACCGCACCCATTTTTAAGGCTTTTGCTTTTAGCAATGCGCTGGCCGTATCAACGGCGTCTTTATACGAATAATTTTTGGAAATTTTCTGGCTGTAGTTTTCCTCCGGTGCGGTTGCTGTTCCGAGTTGAGTATCGGCAAACAGGGTTACCTCGCAGGTTGTCCTGGCCAGCGCAGCACCGACGGCGTTGGCTACTTCCCAGCGGGGAACCAGATGGACTTCGAATCCCGAAATCTCACGGATATGCCGGGCGAAGTACGGTGCCGGGCCTCCGATGATAAGTAGGTGCTTGGGATCGACCCTGTATCCTTCACGCAGTTCGTGAACCGTGTAAACCGGTTTGCGGTTTACACGTTCGATCATATTTTGTGCTTCTCTGAGAATCACTTTGCAGCATTGATCGAAGATGTCCAAGGCGGTATCTTCCGGCGAGGTTCCCAGCAGCTTTGCTATTGAAGCAATGCCATTTTTTGCTTTTGCTGTATCGCCGTTTTCGGCTTGACCCAAAACAAACAACGCATCGGTTGGGGTCGGAACGGGCCCCCCGTAAGCCATGGCCGGACCATTTCTCTCGGGTCCAATTTCCAGGTGACCGTTGCTGACTTTGACGACACTGTCACCCCCCAGACCGATGGAGGAGGTTTCCAAGGAGCGGATGAGCGTTCTGTGGCCCCCCAGCTGGACTCCCACCGGATTCAGAACGGGTGCCCGATCAATCAATAGGGCCATATCGGTCGTGGTACCGCCGATATCCAAAACCAGCGCTTCACCTTTTTCGGGAGCAAATGCGATCGAACCCATGACACTGGCGGCAGGGCCGGATAAAATCGTTTGGCCCGGAATTTCCATGGAAGCCTCGAAACTCATGGTCCCCCCATCGGCTTTCAAAATGTAAATGGGCACCCGGAGACCTTGCGTTGCAAGAGACCTCTTAGCGGCAATGAAAAACGCCTTGTGAATGGCATAAACCGCTGCGTTCAAATAGGTGGTGGCAATTCGTCGGGAAAAATTCAGGCTGCCCGAGAACTCATGACCCATAAATACTTTATCGAATGCATCCCCCAGGATTTCTCTGACGGATAGTTCATGACGGGGATTGCGAACCGAAAATTTGCCGACGACACCGACATGCCTGATATCTTCATCTTCAAAAATCCGGCATACTCTTTTAACCTCCTCCGGGTCAATCGGTTGGGCCTCCCGGCCCCGGTGGTCGATGGTTCCTGAAATCGTATAATAATGCCGATTGGTGCGGAAAAATTCAGGATCAATTCCCGGTCCGCTCAAGACCAGCATGCCGACCTCCGATATTTTACGCTGCACAATAGCATTGGTGGTAAGCGTTGTGCTGAGGACAAGGCGCTGGATGTGCTGGGGGTCAAGACCGGCAGTAATTTTTCTTAAAGCGGACAACACCGTGTTAAAAAGATCGTCGGGATCGGTAGGAATCTTAACGGATTCAACGACACCGGCATCGCTCAAAAGGACAACATCGGTGTGGGTTCCACCGACATCCAATCCGATGATCATGACCTCCTCCAAACTTGGGTTGGTAGTAATTCCCAGAATAATATATAGCGGATGTCAAAATAATTTTCCGAAATAAAGCAGAATGAAGAGGGGCAGGCCGGGGGTAAATTCTGGTCGTCAAGATGCACAATCACCGTCCCTTGGCTTGGAAATGGCCACTTCCTGTCAATTGCCCCCCTGCCAGTCAATGTATCTTGGTTAACCCA
>JASFTQ010000221.1:0-7936 GCA_050053515.1 Desulfobacterales bacterium | reverse complement strand
GCCGGCAGCTCTTGTACCAGACTAAAATCTGCCTTCGACCAGTTTTTGGCTTTCATGATGGTGTCAACCGCAAGGTTCTCTGGCGATATCGGTGCGCCGGCATTGACCCGTTTGCCTTTCAAGGCTCCCAGCGAAGAAATTTCCGCATCACTGCGTACAACGAGTGTGATGGGAATATCATACAGCGGGACGAGGGTGCGCAAACTCTCATAGCTGATGTCAAGAAACTCGAAATAACCGGTTTTGTTGATGGCATCGTGCAGCAGACGTGAGTCGATCAGGCCGATATCGAGGGCACCCCCCTGAAGATTGGTGAGATTATCCACCGCGTCGGTTGCCGGAACCGTTTTACAGGTAAGATCATCCGTAAATTTGTTGATCATCCGGCAGATGGTTCGGCCGGTAAAATGCGAAAAGGTTCCGGCCTCTCCTGTGCCTATAAGAATATCGAGGGCACTAGCGGAAAAAGGAACTAAGGCGACGATCAATAATGCTGCAATAACAAAAGCCTGCTTGAAAAAACAGGCGAAACAGCGGTGCTTTACATGTTTGTTGGTAATCATGTTTTCCTCCGCTAGAGGTGACACTTATAAGAATTACGCCGTCGCGGTGGATTAGATATCAGCTTGCTGACCCATCCGGCTTGCCGAGGCGTTTAAGTCCGGATATTGCGCAGCCGCAGCACCGAACAGTTGGCGTGGTCCGCAACTCTCTGAGAGCAGGACCTGCTGAATACTTCGTTGATCTCACGGCGGCGGTTGTGGTAGACCACAATCAAATCCGCTCCCCATTTGTCGGCGGCTTTTATTATTTCTTCCCAGTTTTTCCCGGTTCTCAACTCGTATGATACAGGGTCGCGACAATTGTCGTTGATGAATTGCTCCAGGGCTTTCTTAAATCTATCGGCTGCCTCCTGGCGCACTTCCTCAGAGATATAGGATGCAACCAGCGGCATACCAAAGCCCGGCATGACACTGATCAGCCGAATCTTGGCGCCGCTCAGTTTGGCAAGCGCTGCGGCTTTTTGGTAGACCGCCGTGGCCGCTTCAGGATAATCAATGTCTACCGGCACAAGAATTTTTGTAAACATAATCGACTCCCTAAAAAAGGATACAATCCATAATTGATGGATTTCTCTCCCGATTTTTCCGCTAGGTCATGACGGGGGCCTTGGGTGGCCCAAGCAACATTTTCGGTCTTCAGGCAGCCGCTTCAAATTTTTTGCGCCGGCCGCGCTGCAGGAACCAGACCAGCGCCAGCAACACCAGCGCCGGAATAAAGACGAGCTGTTTCGGCGGACGCTTGGTCGGCACCTTGATGGTCAGTAACTCCTGGTCGAAGTCGACGCCGGCTTTTTCCGCGGGGCTGGCGAAGACCACGTTGTCGACCAGCGTTTTACCCGCTTCATTGCGGGTCTCAATGCCGATGGCGGCCAGTTTCTCGGCGCCGGTGCTTTCATCTCCTACCGGCAACATCAGGGTTTTGGTGTAGGCGTTGCCCCTTAAGTCCTCCCCGGATACCTCGATGATCAACTGGGAGCCGGGGTCCATCATTGCCACCATCTGCTCGAGTTGGGCGGCCGGCTTTTCGGCCAGGGGGGGGAAAGCCATGTCCCACCAGAAACCGGGGCGAAACAGGGTAAAGGCCACCAGCAGCAGCGCAACCGTTTCCCAGATCCGGCTTTTGGTCAAAAAGAATCCCTGGGTAGCGGCGGCAAATGCCAGCATGGCGATAACCGAAGCTGCGATCACCACCAACAGGTGGAACCAGGTTCCCACCCCGATGAGCAGAAGTTCGGTATTAAAAATGAAGATAAAGGGCAATACCGCCGTCCGGATGTCGTAGGTAAAGCCCTGGATGCCGGTGCGGATGGGATCACCGCCGGATATGCCGGCGGCCGCAAAGGCCGCCAACCCCACCGGCGGTGTGTCGTCGGCCAGGATGCCGAAGTAAAAGACAAACAGGTGCACCGCAATCAGGGGCACGATCAGGCCGGCTTTGGCACCCAGGCTGACGATCACCGGGGCCATCAGGGTCGACACCACGATATAGTTGGCCGTGGTCGGCAGTCCCATCCCCAAAAGAAGGCTGATGACGGCGGTAAAGATCAAAATCAACACCAAATTGCCGCCGGAGATGAACTCGACAAATTCGGTCATGACCAGGCCGATGCCGGTAAGGGTGACGGTTCCGACGACGATGCCGGCTGCCGCCGTGGCAACCCCGATACCGATCATATTGCGGGCACCTGAAACCATACCCGTGATGAGATCGTCAAAACCGCGCTTGAAAGAAAACTCTGCCCCCTTCATCTTACGGAAAAAACCTTTGAGCGGCCATTGGGTGACCACGATAAAAATCATCAACACCGCGGCCCAGTAAGCAGAAAGCGACGGTGAAAGCCTTTCCACCACCAGGCACCACATCAGCACCACAATGGGCAGCAAAAAGTAAAATCCGGCCCGGGCCGTGGGACCCAGCTCGGGCAGTTCTTTGATCTCATGGCTGGTATCCAGCTCCGGCACCTTGCAGGCAAAAGCCACAAGCACAAGATAGGCCCCCATGAGCAGTACCACGACAATGTATACGGCTGCCCCGCCGGCAAGGGTTTTAATCCAGCCGATCCCGTAGTAGGTGAGCCCGCCCATGATGATCAAAAACAGAAAGGTCATGACAAATGCCAGCAGCTTCTGGGACAGGGTTTTGGTCACCGGTTTTTCCATTCCCTTCAGCCCCATCTTGCCGGCCTCGAGGTGGACGATATAGACCAGGGCAATATAAGAGATAATGGCCGGCAAAAAGGCGTGCTTGATGACCTCGATATAGGAGATTCCCACATACTCTACCATCAGGAATGCAGCCGCCCCCATCACCGGCGGCATTAACTGGCCGTTGGTCGAGCAAGCCACCTCAACCGCCCCGGCTTTTTCCGCCTTGAAGCCGACTTTTTTCATCAGCGGAATCGTGAAAGTACCGGTGGTTACCACATTGGCAATGGAGGATCCGGAAACCAGGCCGGTCATGCCGGAGGATACCACCGCGGCTTTGGCGGGTCCGCCGCGCAGATGGCCGAGTCCGGCAAAAGCAACGCGGATAAAATAATTTCCGGCGCCGGCCGATTCGAGCAGCGCGCCGAACAGCACGAACATAAACACCATACCGGTGGATACCCCCAGCGCAACCCCGAATACCCCCTCGGTCGAAAGCCAGTAGTGGGACATCCCCTTGACCAGGCTGGCACCCTTGTGGGCAATGACATCAGGCATATGGGGGCCGCCAAAGGTGTAGATGATAAATACTGAGGCAACAATCATCAGCGGCGGGCCGAGTGCGCGGCGGGTGGCCTCCAGCAAGGTAATCAGACCCACAACGGCCACAACCAGATCCAGTGTGGTCGGATCGCCCGAGCGTTCCGATAGGGCATCATAGAAAATAAACAGATAGGCCGCACAAAAGGCGCCGATCAGCGCCACAACCCAGTCCTGAATCGGGATGTAGGTTCGGGGCGATGATTTAAGTGTGGGATAGGCCGTAAAGGCCAGGAATACGGCAAAAGCCAGGTGGATTGCCCGGGCCTCGGTAGAGTTTAACACGCCGATGTTAAAAATAAAAGGCAGGGGAGATGCGTACCAGAGCTGAAAAAGAGTCCAAGCCAACGGTACGTAAAAAAGAATATTCCTGGGAATCGCACCGGTTGGATTACGGGCCCCGGTCTCCGTCTCGGCAATCATCTCCTGAAGCTGTTCCTCGGATTTCAGGCTACCTGACGATTCGGTCATTGCGATGATTCCTTCCGTGAAAATGGTGACATTTTTCCAGAGGCCATCTCAAAAATGTCTTTTGACCCCATCCTCCAGCGACAGACAAGTATCTTTGTTGGTGTCTCGTTTCAACTCCTGGACATACAATCGTATGCCTCCGGTTTGTGCCCCACAAAGAGGATAATACCAGACAGGAAATCCCGCTCTGCGGGGTTACTCGGCCCCGCCACGCTTGTCCCGGCGTAGCCATTGGGCGAAGACGGAACCTTGAGTCAAAATCCTATTTTTGAAATGGTCTTAGAGGCAGGCGATGGATTTCTGCCGGAGGAATGATTCATGGCAAATCTGCAGCACAATGCTGCCGCAGAATTAATAAAAATGCAATAGTGCGCAGCCGCAACTGCGCACAGTGGTCATCCATCGCGGATTACATCAAGCCCGCTTCCTTGTAATATTTCTCAGCGCCTTTGTGCAAAGGGGCCGAGAGGCCATCTTTGATCATCTCCTCTTTTTTCAGTACCTTAAAGGCCGGATGAAGCTTCTTGAAATCGTCAAAATTCTCGAACACCGCCTTGACCACATTGTAGATGACGCTTTCAGGGACTTCGGTCGAGGACACAAAGGTTGCGCCGACACCAAAGGTCCGGACATCGTTGGGATTTCCGCGATACATGCCGCCGGGGATAGTGGCAGTTCGGTAGTAGGCGTTATCTCCTACCAGTTTATCAATCTTGCTGCCGGTGACCGGCACAAGCACCGAGTCGCATGAAGTGGTTGCTTCTTGGATGGAACCGCTGGGGTGTCCCACGGTAAATACGATGGCATCGATCTTGTTGTCGCACAATGCCTTGGACTGCTCAGCGGATTTCAACTCAGACGCCAACTTAAAAGTTTTTTTGGTCCAGCCGTAGGCCTTCATGACAACCTCCATGGTACCGCGCTGACCGGATCCGGGATTGCCGATGTTGACCCTTTTCCCCTTGAGGTCTTCGAAGTGTTTGATCCCCGAATCGGCACGCGCCACAACCGTAAACGGCTCGGGATGAACGGAGAAGACGGCACGCAAATCCCTGTTGGGGCCCTTGTCTTCGAACCTGCTGGAACCATGATAGGCGTGATACTGCCAGTCGGACTGCACGACTCCCATATCCAGCTCGCCGGCGGCAATGGTGGCCAGGTTATAGGTAGAACCGGCGGTGCTTTCAACCGAGCAGCGGATGCCGTGCACTTTCCTGCCTTTGTTCACCAGGCGGCATATCGCGCCGCCGGTGGGATAATAAACGCCGGTCACGCCGCCGGTGCCGATGGTGACGAACTTGGTTTCGGCAACCGCACCGTTGGGTGCGGCGCTCATAAAAAGAACGAGGCCGAACAGAATGGCAACACCGAGTATTAACGTCTTTTTCATTTGACCCTCCTTTTACTGAATAAATGGTTAAGCAAACTCCTTTTACCAAACTAGAGTATTGCGGTTTTAAACAACTCTACTTTCTTTGCTAGCCACTCATTATGATAATAAAAACGAATAATGGAGAAAAACGATGGAAGAACACAATATATAGTCGTCGAGCCATCCATAGGATCAACCCCGGGGTATACGTTGTATGGGCATCGTAAAATAGAAGCAGGTCCCGTCGGTACCAACGTACTGTTAACATATCAAAAGGCAAAAGCAAGTAATTTTTTCATAAAACCAGATTATATGATGGGTCGGGGATTTTTCTGCATATGAACCGTCATTCCTGCGCAAGCAGGAATCCAGCAAAGTTATCTGCGGCTAATCCGGATGCCCGCTGCCCGCCTGCGCGAGGAAAAGCTTCACGAGCATGACGAGAAAACTAACTGATTGCTCAGTTATTATAACTCTCTGCCAGGGCTTTATAGAATTGTGCCTCCTCTGCGCGCCCTCGTTTGCGACAGCCGGCGGCATATATGGCGCATTTTTGTTTCAGCATATCAACCCCGGCCTTGAACTGGTCTGCTGATAACACGCCGCTGTCCAATATTTTTTTTAATGCCTGTATCCGGAATTTGTCAAGCGCCGGTTGCCTGGAAAGCTGATCCGCATGCCCGCCGCGCTTTATGATGAGCGGCGTCTTGATGAGATAAATCGGACACCGGCAGCTTACCCTCAGCCACATATCATAATCTTCGCAGGCCGGCAGGCCTTCATCGAACAGGCCAAATTTCTCAAAAAGGCCGGGCCGGGCCATCACTGCCGAGGGACTGACAAGGCACAGAGCCAGGGACTGCTCGAAAATCACCCCCGAAACCTTCCGATGCCGTTCTTTGGGGTTGACCCTCACCCCGTTTCTGATCCAAATCTCCTCGGTCTGACAGATCAAGGCATGCGGGGTGTTCTGGAGGAATTCAATCTGAACGGTCAGCTTACCCGGCAGCCAGAGATCATCCGAGTCCAAAAACGCTATAAAACGCCCGGACGCTGCGGAAATCCCCCGGTTTCTGGCGGCACTGACACCTTGATGGGGTTGACGGATAACCGCAATCCTTGATCCATAAGCCCTGAGAATCTGCTGGGTATCGTCCGTCGAGCCGTCGTCTACAACAATCAGTTCGAAATCGGTAAAATCCTGGGCCAATACCGAATCGATGGCTTCCGTTAGCATCCCCGCCCGGTTATAGGTCGGGATGATGATGCTGACGGTAGGGTTTGGTGTCATGGGAAATTTTTAAAATCAATTTAATATGTTATCGATGATAGGTGATGGGTTATGGGTTATGAGTATAAGTATTACCTCAGACGCTAAGTCATTCCGGTGAAACAGGCTATATCACAATTCGCAAAAAGCCGTCATTCCGGGCGAATCCCGCCTTGCGGGATGAGATCCGGAATCCAGAATTTGCTTGGCTTAACAGGCCATCACTGGATCCCGGCTCGCCCTGTTAAATTCCGCTTCGTGGACAACCTTTAGGTTGATTTAACAGGGCCAGCGCCCCGCTTCGCGGGACTTGGCCGGGATGACGAATTGCGAGCCAGTCGGGAAAGCTGGAATCCAGTCAAACGATCGTATCGTATAAATCCAGCCATTTAGGATTACCACGCTCAATCAATTCCAGTTTCCATTTTGGTTTCCAATTTTTCAGCTGCTTCTCCCGCGCAATAGCGGATTCCATGCTCGCGTGTAATTCATACCAAAACAATCGATGAACATTGTATTGTTTGGTAAATCCTTCTACCCTATCGTTTTTATGCTTTCATACCCTTTTTACGAGTTCTGAGGTCACGCCGATATAAAGCGTACCATTACGTTTGCTTGCTAAAATATATACAGCCGGCTGTTTATTCATTGATACATCCTGGATTCCGGCGCCTGCCCCGGACGTGGTCCGGGGCAGGCGCCGGAGTGACAGCCCCCCCTAACCATGGGTCAGCTTGTATGCCTTTTACCCATCACCCCTTAGCCCTTGCCTTTCACCCATTACCTCACACCCCTTACCCGTTTTTTACACCATCCTCCTGATTTCCTCCAATTTCTTTTCCAGTCGTTTTTGGGACATGGGAATTGCGGTTTTTAATTCCTGAGCAAACACGGAGACTTTCAACTCTTCCAGGGCCCAAAAAAAATCTTCTATGGCATTTCTCTTTGCGATCGAATCCGCCGGCGATAGACTTTTGAGCAGCTCATCCAGGCTATCGCTGAAAACTTTTATGCCCTCAGCTTTAGCCCGGTCTTTTTCCAAATTAACACAAGCTCTCTCGGCCCGGATGGCCAGAGCTTTCATATACCTCGGAAGCTGAACCAGGCGCTTGTCGTCGTAAAGTTCGGCAAAGTTTTGCGGGACCAGCCGCGCCAGCCATACTCTCAGATCAGATAAAAATGCTATAAGGATGCGGTTTCCCTTATTCACCATCGCCAGGTTATCAATAACGGATCTTGTTTCCAGAAATGCATCCAACGCCGGAGCAGCCAGTTCCAGTACCTTTCTGCCCTGTTTCAGCAATATCGAAGAGACCCACTCGGCGTGAGCATGGAATTCTTTTTGCGTGCGAATATCTTTATCAAACACATTATTCATCACACGATTAAAAAGGCTCTTTTCCAGCTTACGCACACCGCCGAAGTATTTGGCCGCCTTTTTTAGTGCCGGGGGCAAACTCAGGTTTTTCCTTAAAAATTTCACATCTTTGGCAAAACTGATTGCAAACAGTCCGG
>JASFTQ010000220.1:0-7951 GCA_050053515.1 Desulfobacterales bacterium | reverse complement strand
TTTATGGGATGTCATTATTCAGAACGCTTCAAGTGCTCTTCGATCTCTCCGATTTTTTGAGTGGCGGCGTCGGCGGTGTCTTCGGCGCGTTCGATGACTTTTGTTTTTCTTACCCCATCGATGCTGTCTGAAGGATTCAGCTGCATGTTTTTTATGACGAGAATCCCCACGATCAGCATCGCGATAACAACTGCAATGATCAAGGCCCCACGCATAACAAATCTCCACCTTATCTGGCGGTTGCCCGAACCCCCTTTTTGCCTTGAGAAGTTTTTCGCCCTGAAAGGCGGGGCTTGCAGGGGAGCAAACCGGTCAAAATAATTTGGGCAGCGGGCCGGCAACTCTTAATCGCTTAATGTTTTGTGTTGCTTATAGTGATTGTCAAAATAATATTCCGATTGCCCGCGGTGCAGGCAGGGGGTAAATTTTTAGCGCCAAGCTGATTACCCCGGTGATTCCAGGCGACAAAAGGTTGTTGCTGCGTGGATCAACAAACGACGGTGGGTCTTTGTGTTAACCACAATACTGTGACTGGCAGGGGGGTCAACGGATAGGAAGTGACCATTTCTGAGCCAAGGGGGCGGTGATTGTGCATCTTGACGACAAAAATTTACCCCCTGCCTGCACCTCTTCATTCTGCTTTATTTCGGAATTTTATTTTTACATCCGCTATATTATATCAGCATTCCCATAGCAGATCAATCTCAGGTATTCAGAGGGTAGCCGTTTTCCCAGCACAGCCAAGCGGGGGGAGGGTTGAAATACCCCATCAAATGAAACGGTGTTTTGGAAGGTTTTTCTCTAAATATCCGATAAACTCCTCGGCCTTTTGCAGAGGGGCCTCCGTAAAGAAGCTTATGCCGACGTAAAGAACCACGCTGACGATAAGCCCCCAGACTCCCGGCCACATTCCGAGTGGCTTGTATCCCGTAAGCTGTAAGGCCAAAACCAAGGCAGCACCGATCACCATGCTGGTCAGGGCACCGGCGGCAGAGGCGTGCCTCCAAAAAAACGCACCAATAATTGCGGGGACGGCCATCAAAAGCCCGGCTGATGCAGCCGCGGACAGGGGCGCTATCATAAACGCCAGGCCGGTTTTTCCAGCGGCCCAATAGGCAAAGACGAAAAAAACAGCCGCCAAAACAAGAATAATAAATTTTCCGATTCGGAGTTCGGATGTTTCGGAAATCCTTGCATTCAAGCCTTTCTTATAGAGGTCGCGGACACACATGGCCGATAGGCTCAACAAAATGGAATCTATGGTGGAGATGGCGGCCGACAATATGCCCACCATGACGAATAGGGCGATCAACTTGGGGACAATCGGCAGCGCTAAAAGTGACGGTGTCGCTAAATCAGCAGACTCCAATCCGGGGATCAGCAGCTTGGCGCAAAATCCCCAAAGGACCGAAACGAGGGTATAGGCAAAGCCGAATACGAGGAATCCCCCGATCATCTGTTTGAAAGCCGTTACGGAATCGGGGACAAAAAGTCTCTGAGTGACCTGGGGATTGGTGAGGGGAAAAAAGAGCCAAGGCAGCGCCAGGCCGAAAAACAAATTAAATTTGAATAATCCCGGGCCGGCCAACAATTGGGGAATTTCTCGGTTCATTCGCTCAAAAAATTGATCAAAACCACCGAAGCCCCGGTAAACAACAATCCACAGTGTTACAATCGATGTGACCAGCATAATGGCAGCCTGCAATGCGTCTGTCCAAGCCACGGAGCGCAAGCCCGCGATATTGGACCAGATCACCGCCAGCAGGGTAGCGATTATCATAGCGACCATAAGCGAAATCGTACCTTGAGAGACAACGGAAAGCAGATATCCAATGCCCATTAACTGTATGGCGGCATAAGGAATAAGAAAGATAAGGCACAAAACAGCGGCAACGATGCCCACCGCCCGCTTTTGATACCGATCAGCCAATAGTTCCGCATGGGTGAGGTAGTCAAATTTGCGTCCGACAAGCCAAAACCGGGGTCCGAAAAAAACGACGAGCACCAGACCACAAAGATAAGTTAACTCAAAACCTAAAGCACCGACACCGAACTTATACGTCAAACCCGCAAGGCCGACCATCATAAAAGCACTGTAGGTGGTTGCTGCGTAGGTCAGGGCCGAGACAAATCCTCCCAATTGGCGATTCGCCAGAAAAAATTCATTCATCCCGGCGCCCATCTTCTTTCTGGCAAGAACAGCAACCGCGACTCCCAAAATGATATAGGCGCAAATGGTCAGCCATGCATAGAAACTTGCGCTCAAAACTTACTCCCTTGAGTTTGGTGTTTGATCCTCCCGCCAATTGAGAAACATGACGAACATACTGACAACGGCCGCCAACATCCATAAGTTCCAAAAGAGGAAACTGCCGCTGAGTCTTGGCACGTCTTTGAGCACCCAAAAAGGAACCCAGAAATCCAGCGTCAAAAGAAAAACGAACCATATAACCCAGAAAATGAAAGATTTTCCCATGACTTGATCCCACATACAAAGCGGTAAATATAATTGTTCAGCGTTTAGCCAAAGCGAAAAGAGGCTTGCCCAACAGCCTGTTAATCTTGGATTTTTAGGACCTTATCGTTCTCCCGTACCCTTTCCGTGACTTTCAGCCCAACCATGTCGCCGACCTTGGCTTCGTCGATCGGCTGCCGGTCGACCTCCATGGTGGTCACTTCTTCAGTGAAATCGGTCGTATGGCCACTGTATTTCAACAGGTCACCTTTTTTTATACTTCCGCGTATCACTTTCACAGCCGCCACACCGGGTTTGGCGAAAAATTTTATAACAATACCAACTTCTTCTTCGGACATGTTATTTCTCCTTTCTTTTTTCAGGGATATGAAAAACGTCCTAAAAAATCAAAACTCCGCTCTCAACACAAGAATCGGAGTTTCGATACCTATCATACCATTTTGATCCTTCTCCCACAGAAGGCCTTTTGGTTGCAGTCACACAGTCTATTTGAAAGACAATTTGTCGTTATCAAGGTTGATGTCAAAAAGTCAAGAAAATACAATGTTTGGCCGGTGTACCGGGGCTGCCGCCTGCAAAATCCAATGACGGCAGGGTTGCTACGCATCGGTTAGGAAATAAATTTCACAATTCTTGTGGAATCTTATTCACAAAGTTATGGGATAATCCACTCACCCTTAAGGCCACTGCAGTTAACCATCCGATTTTATTGGCACAAAGTTGATGCATGGTTTTGGCATAGTGTTTGCTCATTCAATCGGTGTGTGTTGGAGAGCACACGGGGTTTTTTTTCGCAAGGGGCGGTTCTTAAAAAAGAACCGCCTGAATCCCATCCTGCTTCTGGGAGGCAAATATGCTGAGCACTATGGCGTATGGCTTATTTTTCACCATCAGTATTGTAGCTATTGTTGTTTTTATTCTGACCTTAGAAAAAATCTGGTCCAAAAAGGAAGGATCGTGACCCGTTCGACTTTATTTTGGCATTTGCCCAAGGGCGCCCATGACGTTGAATGATCGTTTGAAAACTTCGAGATCCTGCCATGAATCAGTTATCTTTCATAGCCATGATGGATAATGGCGGTAGGCGCTTGCGGGTCGACAGACGCAAGGTTGTCGTTACAGGCTATTCACCCGAGAGGAGATCGGGAAAAGACCGCAGAACGGGACTGGATCGCAGAAGTGTCAAGAAAATGAAAATCAAGCCAGGAAGAGAACGCCGGAAAAAAATCCACACTTTTGATCTTTAAAAAAGACCAGGGTAAATTTTCTGCAACCGCAATCCTTTGTATCCTTGACATCTCCGCCCGCCTTAATTC
This sequence comes from Desulfobacterales bacterium, assembly GCA_050053515.1. GTDB lineage: Bacteria > Desulfobacterota > Desulfobacteria > Desulfobacterales. The sequence goes on along the minus strand of JASFTQ010000220.1, from coordinate 4,159 downwards.
GTATAAAATCCCTGAAAAATGTCCATCCAGGGGATCGAAAATCGGTTGTTGTTTAATGATCGGCATGATTCCCGACAATTAAATTTACAACAATCTGAAATTTTTAATAAAAGTTGACTTTTGGGGAAATTTAAATTAAATTATATATCTACAGGATGATGGCTCTCCTGATGATGTGGGTGTTTTAAACATTTAATTCCCCTCTGGGAGACATACCGACATGAAAGATGAAAGCATTGAGATGCTGGCGGATGCAATTAAAGAGTATTACTCCAATTATGAACTGGATGATCTATGCAACCAATTTGATATCGAAATCAATTATCAGGATGCCGATCCCGATTATATGGAGCTTGCCCGATCTCTCACCACCACTACCGGCCATCAGCGTACCCAGCGTTTTTTTAAAACACTCATACCGAACCTGCTGAAAAGATGTAATGAGCGAATCGCCAACAGCACCTCTGAAGATCTCATTTATCACCAACAGATGATCCACCACATTGAGGGTTTTAAATTGCTCCTGCGCGAACCGAGAGAGCCGGTGCAGATCAGAACACCCGGAAGCCATATTTTTTCCGATAAATTTGAAATACAAACTTACTTCAGTTCCGCCAAGTCAGACGTCATTATTGTGGATCCCTGGATCGGTGTCGGAACGCTTGACTGTGTTGTGGGTGTTAAATCCCAGATTCGCCTTCTTACCGGCAAAGGCCCCAATTCATATGACCCGGGTTTTGAAGCAACGCTAAAACGTTTCCGAAAAAAAATCCCCAATATCGCCATACGACTTTACACACCGTTGCAAGATCGCTTTGTGGTATTCAATGACAGATGTTGGCTGGCCGGTGCATCGCTGAAAGATGCCGGTGCGGCCACGCTAAATCTGATCGAAATCAGGGATCATAAACAACTCATCTTAAGGGAAATCGCCAGAAAATGGAGCGAGGCTGAAGACTTTTTTTCCTCTGCCGGCGGCAAAGCGGCTACCCAAAAGCCAACAGACGCGGCCTTGGATCTAAAATCCGAAAACACGGGTGATGCCGAGAAAAAAAAATCTTCCATATTTGGCTTTTTAAAAAAGTAGTCGCCGGGTGCAGTGAAAAAAATTCCCGGTCTTGGCCCACCTGACCGATATCTTCCCCAGGCATATCTTCTTCGATAATTTTGCCGGTTTTCTATTTTCTTGCGTATCTGCCGTCACAGGCGTTATCGCTTTGTTTCAGCCGCTATGATCAATAGGTTCGCACATCAATGATGACGTTTTGGGGTAACCGGCTTGACACCCAGATCGCATATTTCTATATTCACCTGGCCATGTACCGTTTCGAGTATTTTTGTCCGCCTGACAATGGAGCGCACCGCAGTCTCGCTGCAGACTTCGAAGAACTCCCTTCGGCAATGAGTTCGGGGTCGCAGACAGACTTCGGTGGGTTCAGTCGAGTCGTCGCGTCACGGGACGGGTTACCAAAACAAAATTGCGCCTCGACTCAACCCGTCTGCGCTCTGGCAGACAGGGGATTCAGACCGGGGCGAATCACAACCCCTTGAGCATTTAAATCTGAGGCCTGAATGACAACAACCTATTCTGTTGAAACCTGCGGCAAGTTGGAAGAGATATTTCGCGGGGCCAAATTGCACCGGGCGATGCGTGTGGAGCGCTATGATGCCGGTACAACGCTCGATTATCATGTGAAAACGGTTGCCGGAGCGGAGCAGGGGCGGGTTCGTCTGGTGATTGAAAAGTTTGTCGGCGGCGGATTCGCAGGGCAGGTATATCGGGTAAGATTGGCCGAGATTGATACCCCGCACGGGAATTTAGCTAAACTTAAAGTCGGGAAAATTTATGCGATGAAGCTTCTCATCCCAGCTTCGCGGTTTTCCCGGCTTTTTCGAAATGGGCTGTATTGGATTGCCTTTCAAGGGCCTTTTCAGCTTCAGGTGAACCCGACCGCAGCCCGGGCCGGGGCCCTGTGGCAAAAATTTTTTCGCCGAGCGGCCAGAATTCGGTTCGGTGATGATACGATGGTGGCGGATATTCATGCAACCTTTGTTGACACAACCCTGGGCAGCTGCGGGGAGTTGAGCGAATGGGTAAACGGCCGCACCTGGCGCCTGGAAGTCGACGACCGTCTGGATTTTTTAAAACGGTGGCGCAGGGGGCAGGCAGTAGACCCATCGCTGCTCGGATCTCCGGAATATCGAGCAAAATACGGCTTCATGAAGCAATTGGTTGAACTGCTGCATGATTTGGGCGGCCACGAGTTTGCCAGGCAATACGAGTGGTCCACCTGCAAGAGCCAACCCAATTGTTTGAAACGCGTGGATACCGAAAATGACCCCTCAAAAGGCCTGGTGGCGGTCGACTTCAGGGCCGGTCTGGCGCTGTTGCCGTTTTTGCCGATGAGCCCCGGAGATTTTGCACTGATCATCAAAGGCATCGGTCGTGGAAGTCTGGTTCAGTTTGACCGGGGAAGCCTGCCGCAGCTTGAACGGTTTATTGAAAAACACCGCTGTCAATTTACGGATATGCAGGGCCTGCTGGACGAACTCAAAGCAGCCGAGCGCATTTACCGGGAATCGGTGCCCGATGTGAGTCACAATTTCTTACGCCTGCTGTATAGCCGGTCATTGTGGTCAACGATCCTGGCGGGCAAGGTAACCGGATGGCGGATACGGCAGATTATCGACCAAAACTGGGCACACAGGCTTGCCGGCAGCAGCACCCTGACAATAGGGGCTGCGCTGATCGGGTTGATCCCGTTTTTGGGCGCTTTTGTTCAGCGGATCTTGTTTCACCCGGATTGGCGCAAGCACTATGGCAGTATGTTAACCAGCCGGGATTATTTTAAAAAGGCCGTACGGGGCAGAATTGCCGAAAAAATGATAAGCTGGCACAGGGTTGACAGAGTTGATCGGACCACGGCATTGCGGCTGACCGGATCGCTGCGGCGCTTCCTGTGTCATTGGCCACTGTCATGGTTGCCGGTGGGAGTGCATCGTTTCTTAACTGATCGGCAGTATGCCAAAGACAAACTCGATTACATCTTTATGCGACCGCTTCGGTTGTATTTTAGACCCGAGACACGAGAAAGATGGTTGCGGGAAATGGTATCAGAGGGTGTCGACGAGCAGTACTTGAGCAATGAAGACGCCGGTGTAATCCTGTCCCAAATCAAGGAACCGTTCATTCAAAAGTATTTGAAATGTCTGGCGGTGCATATCTGCACCTTGCCGGTGACCCAAGTGGTTTCCGTGCTGTTGGCGATTCTTTACATCGGGTTGCATCCGGAACTTCCCCCGGCCCAGGCCTGGGCAATCGGAATTGGAATTGTGGCCCTGTTTCAAGTGGTGCCGGTATCGCCGGGTTCGTTGGTCCGCGGGCTCTACGTGGTGTATCTGGTCATCCGGGAACGTAATTTTAAAGATTATCACATCGCCGTCTTTTTAGGTTTTTTTAAATACATCGGATATCTGGCTTTTCCGATCCAGATGGCCTATCGCTATCCGGTGCTGGCCCGGTTTATGGCCTGCCACTGGGCCAATGAATCCGTGCATATTGTTCCGGTGTTTGGTGAAAAGGGGGCTTTGCTGGAGCATTGGGTATTTCGCTTGTTCTACAATTGGCCGTTAACCATAAGGCGGCGTGTTCGAAAACGAATGGCGTTGCGGACTCTGATGGAAAAGAGATTCTGGCACATTGGGGTATGTGCGCTTGCCGCAGGCGGAATCTTTTGGTTAGCCGATATCGGTTATTTGCGTAATTCGCATGAGCTGCCGGGATTAATTGAGATATGGTGGCTGGTCTCCCTGGCGCCGATGTTCTGCGGTGCACTGGTAACCTTGGGCTGCGGGGGGGCAACATTGTGGGAGCGCATTGTTGGGGCCGCTGTTTGCGGCTTCCTAATGGCGGTGATTCATAGCGGGGTGTCGTTGAGTCTGCTGGGCCATAATCCAATTTTATGGGGTGAAATTGCGGCAAATTGCCTTTGGCGAATTTTTATCTTCGCGATCTTCTCCGTTATCGGTGCGGTTATCACGGAGTTAAAGCTGCCTGATCCGGAATTAAAAACTTATAGTGGACGGCAAAATAATGTTCCGAAATAACGCAGAATGAAGAGGTGCCGGCAGGGGGTAAATTTTTATCGTCAAGATGCAG
>JASFTQ010000219.1:0-7958 GCA_050053515.1 Desulfobacterales bacterium | reverse complement strand
GCAATGTGGAATACATCGAGCTCACGGTGGAGGGAAATTTCCAGGAAGAATTCATGGAGGCCATGCAACTGCCGCATATGACGGATGAATTTCCCCACCTGAAGGGTATCGTACCGGATGAAGTTCTGAATCAATAGACTCAGGGACAAGCGGTTGGACTTTACTAAGATTTTGCCGGGAGATAATAAAAAACAGCCTCGAGAAAAAACCCAGTCCGCAAAGCACCAGGATAACATCTGTGTTACGGTGGAGCCGGGCATATGTGGTTTCCCATGTCGCATAACCGCCCGCATGCTGGATAAGCAAACTGTTTTGTTGAAAATTTCCGAATCTGAATGCAAACAGATTCAACGGCTGTCCAAAAGACTCAAGAAAATAACCATGCCGGAGCTTTTTGCACCCATAACCCGAAACCCGGTATATCTGGCAGCCCAGCAATCAGGCTGTCACCCGTCATGTGTCATACCGGCAGCCGTGCTCAAGGCTGTCGAAGCAGCTATGGATATGGCACTGCCCAGAGATGTTCATATTCAGATCGTACCGTGCCGGGAGCAGGCGGACCGATGATAAACAAAAAGGTTGTACCGTTTAAAAATAATGCGGGTATTTCCCACGCCTTGACACAGAGACTTCTGGCAAAGGGAAGGGCTTACGGATTGAATGCAATTTTTCCATTCACTGTTGACAAGATAATTGTGGCCGAATGGGTGCATCTCAAATGCCGCTATGGTTGCAACAGATATAATACCAATTGGTGTTGCCCGCCGGCCACGCCGGATCCGGCCAAGGTCCGTTGCATTCTCGATGAATATTCAATCGGGCTTCTTCTGGTCGGCAGTAACAACTGTTCGGATTTTTATCTGAACAACGGTCAAAAACGGATTAATCAGGTGCGGTGCTGGAAAGGCACTGTTTCCCTGGAAAGAAAGCTTTTTTTAGAAGGTTACTATAAAGCCTTCAGCCTTGTTGGTGAGTGTTGTGCGCTTTGCAAAGAATGCGCCTATCCGGATGAGTGCCGTTTTCCACAGGAAAAAAGGCCCTCGGTGGAATCGTTCTCCATCGACGTCATTGGTACGCTGCGCAACTTGGGCACGACCTCGACTGTGGCCAAGCACACACACGATACCTATAGCTATTACGGTCTTATTCTATTGGAGTGAAAATTTTCGGAGGGGTGTATTAAAGAAATCTTGACAAAACAGGTCGAGAAAGGGGATAGATAACTGAGGGATCGGAGTATTTTTTTCACGGCAAGATGCCGGGTTGTTGCCTGTCAAGCCTGACAGCGGCAACTGCCTTGCCTTTCCCGGCGGCAATGGCCCTCTGCCCACGAGAAGCACCGCGGCGATCCTCTTGTCGTGAAAAAAATACCCCGACCCCCTCAATTAAGTAAAATATTAAATTTTCTATTTAAGGAAGTGACCCTGCCAGACTTCCAGGATTTTGGCACGGTTTTCGGATTGCCAGGGAAAATCCATGGGTGCCAATTTAATGGTCGACAGCTGGGGCAAATCCTTGGGCCCTTCAATTCCCGGATAGGTTACCCCGAGTTTAAATTTCGCATATTCTTTCATTGCGCTCTCGCTGATGGCCCAATCCAAAAACTTTTTGGCGGCCTTTTCATTCTTTGCGCCTTTCAAGAGCGCATTGGCTTCGAGTTCATATCCGGCACCCTCTTCGGGCAGCACTAGAGACACCGGAAAACCTTTCTTTTTTAGGGATGAATATACAAAGGCGAAAGAGCAGCCAACGGCATATTCACCGGCAGCGGTCAATTTTGCCGGCTTCGAACCGCTTTTGATATATTGACCCATGTTTTTATCCAGTTCTTTGAGAAAATCCCAGGCCTTATTTTCTTCAATGGTTTTCTTTTTATAATCCGGGTCGAGCATCACCAGTAAACTTGCCACCTGTAAGAATCCCGTACCGGAACTTGCCGGGTTCGGCATAATCAGCATGTCTTTATAAACAGGGTTCAACAGATCGTTCCAGCCCTTCGGCATGGGGAGGTTTTTGGCTTGCAATACTTTCGTATTGGGAACCAAAGCGGCGGCATACAAATCGATTGCCACCCAGTACCCTTTGGGGTCTTTAAACCTGGCCGGAATCTTTCTCCAGCCCTTGGGTTTATACTTTTTGAGCATCCCCTTTGGAACAAATTCAGACATATTCGTTACGGCCCATCCCCAGATGCAGTCGGCTTGAGGATTGTCTCTTTCGGCCAGCATTCTGGCACCGAGTTCACCGGTCGATAATCGAATCGCCTGGATATCAAGGTCCGGCAACTCTTTTTTGGCTAACTTCAAATATTCAACGGTCTCTTCGGTTTCCAAAGAAGTGTACACAACGACGCGGTCTTTTGCGATTGCAATTCCCGATATTATCAATAACGATACCGCAACAAGAATGATCGATAGACATAGCTTTTTCATAATATCTCCTCCTTTTTTTGGCGCTTATTGGTGCAACTCGGTATTGAAAGATGAGGTTGTTTGAATAAAAAAATCTTTAACCCTATTTCACTTATGGTCGCCATATAATTCTCAGCCAATATCTCAATTCATCTTCGTCAATCGTGCTTTTGCAAAGTTTTTCCATTTTGTTTACGCTCATTCAGGGTTTAATTCCAGGTATATGGTTTGGAGTAAATTTGTCAAGAAAAATGTCGGAATTCGTCCTGTTGTGGCCGGAAACTGTTTCGTTTTTCCCATTACAAAAAAACGAACGGCCAAATACCTTCTTTTTATCTCTGACCGATAGCGTAATTATTGAGCCCAATATTGTGACTTCAGTTTTTCCCTTGACAGGAAAGATTTTTTTTTATCTTGTATGGTTTTGTTTTGCCGATAAATCTTTTAAAGGACAGGTATTCGAAGGAGTTCCATTAAAATCATGCCACGGGAAACCTTGTACCCGAATTACGAGCTTTTAGAAAAATTTGAAACCGCCGGGCCGTTTCTAACAGCGGCATGTTTTCAATGCCGCAAATGCACCAACGGTTGTCCGGTCACCTTTGCCATGGATATTTATCCCGACGAGGTGATTCGCATGGTTCTACTAGGGCAGCGGGAGGCGGTATTGCGCTGTAATACCATTTGGGTGTGTGCGGCCTGCGAAACCTGCACGACACGCTGCCCCAATGAGGTAAAAATTGCGGAACTGATGGATTTTCTCAAAGAAATGGCCGTTCAAGAAGGCATGACTTGCCCACAACCCCAGATTCTTAACTTACACGAAACGTTTTTAGAAAACGTCAAGAAACGGGGACGTGTGTTCGAAAGCACTTTCCTTGCTTATTACTTGCTTCGTGGCGGCAAACTCCGGCGCAAATGGAATAACGGTAGATGGCTGGATGAATTGAAACTGGGCTGGCAGATGTTGTGCAGGGGGAGATTGCCGCTTTTTCCAAGGGCCATCACAGGCAAAAAGGAAGTCCGCGCCATTTTGTCTCACTCCAAACCGGTAAAAAGCAAACCATGAAATTGACCGTCTATCCCGGATGCTCTCTCGAGGGCACGGCTAAGGATTATGCCGGTTCTGTTTTCGGGATTTGTTCTTGTTTGGACATTCAGCTCGAAGAAGTTCCCGATTGGAATTGTTGCGGCGCCACCGCTGCCCACAGTATCGATCACCGCGCAAGCATCGAATTGGCAGCCCGGACGCTTAATTTAGCCGCCAAACTGCCGCATCCGGATATGCTGGTCCCCTGTCCCATGTGTTTCAACCGATTGAAGACTGCAGCCTGGTCACTGCAAAGGGCTGCACAGAACCGGTATGGTCTGAAGTTAAATGATGCCGTCCCGAAAATCTGGGATCTTGCCGATTTCTTTGCCACCGGAAAGATGCTGGATAGGGTGGCCGCTTATGCAACAAAGCCTCTCGGGGGGTTGAAGGTCGTCTGTTACTATGGATGTATGGCCAACCGCCCCCCCGAAATTACGGAATCCACAAATCACGAGAATCCGCAAAGTATGGATCTCATCGTCCGGCATCTTGGGGCGGAAGCCATTCAATGGCCGTACAAGACCGATTGTTGCGGAGCAAGCCAGGCGCTTTCGCGGCCGGACATCGTTTTTCAGTTGGTCGGCAACCTCTTAGATATGGCCCAACGGGTCGGTGCCCTGGCCATCGTGGTCTCCTGTCAGATGTGCCAGGCCAATCTGGACATGTATCAGGAAAGGATCGCAGCCGAGAGGGGAAAGCGTTTTTCTTTGCCCGTTTACTATTTTTCTGAGCTGATAGGCATCGCCTGTGAACTCAAGGAAGTCAAAAAATGGCTGTCGCGCCACATTACGGATCCGTTTTCTCTTCTAAGAGATTTAAAGCTTTTGGAATAGATGACAGGCAGGTTAAATATAATGAGAGCAAAAAAATACACCTCTTTTTGGATTAAAGTTAATTACTATCATTAAAGATATTGCCTCGCAAAACATCAATTTCGTCATTCCGGGCGAGTTCACCGGAGGTGAACGAGATCCGGAATCCAGGATATACCAGGATATACAAAGAACATAAATACCCTCTGGATCCCGGCTCGCGCCCGCTTCGCGGGACTTGGCCGGGATGACGATTTGCGACGCAGTCTTTTAGCTGAAGGTCAGCAGAGCTAATTAAAAACGCTAATGCAAAAAAACCACTTGACTCAAAAGAAGATCGGATCGATTGCCGTCATCGGTGGCGGCATTGCCGGCATCCAGGCCGCCCTGGATATCGCCAATTCCGGTTTCAGGGCGCAGGTGATTGAAGAAAAACCGAGCCTCGGTGGCACCATGGCTCAGCTCGACAAGACATTTCCCACCAATGATTGCTCCTCCTGCATGCTGGGGCCCAGGTTGGTGGAATTGGCCAATCACGCCAACGTCGAAATTCTAGCCCACACGGAAGTCCTTGAATTGGCCGGAGAACCGGGTCGCTTTCAAATGACCCTGAAGAAGAAGGCGCGGGCAGTAGATCCGGAAAAATGCGTTGCATGTGATATATGCGCTCAAAAGTGCCCGGTAAAGGTAGCCGATAGATTCAATACAAACTTGAGCCGGCGCAAAGCCATTTATATCGATTACCCGCAGGCGGTACCGCTGGTTTACACCATAGATAAAGATCACTGCATCTATTATCAGACCGGGAAATGCCGGGTCTGTGAAAAGGTCTGTAAAAACAAAGCAGTTGTTTTCGATCAGAAGGATGAAATTCTCAAACTGGACACCGGTGCGGTAATTTTAGCCGGTGGCTTCGAACCCTTTGATGCGCGGTTAAAGGGAGAATATGGTTATGGGCGTTGGCCCAATGTGGTCAACAGTCTGGAATACGAACGAATACTTTCCGCGGCCGGTCCTTTTCAAGGCCGCATCCAACGGATCTCCGACGGTAAAATCCCTCGACGTATCGCCTGGATTCAGTGCATCGGCTCCCGTGACAGCCACATCGGAAAAGATTACTGTTCTGCGGTTTGCTGTATGTCCGCCACAAAACAAGCCGTGATCACCAAGGAGCACGACCCCGCGATCGATACGACCATATTTTACATCGATATTCGTGCCCAGGGTGAAGGATTTGATCGTCTTTATGAGCGGTCTAAATCCGAAAATAACGTTCGTTACATCCGCTCCATGGTATCCCGGGTGATTCCTAATCCGGAAGATGATACCATGTCTGTTTCATTTGCGCCTCCAGGACAAGCCCTTCGGGAAGAAATGTTTGACATGGTTGTTTTATCGGTGGGTTTATCTCCGAACCCTGCTGCCGTCCGATTGGCAGAACGGATCGGGGTCCGATTGAATCGGCATAATTTCTGCGCAACCGATCCGCTGGAGGTAGTCAACACCTCCAGACCTGGTGTTTATGTTTGCGGTGGATTGCAGGGACCCAAAGATATTCCAGGCTCTGTTCAGCAGGGCAGCAGTGCGGCTGCAAAGGCTACAGCGTTGCTGGCCGATGTAAGAGAAACGCGGGTTGCTGCGATACCCAGCCTTGCTGAGCAGGATGTGGCCGGTCGGGAACCCCGGATTGGTGTTTTCATTTGCCACTGCGGCATCAATATCGCCGGTGTGGTCGACGTTAAAGCCGTTGCCGGGTATGCCCGTTCCCTCGATAATGTAACTTATGCCAGCGATTGTATGTTTGCCTGCTCCAATGATCAGCAACGGGATATCACGCAGGTCATCAAACAACAAGACCTCAATCGTGTGGTGGTGGCGGCCTGCACCCCCCGGACCCATGAACCCCTTTTTCGCAACACCTTGCGTGAAGCGGGACTCAATCCTTATCTTTTTGAACTCGCCAATATCCGCGAGCACGACTCCTGGGTTCACCAGGCACAACCGGAACAGGCAACGCAAAAGGCCAAAGACCTTGTGCGCATGTCCGTGTCTCGTGCCCGGCTTCTGGAGCCGCTTTACGATACCTCTTATGTAGTAGTTCCACATGCGCTGGTGATAGGGGGCGGTTTGGCCGGGCTCACTGCGTCACTTTCATTCGCCCGGCAGGGATTCAAGGCCACATTGGTGGAACGAACCGTTGAGCTGGGCGGCAATGCCCGCACGCTTCACTACACCGAAGACGGCGTGCAACCCGCAGCTTATCTTGAAAGGCTCGTTCAAGACGTTGAAAGCCATGCTTTGATCACGATACACAAAGAGGCTCGAGTAGTTTCCGTGACGGGCAGTTGCGGTAATTTTACAGCCACAATTTCAACCAAAGATAGGAATTTATCCGTTCCCCACGGTGTTGTCGTTATAGCCACAGGGGGTGAAGAGTACAAACCGGCGGAATACCTCTATGGCCGGCATCCCGGCGTAGTGACCCAAAAGGAATTTGAAACCCTGCTGGCCACTCAACCGGAGAATGCAAAAAAATTGAAGCGGGTTTCGATGATCCAGTGTGTTGGTTCCCGGGAACCGGAAAATCCATACTGCAGCCGGGTTTGTTGCACGGCTGCCGTCAAGAACAGTTTGAAGTTAAAAGCGCTGAACCCGAAGGCCCAGATTTCTGTGTTGTATCGAGACATCCGCACCTTTGGACTCAGAGAATCCTATTACTTAAAGGCGCGACAGGAGGGAGTGCGTTTTTATCGATTTGAAAGTGACCGGAAACCCGACGTGTTTTCTGAAAACGACACGCTTAAAATATCAGTCTATGATGCCCAGTTGCAGAAAGCGATACAACTGGAAGCCGACCTGTTGGTTTTATCTGCTGCTATTCGTCCCGGTATGGAAAACAAACCGCTTGCCGATGTCATGCGTCTTCCGTTTGATGAGGATGGTTTTTTTATGGAAGCCCATCTCAAACTCAGGCCTCTGGATTTTGCGGCAGCGGGTTTTTATCTTTGTGGTTTGGCGCAGGGTCCGAAATTTGCCCATGAGTCTATTGTCCAGGCCCACGGTGCGGTTTCGCGGGCAATAACGGTACTTTCAAAAAAAGAAATAAAGGCCGAAGGGGTGATAAATCATGTGGATCCGAGACTTTGCCGGGCCTGCGGAGAGTGCGAAAAGGCTTGCGGATTTGAGGCTATCAAAGTGGAGACCATCGAAGAGGGGAGCGAATTGGCGGTTGTAACGGCGTCCTTATGCACGGGTTGCGGAGCCTGCAATATGGCCTGTCCCACCGGCGCGGCATCGCTGGCCCATTTCCAGGATAGCCAAATCAATGCCATGATCGAAGAATCGGGTTGATAAGTCTTGGTGAATTTGACAAGCGCTAAGCACCTAATTCGATGGGGAAATTCGTGAGCCTTGAAATAGATGGACAATGTTGCGATTTACGAGTTGCGGGTTGTGGGTGCCGGTTTTTAAGCTTTAAACACGCAACGCGCACCGCGAAACCCGCAACAAAATTTAGAAACACCGCTTCTGGGTTGCCTTATGAAGTGTAAAGCATTTGATTCATAAGCGGTCTGTGTAATTTGTCGTAAGGAAATATTCTGTGTCCTCTTCTGATCAATTAAAAATTTTGGCGTTTGTCTG
>JASFTQ010000218.1:0-8025 GCA_050053515.1 Desulfobacterales bacterium | reverse complement strand
GTCGGTCAGACCATTTTATTTCCGGCGATCCCGGCAGCGGTAAGTCCACTGCCGGCCGATATCTGGTGGGTCAGCTTCGGCGATAAGGACACCCTGGAAGATGCCTTGCAGATTTTAAGAAAACTTCCCAAAAACGGACCCCAAATCCAACTGGTGCCTTACTGGAATCAGCGTAACGGGATGAAATTTGCCCTGTTGCATAAAAAATTTTATTACAACAAATCCAATGCCCTAAAAAAGCTGCAGACCATAAAAGCCCCCTATTCCTCCCAGGTCCGTCTGCTGGCCTCCTGGGACCCGGATACGGTTTTTTTTGCAGACCCTTTTTTTGGTCGCAGACTTGATAAACGTAAGCGAGCTGAAAATTGAAAGCAAAAAAACGACTTGGCGAAATTCTGGTAGAAGGCGGTCTGATCAGTATTGAACAGCTTGAAAAGGCCTTACCCTATCAAAAGAAAAGCAACTTGAAGCTGGGACAGTTTTTGGTGCGCGAAGGCATCGTAAGCGAATCTCAGATAGTTGACATGGTCTCCAGCCAGCTCAATCTCACAAAGTATTCTGCCGACAAATATCCTGTCGACCCTATCCTGGCCGATTTGATCCCGGCCGATATCGCATTTAAGTATCAGGCAGCCCCATTGAAGAGAAACGGCCTGCTTTTGACCATCGCGATGACCGATCCGATGGATATCAATGCCATCGACGCCATCGAAATTGTCACAAACAATGAAGTGGAGACGGTGATCTGCACTGAACAGGATTTAAACCAAATCCTCAGCACCCTTTACGGCACATATTCCGGCATCGGCGGTGTCCTCGAAGATATGGAGGAAATGGAATATGATAAAGAAGCCGAAAAGACGCAAATCACCGAAGACATCGAGGTCAGCTCTCTTCAGGGGATGGCCGAAGAAGCACCCGTTGTTCGGCTGGTTAACTCGATTCTCTCCCAGGCCGTGCGGGAAGGTGCCAGTGATGTCCACATCAGTCCGGAAAAAAATTATGTCCAGGTGCGATTCCGCGTCGATGGAAAACTCCATGAGGTACCGGCGCCGCCCAAAGCCATGTTTCTGCCGATTGTTTCACGGCTGAAGATATTATCGAACATGGATATCGCCGTTTCCAGAATTCCGCAGGATGGCCGCTTTACGGTCAAAATGAAAAACAAAGAGATCAATATCAGGACTTCCACCTTGCCTTCAATTTACGGCGAAAATATGGTCCTGCGCCTGCTGGACACCAGCAGCGGTGTCTATTCACTGGAGCGTCTGGGCATGGCCGATGCCGACCGCATAAAACTTGAAGCAACGATTACCAAACCCTACGGCATGATCTTGAGCACCGGACCTACCGGCAGCGGCAAAAGCACGAGTCTGTATTCGATTTTGAAAGCGATCAATCAGCCGGACATCAATATCATCACCGTCGAGGATCCGGTTGAATACCGCATTGAAAAAATACGCCAGATCCAACTCAACCGAAAAGCCGGCATGACGTTTGCAGACGGTCTGCGCTCTATTCTGCGACAGGATCCCGATGTCATCATGGTCGGAGAGATCCGGGATTCCGAGACTGCCACTATTGCAGTGCAGGCGGCTTTAACCGGCCATCGGGTGTTGAGCACATTGCACACCAACGACGCTGCGGGCGCTATTACCCGTTTTATCGACATGGGCATCGAACCGTTTCTGGTATCCTCGGTGATGCTGGTCTCGTTTGCCCAGCGTCTGGTCAGAACCATATGTCCGAGCTGCAAAGAATCTTATCAGCCGCCATCGGAAGCCCTGGACTATTGGGGCTTGGAAAACGTGGAAAAAGCCAATTTCATGCACGGCAAGGGTTGCTTTAACTGCATGCACACCGGCTATAAGGGCAGAACCGGCGTCTATGAGGTACTCATCATCGATGACACTGTTCAAAAAATGGTTTTGCGAAAGAATTCGGCCCACGAAATCAGTCAGACCGCCAGACAAAACGGCAATTTTACCTCCCTCAAGGAGGATGCCGCCGATAAAGTGATCAGGGGCATAACGACATTGGAAGAAGCTGCTTCGGCAGTATTGGTATAAAGGTTTGTTTGATGCCAAAATATTCTTATCAGGTCATTACTGAAAACGGCAACACGGCCACCGGCGTACTTGAAGCCGATTCCATCGACGCGGCCAACAATATCCTTTCCTCCCGAGGATACATACCGACCGAGGTAAAAGAAGAGGCCGCCAGCGGTATCACCCTGAAAAGTATCCAGGATCAGTTGACCCCCATAAAGACCCCTGACATCATTCTATTTACCAAGCAGTTCAGGACCATGTTGCGCACCGGGGTCTCTATGTTGAATATCCTACAAATTTTGCAGGATCAGACCGACAATCTGAAACTCAAAAACGTTCTGAGCACCATGCATCAGGATATTAATGAAGGTGCCAGCCTTTATGAGGCATTCGGTAAGCATCCACGGGTTTTTTCGCTGCTTTACTGCAGTATGGTGCGCGCCGGAGAAGCCAGCGGGGCACTTCCCGAGATTCTCGAACGCCTGACCTATATCCTCGAACACGAGCACAAAGTCAGAACCGATATTCGATCGGCCCTCCAATATCCGGTGATCGTGGTCGTCTTTCTGATGATTGCTTTTTTCGTACTGTTAACCTTTGTCATCCCTAAATTTGTCAACATTTTTACCAATGCCGGTTTGAACCTGCCGCTGCCGACCCAGATATGCATGGGCCTGTATCAATTTTTGGCCAACTATTGGTACTGGATCATCGGTGGCGCCATCCTTGGTATCGCCGCGGTTATCACCTATTTCAGAACTGAAAGCGGTCGACTTTTGCGCGACACGTCTCTGCTCGGGTTCCCGATTATCGGTCCGTTATTGCTGAAGGCCGCTATCTCCCGCTTTGCCAGTATATTTTCGATTCTGCATGCCAGCGGCGTGGATATCCTCGAAACCATGAACATTTTGTCGGGAACCGTCGGCAATGCTGCCGTAGCTAGCGAACTGAAGGGAATCAGAGAACGGTTGGAAGAAGGGCGGGGTATTGCCGAGCCATTGCGGTCGGCCAAATATTTTACCCCCATGTTGATCAACATGGTCGCCATCGGTGAGGAAACCGGAAATCTGCAGGAAATGCTACAAGAGGTCGCCGACCATTATGATACCGAAGTTGAATATTCGATGCACAAACTCTCGGAGGCCATCGGACCGATGTTGACCATTGGGCTGGCGGCCGTTGTGGGGTTTTTTGCCTTGGCCATCTTTTTACCGATGTGGGATCTAACGACAATGGTTAAATAAATCATCGCCTCTGCGATGGAAACACGTGGTGTGATGTTAAAATCGTTTATCAGAGATACCAGCAAGCTGCCACGCTACCACATCAGTCTTTATATTATTATCCCTTTTATATTTAGCGGGTTTTGTATTCTTGCAGCTATCGTCGCCGCCAGTTTAACAAAATACAATCTGGTTCATAGGTTCGGCAGCCAGGGCATCACATTTTGGGCCTCGTTTGTCATCGGTATGCTGGCCTTTGCCGCCGGATTGACATTGGTTCGCCTCATTTTAAAACCTGTCGAGCAGTTTGTGGAAAATGCCCGAAAGCTGCCACCGATATCCGCCACCCACGTTTCACGAAATAAAACAAGATCCGTCGATAAGATCGAGCAGTTCACCAATGTTTTCAATCAGGTTACGACCGTTCTCAGCCGCATGGAATCCAAACACTTTTTTCCGGAAATTATCGGCGATAGCTTGCAGATGCGCGGTCTGTTGAGCCTGATCATGAAAGTGTCACCGACGGACTCCACCGTACTCATACAGGGAGAAAGCGGCACCGGCAAAGAGCTGGTGGCCAAAAGCATATACGAACAGGGGCTTCGCAAAGATAAAGCCTTTATCAAGCTCAACTGTGCGGCAATTCCCGAGGAGTTGCTCGAAAGTGAGCTTTTTGGTCACGAAAAGGGCGCATTTACCGGAGCAACTGCCTTTAAACCCGGCAAATTCGACATGGCCAGCGGGGGAACGATATTTCTGGATGAAATCGGTGATATGCCCTTTAATTTACAGGCAAAAATTTTACGCGTCATCCAGGAGCGGGAGTTTTACCGTGTCGGCGGCAGCAAGACCATAAAAGTCGACGTCCGCTTTATTGCATCCACCAACAAAAACCTTGAACAAATGGTGGTTGAGGGAAATTTTCGCGAAGACCTCTTTTACCGGCTCAATGTATTTACCCTTCATTTGCCGCCATTGAGGGAAAGAAAGGAAGACATCCCGGCCCTGGTGGATCATTTTCTCAAGAAACTGACAAAACCGGTTGAGGTGTCATCGATGGCCCTGCAAATGCTTATGGCCAATACGTGGCCGGGCAATGTCCGAGAACTTCAAAATACCATTGAACGCGCGGCCGTCATTTGTGAAGATAGTTTTATCGAACCCTCCCACCTTCCCCTATCCATTACCGGTGCTTTTGATGCCAATCAACATGAAGTCATCCCCACCTTACCCGCAAATGCACCGATTGATGACCGATTGAATCAAATCGAAAAAAACATGATCATCGAAGCATTGAGAAAAACCGGTGGTGTTCAGGTCCGCGCTACGGAACTGTTGGGCATCAATCAGAGAAGTTTGTGGCACAGAATCAAAAAACATAATATTGATGTTAAAAGCATCAAGAACAACAAAATATGAATTTTAATCTACAAAAAATGTAGAGATATAAAATGCCGAATAAAATCGTTCGCTTGCCAAGCAATAGAATTTGTGGTATAAAGGGTTGTTATTATAGCGTTATATTTCATTGCGCCTTAAAATTTTATTAAAGCCTCATCTTTGGCATAAGATTTGCTTCAATACCTTACACAAACAAAAATGAGGGTGCCTTGGGCGGAACGTTGATCGCTCGCGACGAGTGCCGGTACATCAACCCTCTTTTGTGTTTTGCGGTAATTTGGTTTTGTTGCTGAAATTTTGAAAATATTTCTTAATTCCAATAGGAAAGGAGTAGGCAAGCATGAATTCGAAAAAACTATTAAAAGGCCAAGAGGGTTTCACGCTGGTTGAGATCATCGCGGTGCTGATCATACTGGGTATCCTGGCAGCAGTGGCGGTACCCCGTTACATCGACCTCGAGGCCAATGCGAAATCACGGGCCATCGATGCAGCCATTTCCGAACTCAATGGTAGAGAAAACTTGCGCTGGGCCCAGTTAAAAATCGGTCCCACCTCCTTCGCGTCTGATGCCGCTCTGGACAATGAAATTGTGACGGGAACGACCGGCGGTGGTTGGAACACGGATTTGGGCGCCGACTATGCCTGGACGGTTGCGCCTGCCGCAGCCGGGGGGACACTCTCGTTCCAGGCCGGCACGGGGGTTGCGCTGACACGGGCGGCAGCCACGCTCAACGCACCGGCGAATTGGACCAGACCTTAGCTAGCGGAGCAACATCGACCGCTATTGAGACTGGGTCACACCTTCTCACATCCGTCTGAATCTTCAACCGCCCCCGGGCGGGTCTTATGGCGGGTCGCGGGATTTGGCCGGTGGAACATCCCGGCCTCTTTAGCGGGCAATGACGAATCCGCGACACAGCCGCTCTATTGCCGGACCGTTTGTTGTGTGTGCCGGCCTGTTCGAATAAGGTGATGTTTTTCTCTCCCGGTTGGATGTAAACTTGCAGGTGAAACGGTTGGCGCATGTGGAAATTCATATCAGCAGCGCATCGGCAGGCAGAACCTTTGACAGAGTAAGTTTATGAAGGTTGGTACAAAATTAGACTCTAAGGGTTTCACGTTAATCGAGATCATTGCTGTTTTAATTTTATTGAGTATGATGGCTGCTCTGGCAATTCCCAGATATATCGATCTTGATCAAAACGCCAAAGACAGAGCCATCGATTCCGGCATTTCGGAACTTAACGGACGTGAGAGTCTGATCTGGGCTGATGCAAAGGTTTCTCCAACTGGCTGGCAGGACGACGCAACTCTATTTGCAACCGTGGATACCTTTCTGGGGGCGGATTATTCCTGGACTGCCGCTCCGACTGTTGCCGGAGGCAACCTGAGTTTTCAGGCCGGTACACCTGTCGTACTCAACCGGACGGCCTCCACCTCACTGGCACCGGCAAAGTGGAGTCGGTAGTACGGCGGGGACAGCCCGCCGGGGAAAATATGGCATAATTAATGAGTGCACAAGATACTATGGATAAAGATCGCAGTGTTACAAATCAGTCAGGCTTTACCCTGATTGAAATAATGGCCGTTTTGGTCATCATCAGCGTAATGGCCTCGGTGGCCACGAAAAAATACATCGACATTAGCGATGTTGCCCGAGATAGGGCCTTGCAGGCAGGAATGACCGAGCTGAATTCAAGGGAAACCCTGACATGGACCAACCAAAAATTCGCCGTCGGCGGATATACCAACGATAATGATATCTGGACCGCAATGGACACCGATCTGGGTGGTGGGTACAGCTGGACGGCCGGGCCGGACGCCACCGGAGGAACGCTTAGCTTCGGCAATCAGGCGGTGGCTTTGAACCGGGCTGCTTCAACCACCATTGCGGCCGCAAGATGGACTGCACCTTAATGGTATTCTGATATCCGGTTATTCCTGCGATTATTTAGCCCTCATCTTTTTCAGCGTACACCCACCGGTGCCATAAGGCATTTCCGGTTTGGCGGGGACACCCTATCCCACCGATACCTGCTATGAATTCTCATTTAAAAACTGTTTCCCCGATACCCCGCGACGACTTAATTTTTGGTTTCTCTTGCCGGCAAAATTGAGTAAAATAATTACAGCGATTATCATTTTTGTGACTTTTTCGGTGTTCATTTGTATATGACTAGAGAGGCAGAAAATAATATCATCGCAAAGATTTTAAGCGGGGATGATCGGGCATATGGCTATTTCGTGGATAAATACAAAGCAGCGGTTTATAATTTGGCATACCGCATGACTGGCCAGCTCCAAGAAACAGAGGATTTGACTCAGGAAATATTTATCAAAGCCTATGCGTCCTTAAAAAAGTTTGATGTCAATCGAAAATTTTTCCCCTGGCTGTATGCCATCGCGTTGAATACCCTGCGTAATCACTTGAAGCAAAAGAAGCCTGTTGTCTGGTATGATGAGGAAAACGCAAACCAGAAACCGGCAGTTGCAAATCCTCACAACCCGGAAACGATGGTAAGCCAGGTGGAAGCGTACCGCCGACTTGCCGAAAAAATGCAAAAACTGCCTTTGCTTCAGCAGGAGGCGGTTGTTTTGAGATATTACCAGGAGCTTAGCTTTGAGGATATCGCAGAGATATTGGACGTAAGCCTGAGTGCCGCCAAAATGAGAGTCTATCGAGGCCTTGAAAAGCTGGCCGACCTGTTAAAAAAAGAGGATAACAGTTGATGCCGCCAGATAAACCTTCAGGCAAAGGACCCGGCAGGAAAACCCCTCTCGGCCAACCGACACTTCCGCTGCCGGAAAACTTTGAGTCTCAAAGACAGTTTCAACACATTATCTCGCTGTTGCAGAAATCGCCGCCGCTGGACCTTCCCCCCGATTTGACCGAAAAGGTAATGAGCCGCATTGCGGCCCGCAAGCAACGGCCCATCTATGAGCAAATCCGTGAGGCTTTCAATAAAATAAATATTCGAAGATGGACGGAGGTGTCCGACCGAACCGAGTGTGCGCTGTGCTTTTTCATGGCGGGGTTTTTTTACTTTGTCTTTGCATTTGTTCTCCTCATGGGTCTGAAAGCCGTTGGGGCGCGGATCCAGCTGGCAGGCTGGATTATTGTTCAGCCCCAACTCGCATTTATCATTGCTTTAGGATTTTCTGCCATCGGCATCATTCTTATTAAAAAAAGTGATTCTGCCGTAAAAATCGCACAGGTCGGCTCGATTATCTATATCGGATTCAGTGTATTTAACGCCATCGGCATCCAAAGGGCCCCGGGAAATCCTTTCAGCGCTGCCGGCCTGATCTGCTTTGGAGTGGGGACGCTGTTACTCGGTTTGTTTTTAATC
>JASFTQ010000217.1:0-8050 GCA_050053515.1 Desulfobacterales bacterium | reverse complement strand
CGCTTAAGCTCCGCCGCACAGACCGACCCGACAAGTCGCTCAGGTACCCCGATTGAACACTTTTAGGTGTCTGCTCCGCAGATTTCAACGGGACGAGCTCCTTTTCTGTGAACAATTTAACCCCAGGAAAATAAGCTACGCATTCCACGGGGCAGGCGGGGTGGACAGGGCAAGCTTGTCACACCGTGTATTTCGAATCCATCGCCTTACCCGTTAAAAACAGTTATATTTTCCCCCGGCCAGCTTTTGCTTTTTCGGGCTATGGCCTAAAAACCAAGGCGCTCCCTTTCAGGCTGTGTTGCAATAGAAAAAAAATGATTATTCCTCATGTCATGCCGGGCCCGGAGCACGTCCGGGATGACGAAACGGCATCCAGGTGGCTAAGATGATACAATTACAATGGATTCCGGACCAAGCCCGGAATGACAAAAACAGAAAATCCGTGGCTTTGCGAATTGTGACATAGCCTATATTCGGGTGGTCGTTGACTTTCCTTTGTCATAAAATTTTATTTGAACGGATAATTCCCTCAATTTTTTGAGCGATATCATCCCGGAATTCCGGCAGTTGTTTGTAGGCTTTGAGGATGACGCGGTGCAATGATCTGTATATGTCCATGCAATACCGCTTGCCCTCGTTAAGAAGCTCCATGAAAATATTATCATCCTCACTTTGCGAAGGCAAAATGTAAGGTTAAAAAATTGTTAATGAAAAAACTTGCATTTTCTGGGGAATAATTTTGGAATTTTCGAGCTATTTTATATGAGAGGCTTTAGTTGAATCATATCACCCTGAGCTGATGGAGCGTGGTGGGAATGTCGTGCAGTTCAGGAAAAAGATTGGATAAACCGTGTCGTAACCATGTCGGACGCGGTTTAGGAGATTAACTTATGTATATATTTCAGTAAGCTATACGCGCGTGTTTGGATTCGATTCCCATGCACTTCCGCCAAGACTTTACAAAGATTGCCTCTGCAAACTACCTTTATATAATATTTTATCAAGGTTGTCTTCATAAATCGCTTATAGCATTAAACCTATAGAAAGTATATCTTAATTTTTTACAGGTTCGATGAAATTGGATCAACGTTTTGGTCAACACGTGCGCAAAATACCTGCCGATCAAACCACCTTGTATACCGATCCATCACCCTTGTCAAAGAAACATCGCTGACCACGATATAATGTGCATCCATTCCTTTTAAGCGGTGTCCCAAAATCGCATCTCGGTGGGCTTTGTCCACACCGGCAAGCAACAGGTTGGTTTTAAAAGTACGGCGGAAATCATTGAAAACGATGCCGCCTGAGACTTTGCGGCCGAAGGCGATGTCTGCCCTTTTGCAGACCTCAAAAAACTGTTTTTTTAAGCTGTTTTTATTTCCCGGCTATTCGATCTTACCGGTTCCAGGTTGTCACTTCTGCATTGGGGTTAGTGTCAAAATAGAAAATTTTTGATAATTAATTGTTTTATATTACAATTTTTATCGGCTTGTTGACCCGGCCAATTCGATCGTCACGCAAAAATATCAGTTTTGCTATTTTTTTTATTGACAAGACCGTCTTTTGATGTTGTTAATTTACTACATATCGATCAGCAAGAGTTATTTTCTTTTGAGTTATCAGAAAAACTACACAATCTCTACCTGATGATATTAAAGGCAAAGGGCCTGTTCCCCAGGTTTTGCCGGTACGCCATACCAGGGACTTTCCCGTGACCGATATCTTTTCGTCCATAAGAAGCGCGATTTCAAATTTACGAAATTCGGAAAAGAAAGTCGCCGAATGTGTGCTAAAAAATCCGAATCTGGCGATGCGGAGCACGATAACCGATCTTGCCGAAATGGCCGCTGTTAGCGAACCTACCGTAATTCGTTTTTGTCGCCAACTGGGTCTTAGCGGGTATATGGAACTTCGGTTGAGTCTCGCAAATGCACTTCCCAGCAATAAATACATTGCGGAAAACATTTCCGACCAGGATAAATTCCCGGATATCTTCAACAAGCTATTCACCTCTGCAAAAGAAGCCTTTAACAATACGATGAATAATTTGGATTTGAAGACATTAGAATTGGCTGCCAATGCCTTGGCAGAGGCGGACCGCATCGAGTTTTACGGGGTCGGCGGTTCGGGTGTTGTTGCCAGGGATGCACACCACAAATTTTTTCGCATCGGCACTCCGTGTATCGCTTATGATGATCCTCATATGCAGATAATGTCTGCTGCTTTGCTGACTGACAAAGATGCGGTTGTGGCCATTTCTCATACAGGATCATCCAAAGATATCCTGGAAAGTGTCAAAGTGGCGAAAAAATCCGGTGCCGCGGTTATCGGCATAACGGGCAACAAGAAGACGCCGCTGGCAAAATATTGCGATCTCTCCATTTCAGTAAATTCCCAGGAAGTAGCGCTGCGCTTGGCGCCGATGACCTCCCGACTTGTACAGCTGGCAATTGTTGATGTCTTATTTGTTTCCATTGCCATGAGGAATTTTGATGAAATCAAGGAAAATTTAGACAGGGTAAAAAGGGCTTTAGTGGATAAACGATATTAGAAGCCATCTCAGCAATAGTAGATCACGCTCAAGAGCCCCGCTCGGTCACGGGACTTCGCATCTAATTCTTTTAATTACCGGAGCTCAGCAAGCACCGGCCGAACCGCCGTTGTCCGCTTTGGGCTATGGCGGGACAAGCGAAGAGCACAGCATACACGATCGTATATTAGCATTTTATGCAGGGGCTGGGGAAAGGGACCCCAGGCCCTGCCGGTAACACAGCTTTCGAGCGCCAGATGCATCTTTGAAATGGGTTATAGATTTTTAGCACGATACCAGTTCATGATCGACGATCAACGGAAAACGGATAAAAGTGGAACTTGCGTGTACCAAAGGGATAATTTATTCAAACAAATCGCGCTGGACCCTTGCGGAGACCTACTATGCTTCTGAAGTTTGAAACTGTTTTTGTGCGCGTCAACCAATGGTTGATCGGCGTCATGATGGGTGTGATGTTCATTTTGGTTTTCATTAATGTTGTAACCCGTTACGTCTTCGGGTTTTCGATTGCAACTACAGAGGAGATTTCTACTTTTCTGATGATCTGGATCACTTATATTGGCGCCGGTTTGGCGCTGCGAGAGGGTCGACTGGCCGCTATCGATCTTTTTCAAGACTTGCTTCCGGCAAGATTACGCCCCGTAATGCGGGCCTTTTTGGGAGTGACGATCCTGGTTTTTTTCGGGATCCTTGCCTACTATGGCTTTAAAATGGTCCAGTTTGGGTGGGCTCAGGAAACCTGGGCTACCCAGATACCCCGCGGTATCCCCTACCTGGCCATCCCTATAGGGGCCGCGGTTTTTGGATTGCATTTGGTTTTGATGTTTCGCGAATGGATGGATCGCAATTGGGTTGATAGTCAAGTCTCAGACGAAATGGACAAGGCTGAAAAGGATTCATCATGGCAGCAATTCTAATGATTGTATTTGGCATCGGCCTTGTAATTGGAATGCCGGTCGCCATAACCATGGGCTTATCGGGAATGGTAGCAGTCTTGGTTGATGGCCGTTTTCCGGGTTTGGTGATTCCCCAGTATTTATTCAACGGGATAAGTTCATTTCCTCTTATGGCCGTACCCTTCTTTATTTTGGCCGCTGAAATAATGACGGCCAGCGGCCTAACAACATCATTGTTGCGTTTCGCCAACGATCTTGTGGGGCATATCCGTGGCGGCTTGGGTCACGTCAATGTGATGGTCAGTATGTTATTTGCCGGCATCAGCGGTTCGGCCTTGGCGGATGCCGCAGGACCGAGCGCCATTGTAATGCGCATGATGCGAAAAACAGGATACAGCCCCGCCTATGCCGGAGCCATGAGTGCGGCGACCGCAACGATCGGTCCTATTATTCCCCCCAGCATTCTGATGGTGGTATACGCCATATCCGATAGCCGGGTTACCGTCGCAGGACTCTTTCTGGCTGGCATCGTACCCGGAATTCTTCTCGGGCTGGCCCTGATGGGCGTCAATCACTGGATCTCCATTAAGCGCGGATATGTATTTCGCAGCGAAAGACCGTCCCTACTGGGATTGGCGAAAAGTTTCTGGGTCGCCCTGCCGGCTCTGTTGCTTCCGTTTATCATCATCGGCGGCATATTGGGCGGCATATTTACGCCAACCGAAGCGGCTGCAGTGGCTGCTGCTTACGCCCTGGGTGTAGGGCTATTTATAACACGCGGCCTCAGTCTGAAAAAGCTTCTGCCTTTGTTTGTTAAAAGCGGCGTTGTGACTGCTGCGGTTCTCTTAATTGTTTCCATGGCTTCTATTTTTTCCTGGTTGTTAACGATTTTGCAGATTCCACAAACTATCGCAACTTATATTGGCAATATGACCAGCAGCCCATCGGTGGTTGTCATTATGCTGGCGGTATTCGTACTGCTATGCGGATTGGTTATCGACACGTTGCCGGCATTGATTATTCTTGTGCCGGTACTTGGCCCGGTGGGCGATCAATTCGGCCTTGACCCCATGTATTTTGCCATCATGATCGTGCTCAATCTTACCATTGGCATGGTTACACCGCCGGTTGGCCCTGTTTTATTCGTTGTCAGCACGATCGGCCGAGTACGGATGGAAACGCTGTCTAAAACAATCGTTCCGCTTCTTTTGGCGGAACTTTTGGTGCTGGCTCTGGTGATTGCCTTTCCGGCAATCAGTATAACGGTGCCAAAACTATTTGGTATAACGCATTAACCCAGAAAAGGAGGAATCAGCAATGAAATCAAGAAAGTGGTATTTTATGTTATTGGTCATGGTCTTGGTGCTGCCCGGTATTGCCGTTGCAGGACCGAAAGTCATCAAGTACTCACATTTCCAGCCGGCCAAGCTGGACCAACCCAAGCAAGCAGCCGCTCTGGCGTTTAAAAATTATGTGGAAGCAAACACTCAAGGCTCGCTGAAGGTTGAGATCTATCCCGCAAGCCAGCTCGGTAATGCGATTACGGTTCTCGAAGGGCTGAAGCTTGGCAGTATAGAAATGGGCGTCGTTCATGATGGGCCGATCTCACCGGTGTTCAAGCCGTTTATGGTTTATGCGATCCCCTACCTGTTTGATGACCAGGCCATGGCCTGGACGGTGGTCGATGGCCCCTTTGGCCAGGAGCTGGCCGAAGCCATGCGTAAGGCCACCGGTATTCGCATGTTTGCTCTGGCGGATAATGGAATCAGACATTTTACCAACAACAAGCGTGTCATCGAATCACCGCAAGATATGCAAGGGCTTAAAATTCGCGTCATGCCCGGACCCATCTGGAGCAAACTGGTATCTTCCCTCGGCGCCAGTCCCTCACCGGTTCCTTGGCCGGAGTTGCCTGCCGCTCTCCAGCAGGGCGTGGTTGACGGTCAGGAAAACGGTGTGACCAATATTTTGGCCGCCAGCCTCTATCAGAACCAGAAATTCATCTCCCTCGACGGTCATGTCTACAGCTGGCATGCCTATTTGATGAATGATCGATTTTACCAAAGTCTGACACCCACTGAACAGAAAGCTGTCCAACGGGGTGTGGAAATAGCCAAGGTTATTCATCGGGGGATGACGTCAGCCCAGGACACCAATGCGCCGACAATCCTCAGTGGGGTGGGCATGCAAGTGAGGCCTTTAACACCTGACCAGATAGCCAATTTTCGCAAAAAAGCACAACCTGAAGTCGTTAAATGGGTCAAAGAGCAAATTGGCAGCGAATGGGTAGACAAGCTATTTGCGGAGATTGAAGAATATCGAAAGAAAAACTATTAACCACATTATAGCCAACAAAATTGAGTGATAGCTTTATCCGATTTGCAACCATGGCACTGGTTGAAAAGTATTTACATCGATTGAAATGAACGTAGATAAAGCTATCATCCTTATTTCATTTCACCAAAAAGCCGAAATACAGGCCCATGCAAAAGGAGACAATTTTGACAACAAAAGATATTATCGCTGGATTTATGAAGGTGGCCACTGCATCAGTTGCGGATGCAGTTGAACAGGTGACCGGGAAACGCGGATATATGGATCATTCGATTAAACCCCGGATTAACGACAAAAAGATCGTCGGACCCGCGGTGACGGTTCAGGAAGGACCCACCGACGAGGCACTGCCGCCTCAGCATGCTCTGGAAGCAATCGATGAATCTCCGGAAGGCAGTGTGATTGTCATTGGTATTGACGCTGAAACTGATGTGGCTGTCTGGGGGGGATTAATGACAGCCGGTGCAGAAGCAAATAACTTGGCCGGGGCCGTTCTTGACGGCGGCGTCAGGGATGTGACCGAAATTCGAAGGGACTCCGGCTTTCAGATATTTGCGCGCAGCGTCTCGCCCGGCACGACGGTAGGCCGCTTTAAAACACTTTCCGCCAATGAACCGATTGTTTGCGGAAGTATCACCGTACATCCTGGCGATATGATCGTTGCAGATCTTGACGGGGTCGTGGCCGTACGGCAGGCGCATATCACAGAGGTCCTTGAAAAGGCGACCGAAATCGAGCTGCGTGAGGCTGAACAAGCCAAACTCATTCGCGAGACAAAATCTCTGCGTGAAGGCCTGGCCAAATATAAGCGGATTTAGGAGGGGCCTATGAATCCGGAAATTATTTCCCTGGGCGAACCGATGCTGGAGTTTAATGCTACCCAAGAAGGATCACTTTCAGAGGTGAATCACTTTACAGTCGGGTGGGGAGGAGATACTTCGAACTTTGCGATCGCAGCCAGCCGGCTCGGAGGAAATGTCGGTTATTTGACACGTTTAGGTAATGACGAGTTTGGTGACAGCTTCATCAAGCTATGGCATAAAGAGGGCATTGATACAAGTCAGGTGGTTCGAGACGCCGAGGCGCCCAGCGGTATCTATTTTATTTCCCGAAAAGGCAAATCGCACCATTTTACATATTATCGGAAAAATTCGGCTGCAAGCCGTATGACACCTGAATTTATCCCCGATGATTACATCCGCAAAGCAAAACTTCTTCATGTTTCCGGAATCAGTCAAGGCATCAGCACCTCAGCCTGTGATGCCGTATTCGCGGCGATTGCGGCAGCAAAAGATGCCGATGTGTTGGTATCATACGATCCCAACCTGAGACTGAAACTATGGCCGCTGGATCGAGCAAGGGCCATTATTCATCAGACGGTTTCGCTGGCAGATATATTTCTACCGAGTTTAGAAGATGCACAAGTGTTGACCGGAATGCAGGACACCGAGCAAATTGCCCGGTTTTATCTGAGCCTCGGCCCAAAAATTTTGGTACTCAAGTTAGGTGCTGAAGGAGCGGTATTGGCTTTTGAGGAAGAACGCGACGGTCTTTTTCAAATTCACATTCAAAAATTTTCACCCTATAAGGTGGAGCCGATTGATATGACCGGGGCAGGTGATACCTTCGCCGCTGCGTTTGTTGTAGGGTATTTGTCTGCATGGCCGTTGGAGAGGTGTGTGCGGTTTGCCAACGCAGCGGCTGCGCTTTCGACCACAGGTTTAGGGGCGGTAACGCCAATCCCGCAACCCGAAGCGGTCGCTGCTCTTATGAATCAACAAAAGGCCTGATTTTTACGCATTCCCATGGGCCAGTGCAGCCGGAAGGAAAAAATGGCAAAGTATAAAGTCGTCGTTGTCAATTTAGGTTATGCATCTTATGATATCGAGTGACAAATTTTAGAAGCCATCGGTGCTGAATTGATTTTGACACCCGAGGATTGTCGAACGGCAGATGAAGTTGTCGCAATAGCCCGGGATGCAGATGGTATTCTGGTAAGAGAAGCGCCGATAACCGGTCGTGTGATTGGCTCTCTTGAGCGTTGTAAAGTCATCCTACGTTACGGTGTCGGTGTGGATAATATCGATCTTGAAGCTGCACGACAAAAAAAATCTTTGTGGCCAATCTCTCCGGATACGGCACAGAAGAAGTATCAGACCATGCTGTTGCATTGCTGTTGGCCAGTGTTCGCAACCTTTTAGCTCGAGACCACCATCTGCGGCAAGGCGTATTCGAAACCGACATCACTAATGAGATATATCGAACAACC
>JASFTQ010000216.1:0-8058 GCA_050053515.1 Desulfobacterales bacterium | reverse complement strand
ATGAAGAGCTGAGAGTCTTCAAGGGCTCGAACAGAGGCCGAGCGTCTACCCACCGAAAAATAGCCCATCTCCCCCAAACATTCACCGGGTTCTACGGTTTCAAGCGGTATTTCTTCACCATAGTCCCCCTTGCGATAAACCAGGGAATCCCCCTCGACAATCACGAAGAAACAGTCACCGGAGGTGTCTTGTTGGATGAAATCTTCTCCACCGGCAACGCCCCTTTCCTGGACCAGGTCACAGAATTTTAGCAGTTCGTCATCGGTCAACCCGGAGAACAGACGGCACATTTTCAACCGATCCAGCCGTTGCGAATGAATGGCTTCCTTCAGGCTATCCTGGCTGATAACCTGGGATTCCACCATTACTTCGCCCAAACGTTTCTTGATACCCATCGAAGCGAGTTTCTTTTGGAGGCTCAATCCCTGACTGACGAGGTCAACGCCACAATTGAGGTAATACCCGATTTTTTGGGGCTTGTCAGCGGCATCATGATTTTCACTCATAACAAGACCTGCATTTGGTTTTACGGGCTTTTATTGCCGGCTATTTAAAAGGTTCACTCCAACAAAAACCGACACCGTGTTTTGCCTTTCGCGGCGGCAATAGCCCTTTGCCCATTGGAAGCACCGGAGCGATCATCTTGCCGTGAATAAAACACCCCGATCCCTCAATTACCTGGTTTCTGATTTAAGATCCAAAAATTTAAATAAGCCGAGTACATATGCTCACATACGGAAGATTTGTGCCAGGAGTCAAGCAAAGACTCAAGAATTTCAAGGAAAACTTCACTTTTTTGTGAAACTGAAAAAGGCTTATTAAACCGGCCGCCATCTGCATTTGCAGCCTTAAACGCATAAGCTTAGGACCGTTTCCTATTTTTTATGTTGACATTCTAATTGACACAGCAGGATGTTCCCTGCTTTCATGTTTTGGAAGTTGAAAATTTGTTTTACCATGTGGTAATAAATGGTTGGTCCTGCACGCCGGACCCGATGTTCGATAAAAGGAGGACACGGTGATCTCCGCAAGCGCCATGTCATCTATCTATCAGCGCCCCGCTGAACTGCTCCAATGTCTTATTCGGTTTGATACCACAAATCCCCCCGGCAACGAAGCAGAATGCATATCTTTTATCAACGAACTGCTGACCATGTCTGGTATTAAAACCACCATTCTGGCTCGAACACCAGAGCGTCCCAACCTGATCGCACGGTTATCCGGACAGGGTAACGCCCCTCCTCTCCTACTTTATGGGCACGTGGATGTTGTAACAACTCAGCATCAGAAATGGCAACATCCCCCCTTTGAAGGAAAAATTGCAGATGGCTTCATATGGGGCCGGGGCGCTCTGGATATGAAGGGCGGGGTAGCCATGATGCTGTCAGCCTTTTTGCGGGCAAAAATCGAAGGCTTGCAGATGCCTGGTGATGTTGTTTTGGCCCTTGTCAGTGACGAGGAAGCATTCGGCGACTTCGGTGCCAAATTTCTGGTGGAGAATCATCCAGATTTGTTTGACGGCATCCGTTATGCAATCGGAGAGTTCGGCGGATTTTCGCTGTATGTAGGCAAGCAGCGGTTCTATCCCATTATGGTCACCGAAAAACAGCGTTGTTGGCTGAAAGCATGCGTCCGCGGCCAGGGGGGCCACGGTTCACTTCCTGTCCGCGGCGGCGCGATGGCAAAACTGTCAAAACTTCTTCAAAAGCTGGACAAGAGTCGGTTACCGCTTCACATAACGCCGATCGCCCGGCTTATGTTCAAGACGATGGCCTCGGCCCTCGGTGGGCTGACCGGATTGATCCTTGGTCAGCTGGCAAACCCGATGCTGACGAACATCGCGTTGAGCCTTCTTGGTGAACGGGGTCGTGGTTTCGATTCCTTGTTACATAATACGGTTAATGCCACTGTTTTGCATGGCAGCGATAAATTCAATGTAATCCCCAGTGAGGTATCTGTGGAGTTGGATGGGCGATTGCTTCCAGGTTATACCCCGGATGATTTGATTAATGAACTACGCCAAATAATCGGCAGGGACGTGGAACTTGAGGTGCTTCATTTCGATTCGGGGCCAGCAAAGCCGGATATGGGGCTTTTTAATATACTTGCCGATATTCTGCATAAGTTGGATCCCGACGGCAAACCTGTACCGCTCCTGTTGAGTGGAACGTCTGATGCCCGGTTTTTCTCTCGCCTGGGTATTCAAACCTACGGTTTTTTGCCGATGCCCCTGCCGGAAGTTTTTAATTTCTCGCAGACCATACATGCTGCCGACGAGCGTATTCCGATCGAGGCGGTTGATTTTGGCACAAACGCAATTTGTGAAGTCTTAAAACGCTTTGAGTAAATGATCCGAAAAGCGCCTATTACCATTAGGAGATATATTATAATCTCAAAACGATTAACCTTACGCCCAAAGCATCTTTCCTAATTCCAGTTCATGAAAATCGGAATATGTTTATAGAAAAAACGAATTCTAAGTCAGCCTATAAATACCACAGAGTAACCCCCCCCGGTAAAATAAGCAAAAAAAATTTGACATTCATCAGCAATATTATTATTCATCTCAATCATCTAAACCGTTTGTTCAATGCGAAAATCGCTGCCGGGCCTCTCCAGATACTGGCAAACTAATACGATTGCTCCTTAGAATTTTTGCTTTCTTGCTCTTCCGCGCTGCTTTCCAATTGAGACCCGGTTCGCTTCAAGAATTCACGCATTGATTTTTTTCACTTTTCAAATCTTTGACCGGTTCGCTTCCCTGCAAGCCCCGCCTTTTAAGGCGGGGTTAAGGGAAGCTATCTGAAACAGATATCTTCCTTTCCGGGCTGCGAAGCGCTGCCGAACGGCAGAACCCCCGCCCCTTGGGGCGGGGAGCTTCACTCAATTCAAAAATCTATAGCTTTCAAGCGATCAAGGGGCCAAAAAAATGGACAAGAAACGGGTGGCTGCCATACCGTTATTGGCCATATGGTTTGTTCTGCCGTCCGGCCATGGCAGCACGGAATCCGCCATGCGCAATGATCTCCTGGCTAAGATAATGGCGCGAGGCACGCTCTTTACTGCAACAGATCCGGACTATCCACCGCAGTCCAGGCTCAAACCGGGGGCCACACGCGCCTCTGACACAAAATGTGCCTCAACCCAGTATACGGCGAACGGATTTACGGGTTTTGACGTTGATACCGCCATCGAGATCGCCCGGCGGCCTTGTTTTTGCATCGGGACAATACAACATTTTCGCAACCCGGCGATTTGTCGGGCAAAAAGGGGATGCAAGCTGTCTCCCTACAAATGTCTTTTTTGTTTATCCAATGTTTTATAAAATGCGGATTTTACCAGGAGGGTTAATATGAAAAAATTATTTTTGATAGTGACCGCCGTTTTCATGATTTCCGCTCAATCCGTTCTGGCAGCAGAACTTACTATTTTAACGGAAAATCTGCCGCCCCTTAACTATTTAAAAGACGGCGTACTGGTTGGTCCTTCTGTTGAAATCGTTCAGGAAATTCAGCGCAGGGTAGGGTCGCATACCCCAATAATGGTTTATCCATGGGCAAGAGCTTACAGAATGGCATTGGAAGAAGAAAATGTCCTATTGTTCGGTACGACCCACACAAAAGTGCGGCATGATAAATTTAAATGGGTTGGTCCGTTAGCCAAGAAAAGAGATATTCTTGTCGCCAAGAAGGGTTCCGGTATAATAATAAACAGCCTGGAAGATGCCAAAAAAGTTAAACGCATTGGGACACTTCGAGATGATACAAGAGAGCGTTTGCTCAAGAGGCACGGATTTACAAATCTTGAATCTGTTTCTGACGAACAAAAAAATGCCAAAAAACTTGTTCTTGGCCGCATAGACTTATGGGCATATAAAAAACCGGGATTAAAGACTGTTTGTGAGTTAGCCGGGGTTGATTATAATGACGTAGAAGAAGTCTACCATCTCCGGGAAATTAATGTTAGCATTGCTTTTTCAAAAAGAACATCAGATTCAATTGTGCAAAAGTGGCGAAATGCTTTTAACGATATGTTAGCTGACGGGACAATAATGCAAATTCGCAACAAGTGGAATGTTGAATAACCAAATGAGCCTGCAGAACGCTTCATTAAAAACCTCTCCCAGGGCCAGTAGCATTAGCCGCCGTTTCAGTTACGCCTTGATTGCTGTAGTGACTGTATTATTGATCGCTTTTGCCGCAGTCGGAATTTTTTTCAACATCACCACAATGGAAAGCGAATTAGAAACTCGGCTTGACGACGCCATGCAACTGGCTCAGATAAGCCTGCCTACGCCGCTATGGAATCTGGACAAAGACGTTGTGGATGATTTTGTCAGAGCGTTATTTCTGGATAAATCCATTGTCTATGCCAAGGTTCTCTGGGGCTTGTCTCGCCAATCGGAGTTTTCAACGGAAAGTCAAATTATATCCGAAAGAAAGCGTAAAGAATATCAGCAAAAGGCTTTCACATATTTCAAAAACTCTTCGGAATTTACTGTTAAATCTTCTGATATTTACTTTGAAGAAATTAAAGTCGGCAATATCAGCATCGTGATATCGCGTGAAAGTGTGAAAAAACAGATCCTTTTGCAGATCTACGGTATTATTGCATTGACAATTTTCATCGTTGCGGCAATTTGGCTTACGTCCATTGTCATAACAAGAAAATATATCTCTCACCCTCTATTGAAATTACAAGAGTCGGCTTCCCTGATCGCGCGTGGTGATCTAGACACTTTCGTTGACAAAAGCAGCAGTGACGAAATTGGAATCCTTGCGCAGCATCTAGATGTCATGCGAGGTTCGATCAAGCAATTATTTGGAGAGCTTAGCCAGAGCAAGGAGAAGCTAGAGGAATACAGCCGAACATTGGAGCAGAAGGTCGAAGCGCGAACCCGGGAGCTGGCTCAATTGGTGGAAGAACTCAAAGCCCTGGGGGAGGTCAGCCAGGCAGTCAGCTCCACGCTGGATCTGCAAACGGTGCTGGCCACGATTGTTGCCCATGCGGTCCAGCTTTCAGGCACGCAGGCCGGGGCGATTTATGAGTTCGATGAAACAACCCAGGAATTTCAGCTTTGCGCAACCCACGGGATGAGTGAGGAGCTGATCCAGGCCATCCGGCAGACTCGAATCCGCCTGGGCGAGACGGTCGTCGGGCGGGCCGGGCAAAACCGTGAGGCCATGCAGGTGCCGGACATTTTGCAAGAACCAGCATATCCCCTGCGCGAGGATGTAAAGCGGGCCGGATTCCGGGCCTTGCTGGCGGTGCCGCTGCTTCGCGAGGACAAGCTCATCGGTTCGCTGGTGGTTCGGCGCCGAGCGCCCGGCCTGTTCGAAAAGGACACCGTAGATCTGCTTCAGACCTTTGCCACCCAATCGGCACTGGCGATCCAGAACGCGCGGCTCTTCCGGGAGATCGAGGAAAAAGGCCACCAGCTCGAGATCGCCAGCAAACACAAGTCCGAATTTCTTGCCAACATGAGCCACGAACTCAGAACCCCCCTGAACGCCATTCTGGGCTATACCGAACTGATCATGGACAATATTTACGGGGATGTGCCCGAAAAGATCCAGGAGGTACTGGAGCGCGTGGAGAAGAACGGGCGCCATCTTCTGGGTCTGATCAATGCCGTTTTGGATCTTTCCAAGATTGAAGCCGGACGGCTGAGTCTATCTCTCAGCGATTATTCGATGCAGGAGGTTGTCCAGACGGTTTTTACTGCAGTTGAATCACTGGCTGCGGAGAAGAACCTCGAGCTGAAGGTTTCGGTATCTCCGGATTTGGCTTCCGGCAGGGGCGACCAACAGCGCATTGCCCAGGTGCTTTTGAACCTGGTGGGCAATGCCATCAAATTCACCGAGGCGGGTGAAGTCCGGGTTGAGGTGGCAGACTCCGACGGCAGCTTTCTGGTTTCGGTGTCCGACACGGGTCCCGGGCTTTCGGAAGCCGATCAGCACAAGATATTCGAAGAGTTTCAACAGGCCGACAGTTCCAGCACCCGCAAAAAGGGCGGCACCGGTCTGGGGCTTTCGATTGCCAAGCGGATCATCGAAATGCACGGCGGCCGGATCTGGGTGGAGTCCCAGCTGGGAAAAGGTTCGACTTTCTGGTTCACCCTGCCGGTTCGCGTCGAACGTCAAATGGAGCAAACATGAGCAAGTTGATTTTAGTCGTTGAAGACCAGGAGGACAACCGGCGTATCATGCGTGATCTCCTCACTAGCGCCGGTTATGAAGTGCTCGAGGCGGTCACCGCTGAAGAGGGAGTTAACTTGGCCGAGACCCATTGTCCTGAACTGATCCTGATGGACATTCAGCTACCCGATTTTGACGGATACGAAGCTACACGGCGGATAAAGGCTAATCCCGACCTGGGTCAGGTACCGATCATTGCAGTCACCTCCTATGCGCTGAGCGGCGATGATGTCAAAGCATTTGAGGCTGGCTGCGATGCTTATGTCTCCAAGCCGTTCAGCCCCCGCGAACTCCTGGCAAAGGTTCGAGAGTATGTGCCATAGGTTATCGGAGAGGAGGGCAGTGTGAGAACGCCGCCGTTGATATTAATTGTTGATGATAACCCCGAGAGCCTGGAAATTCTCCAGATGCGCCTTGCCGCCAACAAATACGATATCATTACCGCAGCAGACGGGGAAGCAGGTCTGGCGATGGCAGTCGAGAAGCGTCCGGATCTTATTCTGCTGGACATCATGATGCCAAAGATGGACGGCATCGAGGTCTGCCGAAGGATTAGAGCCGACACGTCCCTGCCATTCATGCCGATCATTATGGTTACGGCCAAGGCGGATTCCAAAGACGTGGTTGCCGGTCTCGAGGCAGGAGGCGATGAATACCTGACCAAGCCCGTGGATCATTCTGCGCTGGTTGCCAGGGTTAAGTCGATGCTGCGGATCAAGGAATTGCACGACACGGTTCTGGAGCAGTCGGCTCAGCTCAAATTTCAACTCGAGACGGCAACCAAGATTCAATCGTTATTTTGGCCAAAAATACCGGAGCTGAAAGCGGGCGGTCACATTTGGGCTGTTTCTGTTCCGGCCGCCTATGTTGGCGGCGATCTGTACGATGTGATTCCGCTGCCGGACAAAAGTCTATTGGCATATGTAGCCGATGTTTCCGATAAAGGCGTTCCGGCCGCTCTGATTATGGCTGCATTGTCAACCATCATCCGCAGTGAAGCCCAGAATGAAAGTGAAGTAGACAAGCTACTTGAAACCGTAAACAACAGCTTGTACAGCCTGACCGCCAAAGAGGGATTTTTTGCCACCATCATTCTTGCCAGGTATTGGCCGTCCAACGGGAAAATGCAACTTGCCCGGGGGGGACATTTACAGCCCCTGTGGATCACGGAAAGCGGTATGGGAAATTTACCAAAGCTAAAGGGAATATCATTGGGCGTCACACCGGATGCTCACTACGAGAAAAAAGAAATTTTGTTATCACCCGGAGAATCGTTTCTCTTTGTTACCGATGGCGTCATCGAAGCCGAGAATGAAAAGAATGAGCTGTTCGGCAATGATCGATTGGTCGGCTATCTAGCGGATGCAAAAGGTCCTCCCTGGGGCAAGGGGTTAATTGCCGCCATAACCCATTGGCGTGGGGAGGCAAAGGCAAGTGATGATTTGACCCTGCTTGAAATCTGGCGTGATCAAACGTAAACCAGCGTCTCAAATAACATTATAAATAGTAAAAAATAGGGGACAGGCATACGTTTATGCGTTTTGTGTGAACCCGCCAGAAATATTGTTGCCGAGCAAGCCACGGCATCGGGTTAGGGCCTTAAGTCTGCTGTGTTTTTAGACGGTCAAGGAGCTTGGGATTAGTGAAATATCAAGTTCTCAAAAGCTGGACACGACTCAGCCCAGTGTCAGCCGGGCAGTGCAAAAAGGAGAGAGGTTGGCTCTCGATGAGCAGCTTGTATTTGAATTAGAATCTCAAAACGCATAAACGAATACCCGTCCCGTTCCCCCGTTCCTCTAAATTCAAATTCTACAAAAATTTCGAAACAACCAGTGTGATGTCATCTCCCTGCTGGGCTTCT
>JASFTQ010000215.1:0-8088 GCA_050053515.1 Desulfobacterales bacterium | reverse complement strand
AAATAACAACCGCGGTGCAAAAGTGAAATTTGCCATCAACCAGGCGGAAGAAATCCGATAGTGTGCGAGACCGCCGAGGAACACCATGCCCCCCACGGCTAAGCAGATCCAGGAGAGATAAATTCCTTTCGGCACGCCTTTTGTCAAGAAAACATAAGCCGTAAGTGCCGGAATCACCGACCACAGGACAGTCAAAGAGCTAAACTGATAGGTTCGAAAGCGGGCGATGCGATGGGTGATCGTCCAAAACTGCGATATCTCCAATGTGAGCAAACCGCATGCCAGGGCGAAGGCCAGCAGCGATGCAATCCCCGCGAGTGCAAAGTTCCAACCTTCATCCTTGGCTCTGTTTCTGAATAACAAATATCCAGCACCGGAAGCCATCGCGATGACAACAACCCAGGATCCAAAGGGGATGTTGAAAATCGGTGTGAAGAGGGTCTTGTGTAATGGCAACCGATGGACGAGGCTGCCCGCTGCCAGCAAAAGTGAAACTAATCCCGAAAACTTTGGTATTCTGTGCCGGAAACGAATCCCCAGCCAGACAAGCACCACGGCCTCCACGGACCAGGTGATCGGGATGCCGTAAAGTTCCAATTGAATGGGGACGGCTATGGTTACCAATCCCAGACAAATAATCAGCAGGCTGCCGGCGGTGAGGCTCTCCTTGCCCACGCGCCTGGCCCACAGCTGAAACAAAAACAACACCAGAGCTGCCTGCCCCAGCACCACGAAACCCAAAACATAGCGGTAATCGCTGAACAAAATCCGATAGTAACATAAAAACGAAAAAACGGCATTCAGGACAACCAGAGCCAGCCCTTCCCTGGTCTCGGGAATGCGCCTCACCAAACTGTGCAATGTGGGAATCAATAAAAACATCAAGAAAAAGATGGATATATAGAGCAGCGCCGGTGTCAATTGGTCCGGGGCGTAGAATTTTTCATACCAGCCGAAGTATATGACACCGGTGCCGAAAAAGCAGAGAAGGTCCAGGGCCCGCCAGCGGCGAAAGTAAGCCGACCCCATTGCCACCAGATCGAGAATGGCAATATAGGTAAACAGCGCATAGGGATGGTTTTCTCCGGTTGAAAGAAGCACCGGACTGGCAAAACCGCCGATCAAAGCCAAAACAGCAATAGACAACGCATTATGGGCAACCGCCATGGCCACCGCCAGTCCCGTCACCAGGATTGCCAGCAGCATGGAAATCGTCTGGCTGGAGAGATGATAAATTTGCATGGAAAAGAAAGTGCAAAGATAAAAGGCCGCCAGTCCGCCACCCGTAAAAACCTGAAACAATACGGTCCAATGCTTTCGTCGACATCGCTCGCCGAAAATCACAGCGGTGATGCCAAACAGTGTTCCGATGGCCAATCGTCCTTTGGGTCCGATCCAGTCATTGTCATAGGCATATTTCAGGAAAAATGCGATACCGATCAGCAGCATCACGATGCCGACCCAATTCAACCAGCGGGTGCCGAGTTTCATCTCCAGGGAAAGTCGTTCTTCTCCGGATGGCAGATGCGCCGTCTTTTGACCTTGCGCTGAAGCTGCCTCCGGAAACCGGGGCGGTTCTGAGACTGCCGGTGGAGTCTCGGGAAGTGGCGGCGGGGTCTCAAATGTCTCGGGCTTCGGTTCGGTTCGGGCGGCTTCTGCCGCAGGGGGGGGGTGTGGTTTTTCAACTGCCGGTTCAGGGGCCCGGAGCCTTCTCAGGTCTTTTTCAACTACCTGCAGTCTGCGCCTCAAATTTCGCTGTTTCACCAAAGCGATGATGCCGCAGATCGATCCAGCCACAAAAAGTATCAGCAAAAGCAGACCAAAAACGATGATCGACTCCATTACTGCAATCCTACAGCCCGAAAATTTGCAAAAAAATGCTTTTCCCGCACGCGAACAGAGAAAATCAGGAACACACAAAAGCAAAGGGCTTTATTATATCAATGATTCATATTTCCAGCAAGGTTGGTGACCTGTCTTCGGGGAGCCGCTAAAAAGAATGTCTTTTGGAACTTGCAAAAGAGACAGGAATCGGTTTATTTTCGGTTGCTTTATTTAGGAACATTATTTTGAGAATCACTATAATGCTCCCACAACTGTTCGCAGGGCAACTATCCGATTGACGGAAGGTAACGCCTCTATGAATCAACACCCAACTCCGCCTGTTTATCAATCCTGGATTACCTGGGGTCTGGGCGTAGCATTTTATTTTTCCGGATTTTTCCATCGGATGGTCCCCGCCGTCATGGCCGATCGGCTCATGATGGATTTTGAAATCGGAGCGGCCACCCTTGGTCATTTTTCTTCCTTCTATTACTACAGCTACGTGGCAGTACAGATTCCCACCGGCATACTGGCCGACTACTGGGGTCCGAGAAAATTGCTCACGGCCGGCACACTCTTAGCCAGCCTGGGGGCCTTCCTGTTTGCTTTTGCACCTTCAATTTTTATGGCAAATATGGGAAGGCTTCTTATCGGAGGGTCCATCGGGGTCGCCTGGGTCTCCATTTTAAAACTCTCGACGCGGTGGTTTCCGCCGGATCGCTTTGCTGTTGCAACTGGTTTGGCGCTTTCTCTCGGCATCGGTGGCGCTTTATCCGCCGGAGTGCCCCTGAGATTGCTGGTGGATTTATTCGGATGGCGACCGGTCATTTTCGTTACCGGTATCATCACACTGGGATTGGCCGTATCCATTTGGGCCTTCGTGCGTGACGACCCCAGACAAAAAGGCTATGCCGGTTTCACGGCAAGCCCTGTGGACCCGGTCCGGGGGTCTCGCCCTTTTCTTTTAGCCGATTTGACAAAGGTTTTTCGATACAAAAACACCTGGCTGCTTACCATCGTACCCAGCGGTCTGGTGGGTCCGCTGCTTGCATTTGCCGGATTGTGGGGAGTCCCCTACTTCACCACCCACTATCATTTGTCTCCGGTAAAAAGTGCTGCCCTCACATCCACGCTTTTAGTTTCCTGGGCCTTCGGCGGGCCCATTTTAGGTGCACTGTCTGAAAGGCTGGGGCGCAGAAAACCTTTATATTTCGGCTCACTTTGCATGGCCTTAATCAGTTGGGGCATTGTCCTTTTTACCCAACGTTATTCTCTGGGATTTATCGTTATCCTACTTAGTGCGGCGGGGTTTGCTTCCGGTGCCATAGTTATCGGATTCGCCTTCATTAAAGAGTCGGTTCCACCGTCGTCGGCCGGCACGGTTACCGGCGTATGTAATATGGGCATGGAAATGGGACCCATGATTTTGCAGCCCGCCATCGGCTGGGTGCTTGATTGCAGCTGGGATGGGGGCTTGGGCCATGGCATCCGCATCTATGATATTGGCGCATACCATCTGGCATTCAGTCTGATGCTAGGGTTGTCTTTTCTTGGAACCTTGCTGATTCTCTTCACCAGGGAGACATACTGTCAGCAGCTGAAATGATGGAAAATAAGACCATTCTCGTTCAACTCGTTTCATAAATTGTCTAACCACCAAAACTTGTGATATGTAAAAACATCCTAAATGTAAAACACATGGGCTAATCGTCACACGTGATTTTGATGAATGCATGACTCAGCTGAAAAACTTTTCTTTTTTTCTCTTCTCGGAATTTTTGTATTTTCACTTCCGTTTCATCTAAATGCAGCCGAAACCGCTGAAACCAGTGTTCCCATCTGCCAGGCTGGTGATAATTATTTGATTGAACCAGCCTCAGCCGGACAAAATAATCGCCGGGTCCCTGCCAATGAGACTGTTCATTCCAAATGGGACATCTACGAGGTGCTTTTCGGAACCCATATGGTCATTATCGGCCTGGTGGCCGTGGCCCTGGCCTTATACCGCTGGAAGGCAACGGACCTGTCCTTAATCTCATTTGGCGTATTTTGTTTTTTTTACGGTGCACGAACCCGTGCATTTCAATTTCTGGTGGATGCGCCCCCGATATTTTGGGCCTATTGGGGATGGCTTCTTACCTACTTCACGCCCGTCCCGGCTTACATTTTCTTTGAGCAATTTATCGGAAAAGGCTGGAAATCGTCAGTCCGAAGGATCTGGCAGATTCAGATTGTGTTCGCGATTGCGGCTGCTGCGGTGGATGTATTTTTACGTGCACCGGGTACTGCAATGATTGCCAACAATGTTATGGCTATCGGGGGTATATTGGTGGTGGGCATAAATTTGTTCCGACCCGGCCTGGGGATGACCCGGGAATTGCTGGTGCTAAAAAGCGGCATAGTGGTCTTTGCTATTACGGCCCTGTACCAGAATATTGCCCCGTTGCTGACATCCGGTTACGAAATAATCGATCTTGAGACGCCTGGCTTTCTCGTATTTATGGGGTGTCTTGTCTACGCCGTCGCCCACCGTTTTTTCCGAAATGAAAAAGATTTAGTTACCATAAGCCATGAACTGGAAACAGCCCGCAAAATTCAGTCGTTCATTCTTCCTCAGAAAACCGTGGATATTGATGGCATATACCTGGCTGCCCGTTATGTGCCCATGGCGTCGGTGGCCGGGGATTTTTATGATTTTATAAAAGTGGACGAAAAAAGCCTGGGCATCCTTGTGGCCGATGTTTCCGGCCATGGCGTGCCGGCATCCCTTATCAGCTCTATGGTCAAGATTGCGCTCTCATCCCAACGGCCGCACGCATACAACCCGGCCCGGGTTCTGGCGGGTATCAATCAAATTTTGTGCGGCAACCTGGAGAGTGATTTCGTCACCGCCGGTTATCTATTTATTGATACAGCTAAACAAACCACTGCCTATGCCGGAGCGGGACATCCGCCTTTGCTATTGTGGAGAGAAGCGCAACAAAAAATCATTGAACTCCGGCAAAGGGGAATTATCTTAGGCCAGTTTGAAGATGCCCGATATCAAAATATTGAGCATAATCTTAACTCCGGTGATCGATTTATTCTGTATACCGATGGCATTATCGAAGCATCCGATGCTACTGGCACCCGCTTCGGCCTAGACCAATTCAAAGAATTTATAACATCCCATGCCGGTCTATCCGCCGGGAGGTTTGCGGATGCATTAATTCAGCGTATCTCTGGCTGGACGGGAAAACATCATGAAAAATCATTGGATGATGATTTGACGCTTGTTGTGGCCGATTTCAAAAGCGGTTGAAATAATATATGCCTAAACCGATGCTTGACGGGCATCTATTAAATTTCAGCTTATGGCAAGTTATATTCCAGTCGGTTACTATTCATTCACCTGCCGATACTGTCGCCGGCTATCCGAAAACCATTATACATACAGAGGTTGATATGAAAAAAATCGATAAAACCAAACCGGTATTGGTCACGGGGAGCACCGGCTACCTGGCTTCCTGGATCGTAAAAATGCTACTGGAAAAGGGATATCGTGTTAATGCAACGGCACGTGACACATCGAATATTCAGAAAACAGAGCATCTCAGGGCTTTCGAGAAAAGTTCAGCCGGACGATTGCAATTGTTCGAGTCAGATCTGTTGGAGTCCGGAAGTTTCGCCGAGCCGATGCAGGACTGCGAGCTGGTGATTCACACAGCCTCTCCCTTCTTTATAACCGGAATTAAAAATGCGGAAGAAGAATTGATTCGACCCGCTCTGGAAGGAACCAGAAACGTCCTGGAATCGGCCACAAGAAGTTTTACAGTGAAACGCGTGGTGCTTACCAGCAGTGTCGCGGCTATATTTGGCGATCATGCCGAGTGTGCCTTGGCGCCGAAGGGGATATTCACCGAAAAGGAATGGAACACGACAAGCAGTGCTGAACACCAGCCTTATGCATATTCAAAGACAATAGCGGAGAGGGAAGCCTGGGGCATCGCCTCGAAACAGGATCGATGGGACCTGATTACCATTAACCCGGGATGGATCCTCGGCCCCTCTGTGTCAAAGAGAAAAGATTCCATGAGCATCAACACCATGATCGAATTCGGCAACGGTACTTATAAATCAGGTGTTCCGGGATTACATACGAATATCGTTGACGTGCGCGATGTGGCCTCCGCCCACATCAAAGCAGGATACACCCCAGAAGCCAGCGGGCGCCATATTTTAGTGAGTGGAGAGGCAACGCTGCTTGAAATAGCAAATATCTTGCGAAAACATTTTGGAGATGATTATCCCTTTCCCAAAAGACAGGTCCCCAAATTCTTATTCTGGCTCATAGCTCCAATGATGGGCTACAGCCGGAAATATGTGAGCAAAAATGTCGGCATCAAAGTCAAGCTGGACAACTCATACAGCAAGAAAGATCTGGGCCTTTCGTATAGCCCTATTGAGAAGACGATCATAGAGCATTTCCAGCAGATACTCGATGATGGCTTGCTGAGCAAAACCTAAAGATCAGAGGGGTCAAAGCTTGAATTGTGAATTAAATCAATTTAATTTAAATTTAGATCAGAGGGGTCAAAGCTTGAATTGTGAATTAAATCAATTTAATTTAAATTTAGATTTTAGATTCCCTGCCGAATAAAATCGGTACCTTCCTCAAAAAACTCCAGCAATACGCTGCATTGATTTATCGTATAACAATGATGTGCCGTAAATCATCATTCGTAGACGAATTTATATTAGGAGAGGAATAAATAAACATATGAAATATTTGCTATTATTATGGCGTTACCGATCTTTGACACCCAAGATATAACGTCGATGGATTTAACTCAATTCCAATGGAAAAACCGACTGCTTTTTCTTTTTGCTCCGGATAGCGACAATCCGCTTTTCAAAAATTTACAAAACGAGGTTATCACTCAAAAGGCTGAAGTAAAAGGCACTGGCATCTACGTAGGATAACGTACCAAAGATCAATTAACCAATCTCGACGGCGTGCATCATTTTACGCTCGATGTCACCGCGGAATCTTTCAATCTTGAAGGATTGCCGGAAGTTATGCAAGGAATGGCCTACTTTCCGGGAACCATCCGACTCAAGCTTTTTTCACGTCTGAGGATCGATGACCGGTTTGCTTCCCTGTTCAAAGGGAAGCTATCGAAAACAGATAATTTTCTTTGCGGGAAGCCCCGCCCTCTAGAGCGGGGAACTTCACTTTTTAGAGGATCTGCAGATTAATTTTTCGGGGGCTGTAAAAACCATTCAAACCTGCCTACCAAACCTAAAGAAATCATCAACAGGTGCTGCTGTTGTTCTATTCAGCACAGTGGCGGTACAAACCGGAATACCGTTGTTGAAAGCAATCGAGCGATTGAAAGTCATTATTTTATCGGCAAATTGCTTATCCATATCTCACCCTTTTTTGTTCTGGCCATCGGGTTTGCAGCCCATGCCAGAACAAGTGGTTCAGATCAATTGGTTGCCCGTGCATTCTCGGGAAATACCACTGTTGCAATTGTCGCAGGTTCCTTGGCCGGGGCACTCTGAACCTTCTGCTCATGCGGTGCGATTCCCCTGATTGCTGCAATGCTTGCATCAGGTATGCCTCTGTCTCCGGTGATG
The DNA here is from genome assembly GCA_050053515.1 of Desulfobacterales bacterium. Taxonomy (GTDB): domain Bacteria; phylum Desulfobacterota; class Desulfobacteria; order Desulfobacterales. The sequence goes on along the minus strand of JASFTQ010000215.1, from coordinate 642 downwards.
GCGTTTTGTAGGGCATCGCCCATCATGGACCCGGAGACGTTCATCCTTACGGCTGCGGGCATCGATATCAAATGATAATAATACTTTAAAAAAGGGTCGATGGCCTAAAAATAGAATTGGGGGACATACATTATTTTATTAATTTATGCCCCTGAATATCATCGTCATTATTTTGAATGGATCCCGATAAAAAACCCGCCAACCATAAACGTATATACTAATGTCTCCTATTTCACTGGAAATACTTCAGGGTTTTCAAAATCTTTGGGCCGTCTCAATGGTTCTGTATTGCCGGCTGATATGTTAGTTTCGGTTACCATATTCCAAATTTTCAGTCTTTTCAAATTCCACCATATGTCTCCGCTGATGGGTGAAGCATCCGAAAAAAAAATCAATTTTGACTTAAATCAATGTATCGATTATTGTAACAGGTTAAAAGACAATAAATCAGAGAAAAGGTTTTTAAATCCCTAAGAAAAGCGGTATAAAGTTTTCTGGGGGTATTTAACTTAGTTGCTGAACGTGCAATGCGTTCGCTCAAACCTACATTATTCTGCAGGAGGATCACAATGTCTCTCAAAACACTCAAATGGGCAGCTATTGTATGCTTCATAGGGGCTATGGTAATTCTTCTTGGCGGCG
>JASFTQ010000214.1:0-8092 GCA_050053515.1 Desulfobacterales bacterium | reverse complement strand
CCCTTGGCCATTATCAACGAATCAGCCGGACTCATTAAAGACCTGTTTGAACTCAAGAAAGAGTATGGACAAGATCCCAAGTTGATCGGCTTAGTGGAGTCCATTCAGGTTTCTGTTCAGAGAGCGTCCAAGATCACAAGGCGATTGCTTACATTTTCGCGGAAAATAGAAGCCGGTGACGAGATGGTGGACCTGCATAGCCTCATCGAGGAGGTCATCGGGTTTCTCGAAAAAGAGGCCGAGCTCAAGTTGATTGATATTCGTGTGGATGCAGCCGACGGCATTCCTGTCATTAAAGCAGACCGGGGTAGTCTGCAACAGATCTTCATCAATATCCTTAACAACTCCTTTGATGCCATGGAAAAACAGGGGCAGTTGACCGTAAAGATTGACAAAGGAACTGGAAATAATCTAACTGTAAAAATTTATGATACCGGTTGTGGTATACCGCAAAAAGATCTTCCATTTATTTTCGAACCATTTTTTTCCTCAAAGGTTGGCCAGGGTGGGACAGGTCTGGGACTGGCCGTCACATACAATCTGGTGTGCGAAATCGGCGGCCGAATAAGTGTGGAGAGCAGGGAGGGTGAGGGGACATGTTTTACACTGACCCTTCCGTTAAATACCAAAAGCAAGGAGAACCCGCAACATGCGCGTATTGCTGGTCGATGATGAAATCGAGTTTATATCCGCTTTAGCAGAACGGCTTAATCTGCGCGGCATTCCGGCACAATGGGCTGCTTCAGCACAAGAAGCGCTGGTGTTGTTAAAAGACGGTTGTTTCGATATTGCGGTTCTGGATATTAAAATGCCGGAAACCGGCGGTATTGATCTGATGCATCAGATCAAAGTCAAATGCCCCAACACTCAATTCATCTTTCTTTCAGGCCACGGCTCGGAGAAAACCTACCAACAGGTGTGTAAAGATTGTAGCGAGGCCAGTTATCTGATCAAGCCGGTAGATATTCATAGCTTGATTGATGAGATGAACAAGCTGCTGAAAGCTTGCAGCGAAAACGGTGTTTAACTGTCGAAGCAGCATCGAATTTTTTCCCGGATCGAATACTGAAATATCGACAAACAGCGGAGCCTCGACTTTTAGCGATGACTGTGATAGGCAATATCACTAGATATCTGCACGGTGGCTGAGATTAACCATCGCGCAGAACGATTAAAATTTGTTGTGAGTGGCAGCTTATTAAACTGAAAGGAAATATTGCCATGAAAGTAAGTGTGCTGGTCGTCGACGACGAAAAAGAGTTCGCCGATGTACTTGCAGAGAGGTTGGAAATCAAAGGCTATCAGGCCGAGGCTTGTTACAGCGGCCCTGAGGCTTTGGAAAAGATCCGTGACGGTAAGATTGATATCGTGCTGTTAGATCTGGTAATGCCGGGAATGGACGGCCTCGCCGTATTGAATGAAATAAAAAAGATTAAACCGGTTGTGGAGGTTGTCATGCTGTCCGGCAAAGCGACCCCCGAAAATGCCGTAGAAGAATTAAAAAAGGGCGCATTCGAGCACCTGGACAAGCCCTGTGACGACGATCAATTGGTGGCCAATATCGATCGTGCCCACCGGCGCAAGCTGGCCCACGAAGAGCGCATTCGATTGGCGCTGGAAAGAGTTCGCCGGGCGGCCCAGAAGGCTGAGGGTGAAAATCGATCCTAATAAAAGGGGGTATCCAACGCCAGCGAAGCCGGACAGCACAAAAACCGACACCAATTGAAGCCTGTCTTGTGATTGACGTCCCCCAAAATTGGTAGAGGAGAGAGACGAGATGAAAAATATCAAGGTGTTGTTGGTGGATGACGAGGAAGAATTTGTGAAGTCGCTCGCCGAGCGGGTCAGAATGCGAGAACTGGGATCGGAGATTGCGCTTGACGGGGAAGAAGCCCTGGCCAAACTGAAGGAGAAACTGCCCGATGTCATGATTCTGGATTTTAAAATGCCGGGCATCGATGGGTTGACCGTCCTTGAACAAGTCAAAAAAACCTATCCTGACGTTCAGGTGGTCATGCTGACGGCCCATGGGACACCTGAAATCGAAAAGAAAGCCCGGGATCTGGGCGCCTTTGACTACCTGCAAAAGCCCGTCGGAATTGACAAACTCACAAAAACCATTGAAAAAGCATATCGATACAAGCAAAAACTCGAACAGCGATAATAGCCGCAACCTGAGCTTCAGGGACGTTAAAAAGGCAATCCGCGGTGACGAAAACAATAAGACGAAAAACCGTTGATTTCACCGCCCTGAGCCGAGATTGAAATGAAGATACCTGAAAACATGGATCAAATCGGAATCGGTTTTTTTGGGACGGTCATGGCCTCGATTTCACATGAATTGAAAAACCGCATCGCCATCATCAAAGAGCAAGCCGGACTGTTGAAAGACTACAGTGCGATGTCTGAACAAGGACAGAAAATCAGTACCGAAAGACTGGGCCGGCTCGGCCAAGGCTTGAGCGAACAGGTTGTAAAGGCAGATACTGTCCTTAAATACATGAACCAATTCGCGCACAGCGTTGATGTTATAGTACAGCCGACGGACTTAAATGACCTTCTCAGGCTGTCGATTTCTCTGGCAAAACACTTTGCAGAACTTCACCGCATAATTATAAAGCTACCTGCCGCAGCACCCCCGGTTCAGATAACCACCTCGCCTTTTTTTTTGACGAACCTGATTTGGCTTTGCTTGGAAATGCTTATCCGTGTCGCTGACAGACCGGGTGCAATTGAGTTGGACCTGGTAAAAAAAGCCAAAGGCGGCGGCTTGATCCGGTTGCAGAGTGACGCAGCAGAATTGAAGACCGCAAAACAGGTGATACCTGAAAACCTTAAATTTTTGGCGGATGTGCTGGAGGCCGATGTTCAATGGAAATGGACGGACAACGCGCTTCTTGTCGATCTGCAGGCCGACATCACCAATTATGACCGGCTCAGGAACCTGAGGACAATGTTCAGACAGTACAAAGAGGGAGAAAATAGAGATATTTAAAATATGACAAGGGGATCTAAATTGTATTAGCGTTTAAAAAAATGTGAATACCAATTCAGCAATCCGGACTATTTCAAACGAACAATTGAATAGCAGGTATTGCAAAACCAACCATTACATGATCGGATCAGGAGGAACTTGATGCCTGTCATCACAATTTCAAGAGGATCATACAGCAAAGGAAAGGAGGTCGCTGAAAAGGTTGCTCAAAAATTGGGTTATAAATGTATCTCTCGCGAGGTCCTTCTCGAGGCGTCTGAAGAATTCAATATCTCCGAGATAAAGCTTATTCGTGCCATTCATGATTCCCCCTCAATTCTGGATAGCTTTTCCTGCGGAAAGGAGAGATACATTGCCTATATTCAGGCTGCACTGCTGGGACATTTTCAAAAAGACAACGTGATTTACCATGGATTGGCGGGTCATTTCTTTGTAAAGGATATACCCCATGTGCTGAAGGTGCGGATTATTGCCGACCTGGAGAGTCGTGTAAGGCTGGAGATGGAACGCGAAAAGATAGCAGAAAAAGACGCATTGAAAATTCTGAAAAAAGACGACGAGGAGCGAATAAAATGGAGTCGACATCTTTATGGCATCGATACCCGGGATTCCAGTCTTTATGATTTAGTCATCCACATTCACAAAATTACGGTGCAGGACGCGGTGGATATAATATGCCACACCGTCAATCTGAAAGATTTTCAAACAACCCCTGAAACAAAAAAGGCCATGGATGATTTGGCGCTGGCGGCTCAGGTAAAGGCCGCTTTGATGGGAATCAAATCTGATATTCACGTGACGGCTAAAAATGGAGAGGTGTCGGTAACAACCAACGCACCCTATGTTCAGGAGAAGGCCTTGACGAATGAAATCGAGAAAATCGGGAAAAGAATTCCAGGCGTTAAAGATATCAAGACGAAGGTGATTCCATTTAGGCCATACAGCGAATGAGTGAGGCCCCCGGCCCCAAGGGGCGGGGGTTCTGCGTTCGGCAGTGCTTCGCAGCCCGGAAAGGAAGATATCTGTTGCAGACAGCTTCCCTTTGAACAGGGAAGCAAATCGGTCATTCCATGCAATATGGCCTTGATGTCGCGAATCAACAGGTAAAGGGGTCCTTGAAAAAATCCGTATCGGCATCCGGAGGCCGTTTGACCAGTATCATGCTGGATTCGGTTCGCGAAAGAATCTTGATGGGCAAACTACCCCGCATTCGTTTGTAGACATCGTGGCGCAGGCTTGCCCCCATCATCAACACCGCGTCGTTGCCGGCCGCCCCTAATATGAGGTCGGTCGGGTTATCGCCTTCAAGCGTGCGGATGATGTTGTACTTATCGCAGTTTTCCAGCCAGTTGGCTGCATGTTGCAAGCATTCCTCAGCGGTCCTGATTTTTTCCTCACCGGCACTTGGCAGCTTGGCCCAGATTAGCTCCAGCGGTCCCGTGATCGCCGGCAAAAGATTTTTAAGCAGCGGAAATTGCCGTCTTGCCGCCGGTGATCCGTCCGCACACACCAGGAAGCGACTGTTCGGATTACCGCCGCGAACCACCAGAATAGATGTGTGCAGATCAAGCGCCAGTTTTCTGGTTGTATCCCCGAAGAAAAACCGCCACATGACACGGCGACGTGGCGGGGCAACTATCAGCAAATCGTAATTGTGATCTTCTACAACATGATTCAGGGTTTCCATAAAGTGGCCGAAACGCTCATAAAAGGGTATCCGTTCGCCTGATGGTGTCGTGCAGATAAATAAGTGACCCTGCGCTCCGGCGCGGACGTTTATCGAGAGTTGGGGTTCAAGCAAACCTTCGCCGGTCAGAACGTCAACGGCTCCAACCAGACGTTGTAATCCAACAGACAGGGCATTCCGATTATCCAGAGGGAAATCAACACCCACCGGTGTGGGATCTTCAGTGGCATGGGTGCCGGGGCGCACCGTTATAACAGCCATCTCAGAAGCCAGTCGTTTTTTTAATTCGGCGCCAAAATGCAAAGCCTTTGCAGCTTCAGGCCTGCCGTCCGTGTACACGAGAATTTTTAATGTTTTTTTACTTTGCGTCATCATTCAGATTCCCAAATGTAAGCTTGCTGGGCGTAAGGTTAAGCTCCCTCGTTTTTGCCGGGCATTTCTAGCACGCATTGCCGGGGTTGAACACCTTCGCCGAAAATTTCCCAGTTTCCTTTCTTGAGTTCAGGACACTCGACAAAGACGGCGTATTCGCAGGCAGCGCAAACCATGGGGCAGAAGGACTCTCTCATGGCCTGGCGGATTGCAGACCCGGTAGTGCTGCGCAAATGGGTTTCGCCGACCTCCTTTAGAAAACCTGAATTTTTAAACACCTCAAATACGCGGTTATTGATACCGGAAAAATAAAGCCCGCCGCCGCGAGCACTCACCTCTTCAAGCAAAATTTCGAGGACATGGATTCCACTGGCATCCAGGGTGTTTACATGGTGCATGCGAATGAGCAGATTGGTCGTATAGGGGTGATGTCGCAGCCGCCGCTCGAGGTCCTCCTGTACATACGACACCGATCCGAAGAAAATCGAACCTTCAATTTGGACGATGTCCATCTGGCAGCATGTCTGACCGTAAGCGGATCCCTTCATCTTTCCGGTCTCAAGATCCGGAATCATCGAGTAAATCCGAGGATGTGAGGTTTTGGCCAGGTGTAGACCTATGGATAGAAGCACACCCACATAAACCGCGAACTCGATATTCAACAGCAGCGTTGACAAAAAGGTGATGACAAGTACGGCCGTATCGCTGCGGGTGGCGCGAATCGTGCGAATAATATCATTTTTGCGCACCATATCAAAGGCAACCACGATTAAAACACCCGCCAGAGCGGAAAGCGGGAGCTTGGCTGCGAGCGGTGCTGCAAGCACCACCGTCAGAGCCACGGTGACACCGGAAATGATGCCACTCATGGGTGTTTTACCACCGGATTGAAAATTGACGGCTGATCGCGTAAAAGATCCGCTGACCGGATAACCGCTGAAGAAAGAAGCGGCAAGATTGGAAAGTCCCTGGCCAATGAATTCCTGGTTTACGTTAAGCCGTTGATGGGTCTGGCCGGCGATGGCCTTGGCGATGGAGACAGCCTCGACAAGACCCAAAATGGCGATGGCCAGAGCACCGGGAGCCAGTTGGCCGATTTTCATTACGACCTCGTAACCGGGGCTTTGAAACGGCGGCAGGCTGCGAGGTATCGCGCCTACCACGGCTACACCCCGCGCATCCAGGTTAAATACGGCAACCAGAATTCCTACCAGGATCATGGCCATAAGGGTTCCCGGCCAAGTGGGTTTGATTTTTTTCATCGTCACAATGACGACAATGGTTACGAGTCCCAGGAGGAAAGTGGTCCATTGGATCTGTTCGAGGTGGGTGAAAATACTGAAAAGAGATTCTAAAAAAACGCTGCTCTTTTCAATGTTAAGCCCGAGGAGTCCGGGTATCTGTTTGAACCCGATTAGTACAGCGGCCCCTGCAGTAAAACCCAGCAGCACGGCATGGGATACAAAGTTAAGCAGTGCCCCGAGCCGGGCGACACCCATAATGATTTGAACCATCCCCACCATCGTCGCTAAGAAGAAAACCATATTTAGATATGAGGCGCTGTTCAATGGGGCGAGATCCTGCAATGAACTGAACACCACGAGTGAGATAGCGGTGGTAGGGCCGGTGATTAAATGGGCTGAGCTGCCCCAGAGGCAGCCGATAATTGTCGGAACGATGGATGCATAAAGCCCGTATTGCACCGGCAACCCTGCAATCAGAGCATAGGCCATGGACTGGGGCACTGCCACCACCGAGACCGTCAGCCCTGCGAAAAGATCCGCTTTTAGGTGGTGAAGCCGGTACCTCCGGATCCAGGAAGTAAACGGGGTAAAGTTTTCGAGATGGACATGCACACTAGATCCGTAGAAAATATCTAATTGAAGCGTACCCTGCAGCAAGCTGCAGGGAATCTTCCCCGAGAGGAATTCTATCTATTTTCTGATTCGCTCGCCAACCCCGCAGCAAGCTGCGGGGTTGGCGCTCACTTCACGGTTCAAACTGTGGTATTATTATTTTGCGCCGGTTACTGCTTTTCTCAGATATTCAAAGACTTCAGCGCCTGCTTTGAAAGCTTCCTGGTCGCCTGAGACAACACTTTGAAAATATTCTATTTTTTTCTTGTCAAAACTCCCGATGGGCTCGCCGATTAATTTGATTTCGTTTTCAATCAGGCTGTAAACCACAATCGGGCCGTATAAGACTTCTCCGGATTCTTTGATTTCAGCAGCCCCGATGATTTCATGGTGGCGCAGTCCAAAGACTTTAGGCGGTGGAACAAAACCCAGCAATTCGGCAAAAAGGGTCAGACATTCAATTACGCCGTCGGCATAACCCCTTTCAAGCGACTTTACCCCATCCGCTTCAATTTTTCGGATATCAGATTCGGTGAAACTAAGATCCAGCATATCGATGCAATCTTTCTGGATTGCCTTGAGGGAGTCTTCTTTTGTACTGATCTTGACGTCTGAATCCTTTAATATCTTGATAGCGTTGCGGATGCTTACCATTTCTTTGATGTAAGGACTCTTGCGCATGGCAACATCTTGGATGGTGGTATCATAGATGGGCAATTCATTGTCGAGTACCAGGATTTTTCCCCGGTCGTTGTCGCCTGGCTGAACAAAAAGATCGAGATCCCTTTCGCGCCGATATCTATAGGGGCTCTTTTCAAGGAGCCGTTTCATGGCGTCTTTGTCGATTTTGCGCCCACTTCCCGGAGGTCCGATAGACTTGAATACTTCATCTGCGAGTTTATCGATTTCAATTTTCTTTAAAAGATTCTCCTTGAATGACATGCCATGTCCCTTTTTCAATGCTTCATAACGTTTATATAGTTCAGGGGTCGGGGTATTTTTTTTCTTGCCATACAACCGGGTGCTTTGCACCCGGCTGCAAGTGCAACGCTTGAATCAATCGTGTCGTCTTGGCTTTTCAGCTTGTCATCGAATAATGAAACTACCCGCTCTTCCGGTGGACGTTGACTGCACGGCAAGATGCCGGGTTGTTGCCTGCCAAGCCTGACAGCGGTAACCGCT
>JASFTQ010000213.1:0-8135 GCA_050053515.1 Desulfobacterales bacterium | reverse complement strand
TGGCCTGATCGGCCAGATATGCAACCCTTGAACCGTTCGGAGCCCAGGAAAATTCCGAGACGTCGAACGATCCGCCGGAAATTGCGGAAACCTCTGTCGGTAAAACCAATCCATCCGGCGGTACCGTAAACAATTCGAAGACGTTATCATTAATTTCGTCAGCTATATATGCAATCAGGGTGCCGCCAGGCGCCCATTCAAAAGCATCTATGTTAAGCCCGCCCGCAGTGTCGTCGGCAAATCTCGGCGCAACAACATCCCCACCACCTGGTGCCACATTGGAAACCTCTACGGGTGTTGGAAAGGCTACCGGCGTTGTGGTATATAATTCATACTTGTTATCGGTACCTTGATCGGCACGATAAGCAATGCGGGAACCGTCCGGTGCCCATTCAAAGTCTATCACATTTCTGCCTAGAACAAGAGGACCGGAAACTTTAAAATTGAATGAACCGTCCGGTGCAGAAATAAAGAGTTCATAAATAGTATCCGTCTCTTGGTCTGCGATATAGGCAATCAGAGTGCCGTCCGGGGACCAGTTGAAAACATCAAAATCATTGGTGGGTATCGCGGGCAATAATTCAACATCACCATTTAAAACGAGCGGGCCTGATACCTTCACCGGAATTCCCCCGTTGATGCTGTTCACATACAGCTCGAAAACCTCGTTGGTCTCTTGGTCGGCCAGGTAGGTCACGCGGCTTCCGTCCGGTGATATCTTGAAGTCGATTACATCACCTCCCGATATCATCGGTCCGGAAAGCTTCACCACACTGACGCCGTCATTCAGCGATGCATACAGCTCATTGACACCGTCGGTATCTTTATCGGCAATAAAAACAACTGCCGGAACCGTGGCGCCGTCGGTTCCGTCACCCCCACCGTCATCGTCTCCGTTGTCGCCGCAGGAGAGAACCATGACGGAGAGCATAACCAGTGATAATAAACCGGCTAAAACATGCTGATTAATTTTACCTTTCACAATCCTAACCCCCCTCCTAAATTAATGGTGCAAGACCTCTTAGTTACCCCTATCAATGAACAATTTTAACTGTTCCGGCGAAAAAATTCAAGCGTGGTGAAATAAAGGCTGAATGTCAGTTGTCCGCGGTCAGTTGTCAGTTGTAAAAAAGGATGAAATCAGTGATGAGAATTGGCTATAAAGCACCATATAGTGTCAACCATTCAGAGTAAGAAACAGATGTCGACCAATACCCGCAGAAAGACTGCATCACATTGCCTCAAATCCGTCATTCCGGACAAGTTCACCGGAGGTGAATGAGATCCGGAATCAAGGATATACAAAGAAAACCAATGAGGTCTGGATCCCGGCTCGCGTCCGCTTCGCGAGACTTGGCCGGGATGACAAGTTACGACAAAGCCTTTGAGAGATTGTGTCGGCATTAGTAAAACCGCCGATTTTCCGCTTTCGTCATTCCGGTCCCGGATCACGTCCGGGATGACGGACCCGGAATCCAGAAACTGTTGAATTACTATGTAAAACCTGAGTTCACCCCTTATCTCGTTTACCCCCCTGTTGTTCAAGGAGATTGATGATGGCCCGATTGACCCGGTTATGATCATCCGTGCCCAGCGGATATGAAGGGCTTTTATTCTCGGCTACCTGATCGTTGTAAGCCATTTGAACTTTTACCACCGGGATGTAACTTGCATCCCAATCTTCGAGCCCGATGGATACTTTATACGAGGTGCCGGGCGGATGGGGCGGGCTGGCCGGGATCATTTCCGAAAGCTGGGGGAAAAACGTCTCGACTTCCTTGATCAATGGCACACAGGAAATTCCCTTACCCGTTTTGGCTTGTTCCACGCAGTTGTTGCAGGAGATGCAGGCAGCCTTCTGGCGATCTCCGGCTTTCCAGCGATTGATCAAATCGGGCTCACAAATAAACGGCCGGCACATCGAAATATAATCGGCGACACCCTCTTCCACCAGCCGCCGAGCCACGCTGTATGATCGGATCCCCCCTACCAGAATGAGCGGCACTTTGACTTTTTCCTTAAAAGCCCTGGCCGCGTCTTGAAAATAGGCCTCGTCGTCCTCCGATTCGATTTTATTTTCCAGCAGGTTGGCAATATTCAGCAGCCCGCCGCTCAGCTCGATCGCATCGATTCCCCCCTCTTCGAGCATGCCGCCGACGCTCAGGGAGTCTTCCAGGGTGAGTCCGTTTTCGACAAAATCCCGGCAGTTGAGCTTCACCAGAACCGGGTAATCCGGTCCCACAGCGGTGCGTACCGCATGCAGCACTTCCAGTAGTGCCCTGGCCCGGTTTTCAATGCTGCCGCCATATTTATCTTCACGGTCGTTATAGCGGGGGCATAGCAGCTGGCTGAGAAAAAAGCCGTGAGCGGCAAAGATTTGAACGCCGTCAAATCCGGATTTTTTGGCCCTCACAGCGGCCTGGCCGAAAGATTCGACAACCTCACGGATATCGTGGACAGTCATCATTCTTACCCGTGATTTTGACAGATAGGCACCGCCGTAACCAAGCTGCAATACGATTTTGCCGCCTCTGTCATGGACTACCCCGGTCATCTCCCGCAGACCGGGGATCAAATCATCGTCGTAAATACCAAGCTGCCAGGGCTGGTGCTGCCCGTGCCGGTGAACATAACTGTGACCGGTAATAATCAATGCGACACCCCCATCCGCCAACGCGGCCATCAGATCAATCATTTGGGGGGTACAAGCCCCGGCATCGGTGGCCAGCCCCGCCCAGGTTGCTGACCGGACAAAGCGATTCGCCAAGTCCATGCCATTTATTCCACTGGATTCAAATAAATTGCTCATCCATTTCTCCCGTTTTGCGGATGATTGTATATATTCAGGGAGAATTAGCATCGCTGCAGGATCGTTGACCGGGTTGCCTGAAACCGCATTGCAGCGTGTTTCGAGTGATTCTTAGCGAAGTGGAGGATAGGCGGCCTGAACTGTTTGAGCCCCGTGGGCGAGTTTTCAGGCCGCCCGTAGCGAGCTTTAGAATCACCGAAAAACGTACTGCGCGCGGTTGCGGGGAATCCGGCCAACGATCCCGAGTGGATCGACCCCCTGAACAGTTAGGAATAACTAATTATCAAAATGAAAACTAACGCTCTATTTGAAAAAGGTCAAACAATATAGCTATTATGCAAAACACTACCCATTTTTGGTAATAAATTTTCACAATCAAAGAAATTCAACACAGCCCGCGTTAATTAAGTACCTAAAAGCTAACGCAATATTAAAAAAGGTTCATTTGGCATGAATTCTGCTTAGGTTATATTGAAAATATCTTTATCAGCAGCCCCGGGGAAATTAAGTGGCCAGCTTTTTTTTAAGAAACTTATGGCCATTTTGGTGAGCAGTCTTGCGTTGACCCGATTGAGTTTTATTTTTTGTCTATGAGAGGCTGGTAACAAAATCGTTTGATTGTATTACGGCTATCCCATCCCTGATCCCTTGGAGGTAACAGTGGCTAAGAAGTCGAAACAGACGACCGGTGCTAAATTGCTCGTAAAGAAATATCGGGAGACATTTCGTATACCCGAAAACCTTAATCATTATTCCAAAGAAGATTATCAGCGCGCTGAAAAAAAATATTTGAAGTTTTGCCTGACTACAGGGATATGCGAGAATTCCCCGCGAAGCAAAGACCTGGTAATTGATTAACAGAAAAAATTAAACTCAATAAATCGCTGGAAAGATAGATATCCCCCTCGCGTGTGTATTACAGGTGTAGCTAATACATGCCGCCAATTCCAGCGGGTTCGGGCGACTCCAAAAAACGGCTCAACCGAACCATTCTTGGCCTTGAAAAAGTCTCGAATATTCAGGGCAAAAAAGGCAGGGCATATTTAGCCCTGCCTTTTTTACTTTCCAACCGATGCACTTTAACCCATCCATTCACTCGATGCTTTCCGGCTTTTCAGAATTGTCTTGACAGGCTACACTTGGTTTTTTATGGTTTTGACACCCTCTTTTTCTCCCTAAATAGTAAAATTTAGTCGAGTCCCAAATTACCAATTATTTGATACATCAAAAAGGAGGAGCAGCCATGAAAAAAAGAACGATTTGTGTCGTAGCCTTTTTTCTGTCTTTGGTCTTTTTGAGCTCCGGTGCGATTTGCGCCAAAGAGATCAAGGTTCTGGCCCAGTTTCCCATGAGCGGGCCGGTGGGGTCTTTGCCGGAATTTGGATGGGGATTCATTGACGGCATGAACTGGGTCAATGGCGAAGGCGGCGGGGTCAATGGTAAAAAAATCACCTGGTTCCTGGAAGATTTTCGTTACAACCCCACGGTAGAAGTCGCCAATTTTAACAAGTACACCGCAGAGCACAGCCGGGATGAACTTCTGATCGCCACCGGCTATATCACCGGAGGCCTCAAACCGTTGATTGAAAAGGTCAACGTGGAAGAAAAAATTCCCTGGATCGAAGGCTCGTATTCCACCGAGATATGGGGCGAGAAGGGCGGACCATCGAAATACCCCTACTATTACTCCCTGGGGGGCACTTACGGCAATCAAATCAAACTGCTGATGAAATGGATCAAGGACAACCACAAGGCCAAAGGCAAACCCCGGGTCGCTTTTGTTTACAGCCCCACGGCCTGGGGCAGGGATGGAATCCCGGAGGGGATCGCCTATGCCAAGAAATTGGGCTTTAAGGTGGTGGCTGAAATCGAGTATCCCTATACCGCTACAGCGGCCACCAATGAATGCATGCAATTGCGCAAGGCCAAGGCCCAATATGTGGTCTTCCATGGGTATTCGGGCGCCGGAGCGTACACGGCTATCTTTTTCAAGACCGCCAAAAAGATCCTCAGGGACGTCCAGCTCATGGGAACTCACTACACCACCCTTAGATTTACTATTTTAACCGGCCAGGAGGCTTTCGACGGATACGTCGGGGTCGCCACCCGACCCTTTATGGATGCCGTGCCCCGTATCAGAACCCCCATGAACAACCCCATGGTAAAACTGGCCCACGATTTTGCCAAGAAATACCGGCCGGAAGAATATAAAAAAGGCGTCGCGGCCGGGGGAATCAAGGATATATTCCTCTACAACGAGGGACTCATGTATGCTTTTCTGATTCAAAAAGCGCTTACGGACGCTGACAATAAATACGAGCTTACACGGGAAGGGGTTAAAAAAGCTTTGGATAATATGGTTTGGGACTTCAAGGGCATGTTCGGGGGCCAAAGCTTTTCCTGGAAATCCCACACCATTCCCATGCTGAGGCTTTATCGGGCCAGGGTAGAAATGGTCAAAATGGGGGACAAGATGGTGCCCACCGGGGGCGTATTCCCAATCAGCAACTGGATCAACACAAACGACATCAAGTGGTAACGGAGTAGCTATTTAATCAGGATCCCATGCGGATGACCGTATGGGATCCTTCATATTGAAAGGTAATCCACCTATCAAAGAGGTCCTCATGGTCGATCTTCTGCAGACGCTGGGCTCGGGAGTTTTGGTGGGACTTGTCTATGCCCTCTTGGGTCTTTGCATCGTTATCATATTCAAGGCCTCAGAGACTTTCAACTTTGCCATCGGCGAGTTTCTCATCATTGGTTCATTTCTTTTTTATACCCTGTTCTTTAATGAAACGATTCCCTGGCATAAAGCCCTGCAGTTGGGGGCGGTGGTCTTTTTATTCTTTTCTTTTATCCTCGTCTACGATAAAAACCTTCGCTGGCGAATCGCTCTTCCCCTGGGGATGGCGACCGGCTTCCTAATTTTTTGTGTCTTTTTTTTCGGTTTGAGGCTCTCATCCCTCATCACCAGTTCTTTTCTTCGTTTCGCAACTGCTTTTCCTTTGGGGCTGTTGGCCGCGGGACTGGTGGGCGCCATGGTGGAACGGGTTACCATCAAACCCCTGCTGGGACGTTCGCCGATCGCCATGACGATTGTAACCCTCGGATTGGGCTTTTTCTTGCGGGCCGGGGTCCAGCTCATCTGGGGGTCACACGCCTACCCGTTCTTTCTCGACCTGCCGGATATCACTCTGGAGGTTGGAGAGCTGTTGTTTCTATCGGACCCGATCTGGGCCGGTATCATATCATTAATCATATTTGGCTTGGTTATTGCCTTTCTCTTTCGCACCCGCTGGGGCCTTGCCATCCGGGCGACTTCAGAGGACCAGGCCAAAGCCATGGCCTTCGGTATCAATGCCCGCTTTATATTACTGCTCGTCTGGGGCATCAGCGCACTGTGCATTGCAGTTGCAGGGATTATGATCTCTAACTTTGGGGCACTCCAGGTCGGCATGGGATTCGTGGGGTTGCGAGCCATCCCCGTGGTTCTCATCGGCGGGATGGACAGCATCGGCGGGGCCATGGTCGGTGGAATTCTGGTTGGTATCTGCGAAGCCTTTGCGGGAGCGTACCTCGAGCCCCTTGGCCTGGTCGGCTTCAAGGAGGTGGCGCCCTATTTATTGCTGTTGATCGTACTTTTTATCCGGCCCTACGGCCTTTTCGGAACTGTCCGGATCGAGAGAGTATAAAAATGCTTGCGGTTGAAAACCTTCGGGTCGTATACCACGACGTCATTTCTGTTTTGAATGATGTCTCCCTCGACGTCAAAACGGGAGAAACCCTGATCATTATCGGTGCCAACGGTGCCGGGAAGACGACTCTTCTGCGCGCCGTTTCCGGCATGATCGATTTTTACGATGGTGACATCATCGAAGGTGACATCAAAATGGAAGGCGTTTCCATCAAGGGGCTCGATGCCACTGATATCATGAAACGCTACGGTGTAACCTATGTTATGGAAGACCGGCCGATATTCTGGTACCTCACGGTTGAGGAAAACCTGAAGGCCGCCTCGTTTTCCCGATGGGACAAACAGGTTAGCACCGATATGGAAAAGGCCTACGCCTATTTCCCTGTGTTGAAACCCCTGCAAAACAAAAAGGCCGGCTACGCCTCGGGGGGGGAACAGCAGATGCTGGCCATCGGTATGGCCCTGATGACCAAACCCAAGATGTTGCTCTTGGATGAACCCTCCCTGGGATTGGCGCCGCTGATTACCGAGGAACTTTTCGACATCATCAAACGGCTCAACCGGACGGGAATTACCATCGCACTTGTGGAACAAAACGCTCACGCCGCCCTTAGCATCGGTACCCGTGGCTATGTTGTCGAGACGGGTCGTATCGTTCTCGATGGAACAGCCCGAGAGCTTCTGGAAAACGAGGATGTGCGCGAATTTTATCTGGGATCCGGGGAAAAGGAACGCAAGAGTTACAAGGACGCAAAACGCTACAAGCGGCGGAAACGATGGCTATGACGGAAGCACAAGGAAACGTCCTTTTAAAGGTAGAAGATTTGCACCTGTCTTTCGGCGGCGTAAAGGTGCTGAACGGAATAAATCTGTGCGTGCAGCGGGGTGATATCTTCTCCATCATAGGGCCCAACGGCGCCGGAAAAACCAGCCTGCTCAACTGTATCAATATGCACTACCGGCCCAACGAGGGTGGCATTAAATACGAGGGCAGGGAATTAATCGGCTTCAAGCCCCACGCTATTGCCGCCCTTGGGGTAGCCAGAACCTTTCAAAAGGTAGAACTTTTTCAGGGCATGACGGTACTGGACAACATTAAGCTGGGCCGCCACTTTCTGATGAAGTTCTCCCTTCTGGGAAGCTTTCTGCGACTGCCGCATATCGTTAACGATGAAATGAAGCATCGCGAAGAAATCGAACAGGACATCATCGATTTTATGGGTCTTTCAAGTTTTCGCTACTCTCCGGTTGGAATCCTTCCTCTGGGGGTTCGCAAAAGAGTGGATATGGCACGGGCGCTGGCCATGGGACCCAGATTGCTGCTGTTGGACGAGATCATGTCAGGTATGGCAGTTGAGGAAAAAGAGGACATCGCAAGCTACATTCTTGATGTCCACCGGGATCTCGGGGTAACCATTGTCTGGATCGAACACGATCTGGCACCGGTCATGGATCTTTCCAATCGGGTCTGTGTCCTGAATTTCGGAACGAAAATTGCCGAGGGGACACCCCGGCAGGTCCAAAAAGACACCCAGGTCATAGAGGCCTATCTTGGCAGACAGAAGGAAACCGAAATTCTGAATCTAGATGTCGAGTAAGGCAGTTTATAGCTTAAATCCGAATATCGAA
>JASFTQ010000212.1:0-8151 GCA_050053515.1 Desulfobacterales bacterium | reverse complement strand
CCACGTCCTCGTCCTCCCCTGCCACCTCCGTATCCTCCTCTGCCACCACCTTTTCCTCCTCTGCCGCCGCCTTGTCCTTCCCTGCCACCTCCGTATCCTCTTCCACGACCTCGACTTTCGGTGCGAGGACGAGCCTCATTCACGTTAAGCGCTTTTCCTTTTAGCTCTTTGCCATTTAGGCCATCAATTGCAGACTGCCCTTCAGCTTTAGAGGGCATCTCCACGAATCCAAATCCTTTTGATCTGTTAGCGTATTTGTCTTTTATGATCTTTACGGATTCGACCTCCCCGAAAGTCTCGAAAGCCTGTTTTAAATCTTCTTCGGTTACTTCATTCGATAAATTGCCTATATAAATATTCATTCTGATCTCCTTTTGCAGTAAATTATAAATTTGCACATCGCCTAAGACCACGCTAAGCTGTGTTCCTGACAAGTTTCGAACCTGCATGGCTTTTACGGTAAACCTCCCCGTTTCTTCACGTCAGCTTCATCTGCATAGTTGGTAGTTTTGCTTCCTATTTCTTTCTTTTGTCTTTTAAATAAATTGCCTTTGAGGGTCCAGCGCCAATAGCTCTTTCTTCGATCTGGAATAGCTTTGTTGCTGATGCAAGTTCTCCCAACTTTTTGTAACCATAGTTTCGTGGATCAAACTCTGGTGCCTGCTTGGCAATGTTGCTACCCACGGATGCAAGATGAGCCCAACCAGAATCGTCCGAAGACGCCTCAACAGCGTTTCTTAATAAATTAACAAGCTTTGTGTCTTTCTTAAGTCCGCTGGTTGTCTTGCGCCTTATTTTCTCACTATAATCATCTTTGGAACGCAGCACTTCAGTGAAAACAAACTTATCACACGCAGAAACAAATGCTTTAGGAGTTTTTCGCTCCCCAAATCCATATACAAAAAGACCAGCTTCCCTTATCCTTGATGCTAACTTAGTGAAATCACTATCGCTGGATACGATACAAAAACCATCAAATTTGCCCGTGTAAAGTAAATCCATTGCGTCAATTATTAATGCACTGTCAGTTGCATTTTTCCCTGAAGTATATCCAAATTGCTGTATGGGCTGTATTGAATAATGTAAAAGAACTTCCTTCCACCCCTTAAGGCCTGATAGCGTCCAGTCACCGTAAATCCTTTTTACATTAGCTGTTCCATATTTTGCGATTTCCGATAGTAATCCGTCAACAATAGAAGGTTGGGCGTTGTCGGCATCAATTAATACAGCCAATTTTTCAATTTTTTCGTCTGACATATTTCCCTTTTATAATTCTAGCGTTTATATTAGATGGAAAATTTTCCATCCTTTGATTGAGAATAACACAATTCAACCAATCTTACAGTTATAAAAGGAATATCACAAGGTGTTTCAGAAGATGGTGCAACATAAGTACGATGCGGGTATTTTAATTTAAAAATTTCTGCCTCAATTATGGATAGCGCTTTTTGTGGATTACACAATGACAAATATATCAAATTTCAATCTACCGGAAATTGTAAGTTTCGTGCCTGAGTCGAAACTTATCAAAGCTATCTAAATTATTGTATAAATCGTAAATCAATCTCAAATACACCACTTTATCAAGTTAACCAAAAATCGCTTTGAAAATGGCAGCTTCAGTCTCTGGAGATGGTTCCCACCTGAACTCACGGTCGAATTGCTTTTTAGCAAATTTATACCCGGCATCAATGATGCGATTGGGATTTTCTTCGGGCGGCGATGGTTTTATCATTTCCATTGATAATCGAGCCGCTCTTTCGCGCTCATCCTCCCGCAAACGACCTTTCTGGTCGAAGGCCAAATATGAGTATTGAATTCTTAAGATCTCCGCAGGTTTTCGATTTTTAAATTCAAGTGCAACCAAAACATAGCGGATGCGGTTGCCGGCATATTCTAAAAATCGTTCCTCTGGATCTCTTTTGAATAACCTGTGGTAGCGCATTATTGGCATGCGCTTTAATGTATCGTTGTCATTTGCGATAAATATTCTTGTTCCCAGTCCCATGATTTGTGCCTTTGTGATATGTTCCATTTATGCCGGTCAAGACCGGAAAATCATTAACTCACACAAACAAGGAGGTGCAACATGAAAGTAGCAAAAGCCATTCATTCGTATCAAGAGTATCACAGGGTCAATTCGAAAAAAAAATACGCTGAAAAATTATGAGTTTCTTTTCACCCGCTTCTCAGACGCATTTGGTGTGCGAGAGCTGGAATCCATCACTCCTGATGAAATTCTGTCCTTTCTGACCCGCCTCACCGAAGGAAACAAACAAACCACCAAAAGAAACCGCTATTCCTGTCTCAAGGCCTTTTTCAATTACATCCGCAACACTATTGATTTTGAGATCCAAAATCCCCGCGACACGCCCATTCTGAGAAAAATATCTAGAGCCAGCCGTCCTGAGCAATGGAAAATCATCGAAAAAGATTCAATCGATGAAATTATTTTCAGAACGGCCAATCCGCGTAATCGAATCATGTTGGAGCTTATGGCCAAAGGCGGTATGCGAATCGGTGAGGTCTTAAAAATCAGACCTGTCGATGTCAAGGACAGAAAAATCACATTACCGGACCCTAAAAGTGGCAGGGAATCGGAAATGGTGTACATCCCTCAGAAAATTGCAGACCGATTGCGTGAATACATCCAGGATAAGGGAATCGAGCCCAAAAAGCGCATTTTTCCTATTACGCACAATGCCGCTCGTGTGATGGTTAAAAAGGCAGGTGAGCTGGCAGGTGTGAATCTGCGTCCTCATGATCTCAGACGCCATGCCGCCACCCATGCAAGCCGTTCTGGAACTCCAATTGAAATTGTCAGTAAGGTCATCTTGCGACACGCTCACTTGTCAACGACTCAGCGATATTTGGGAAAGGTGACTGATGTGGAAGCGATGAGATGGATAGAGAACCTTTATGCCTAATAAGCACGGGGCAATGCAATTTTAGCATTGCCCCACTTATCTATAATTTACTGATTTGTTATATTTCCTTTGCCAACCTGAAAAATTTCGGAATTTTGAAATTGCACCGTGATAGCCGGAAGGTGCAATTTCCAGAATTTGTATAAAGCGTTAGCTAATCGTAAGAGATGAAAATACTTGGTACGGTCACATATGAAAAACTATGCCGGGATTCAAACAATACGCATATGCTTAAATCCCGCCATAGTTGATTCATCCTAATAGAGTTTAGCTATGTTTAGGAAAATTTATTGTTGCCTAATTTTCAAGTAAGTCAATCCAGAGGCAATCACCATTGGAACGACACCGACAATGATCAGGATCACATGCGATGGCATGCTGACCCATTCAAGCATTCTAATCCGGTCGGTGCCTATGAATTCGAGGCTACGAGCATGCCAGTAACCATTTTCAAGTACATCCCAAATCTGCAGCAAACCTTCTGGAAACAGATTCGTAATGACCATCAGGGCCAGCCCGATGTTCAGACCCCAGAATGAGATCTTAATGAATTTTTCCGGTACGATCCACTGTTCATCCGTCAGTACGTGGCGCAGGCCTAAAACCAGAAGCGCCATGGCCAGCATGCCGAACGCACCCAGCAGAGCTGCATGACCATGGTTCAGGGTTAAAATGGTGCCAGCTTCAAAATAGCTGACAACCGGCATATTGATCAGAAATCCAAATATGCCTGCACCCACAAAATTCCAGAACCCGACGGCCATCAAGAAATAAAACGCCCATTTGTGTTGGATTGTTTTCTTCGGTGCTTTAGCATTGTCGCCCGTGCCGGTCAACTTGATAAAGTCCCAGGCATCCAGCGTCAGCAGGGTGAGCGGAACCACTTCAAGCGCCGAGAACATGGCAGCCAACGCCATGGTAAAGTTGGCCTGTCCGGTCCAATACCAGTGGTGGGCGGTGCCGATGATCCCGCCGGCCAAAAAAAGGATGGCATCCATATAAATAACACGCACAACGTTAATGCGTCTGACAACCCCCAACTGGTAAAATGTGACGGCAACAAGAACGGTCACAAACAGCTCAAAGAAACCCTCCACCCAGAGGTGGATAATCCAGAAACGCCAGGTGTCCACTACCGTGTAATTGGTGGTGCTGCCGAAGAAAAAGGCCGGCAAGTAAAAAAACGGAATGGCTGCGGCGCACCCTAAAAACAGCAGAGCAATTTCCCGGCGCTCCGGGTCTTTGAAAGCCGGTGAGGTCGACCGGTATAGTAGCCCCAACCAGAAGCTAAACCCGATCACCAAAATGATTTGCCAGAAACGCCCGAGCTCCAAAAACTCCCAACCCTGATGTCCAAACCAGGCCCACAAATTACCAAACAGCTGGTGAATTCCCGCAAATTCACCCAACAGACTGCCGGCCACCAGTACCACAAGAGCCCAGAACAGCATGTGGACACCAATTGCATGTCCACGCGGTTCTTTTTGGCTCAAGGAAGAGGCCAGCAGCAGGCCACCGGCAATATAGGCTGTGGCGATCCAGAAGATTGCCAGCTGAAGGTGCCAGGTGCGCAGAATATTACTCGGCAAGTATTGGGCCAGATCGATGCCATAAAAGTTTCCCGGTTCCGCACGATAGTGTGCCAAGGCGCCACCGATCATGACCTGAGTTAAAAAAAGCAAGGCAACAATAAAAAAATACTTGATAGTCGCCCTCTGCCCTTCTGTGACTTCGCCGATCAGCATTTGCGGGTAGTTACCTTCAGGGCCGCCTTTCCAGCCCAGATAATCGAACTTCCCGAACACAAACAGGACAACAGCCAAACCGGCCAGGAGCATGGCCACACTCAATGCGCTCCAGAGTACCGCATCGCTGGTCAGCCGGTTACCGACCGTAGGGTCATAAGGAAAGTTATTCGTGTACGAGTAGGGTTTGTCCGGACGGTTGGCGACGCTGGCCCAGGCCGTCCATGCAAAGAAAGCCGTTAGCTGACGAATTTCCTCAGGATCATTTATGTAATTGTTCGGAAGGCCAGAATTTGAAACTGGATGCTTGAAATAATCTGTCCAAACTGTCAGCTGTTTATTAAACGAGTCTTTTTCCGCATCAATAAAAATCAAATTTTTCGATTCAGGATCATAACGATTTTCCTTAAGAAGATAGGTAACCGTGGATTCTACAAGCGCTTGTTTCGAATCATCTAACGCAGAAAAATCCGTACCAAATTCTCGTTTAGCGATTGATAGTCTGGTTTCCTTGGAAAGTTCGTGCAGATACTGCGCGGAAAAATCCGGGCCCAGATAAGAGCCATGACCCCAAATCGAGCCGTTTTGCATGAGGCCGTATTTTAAGAAAACCTGCTGCCCTGCCCCTATCTCCTTGCCGGTGAATATTGTCTTACCATTTATATCGACTACCTTTTCAGGAATCGGCGGCGCATATCGATAGGCCTGCACCGACATGAAGATCAGGCCGATCATGCCGACAACGAATACCAGCAAAACGCTTCTACGCCACCAAGCTGATAGGGTCGGATTGGAAGAGAGCTGCTCATTCATTTTAATATCTCCTTTTTACCAAGAAAAACGCTTTCAATAACCTCGATATATAGAATATACGGTTAACTTTTAATCTTGCGTGTAAAACACTCTGGTTATCCGCACACTATATCTGCAAACCTGGATCCATATTCAATGCATTTTTCGACGTTTTCACTATCAGGGTTCCACATTGCCTTGATGCCATCATCCACCAGCTCAAATCCGGCGGCCTCCAAATTTTCAGAAATTATTTTTGTGGATTCGCCGGACCATCCGTAGCACCCAAAGGCAGCCGCCTTCTTGTTTTTAAACTGCAATCCTTTGATCTCCTCGAGCAGACCTGCAACCGACACCAGGATTCCCCGGTTTATTGTCGGCGAGCCAACCAGGATAGCTTTGGACTTGAAAATCTCCGTGATGATATCGTTTTTATCGGTTTTGGCAGTATTGAAAAGCTTGACATTTACTTCTTTATCCACTTCGCTAATGCCACTGGCTATTTTTTCAGCCATTACACGGGTACCGTTCCACATCGTATCGTATATAATGGTGATCTGGTTTTCCCGGTAATTGTCTGCCCAATTCAAGTATCTTTCGACAATCTGCTCCGGCTGATCCCGCCAGATTATGCCGTGGCTGGTGCAGATGATATCAAGTGGAAGATTGAAAGACAGCATCTCATTAATCTTTTTAGTCACCAGGGGACTAAAGGGCGTTAATATGTTCGCATAGTATTTGATACACTCATTGAACAACTCATTCTGGTCAACAAGGTCATTGAATATATACTCGGATGCATAGTGTTGTCCGAAGGCATCATTGCTGAACAAAACATTGTCCCCCGTTAGATAGCAGAACATCGAGTCGGGCCAATGGAGCATCGGGGCCTCGACAAAAATGAGCTCTTTTTGTCCCAGGCTCAGTCGGTCACCGGTCTTGACCACCTTAAAATTCCAATCCTGATGATAATGCCCCTTCAACGATTTAACGCCGTTTCTCGTGCAATATATTGGTGTGCCTGGAATATGTTGCATCAACTCCGGTAAAGCGCCGCTATGATCAATTTCAGCATGGTTTGCGATTATAAAATCAATCTTATTCAGGTCGATCAGCTGGGATAAATTCTCGACAAATTCTTTAGAAAATGGTCTCCATACCGTATCGACTAAAACGACTTTATTTTCTTTTATTAAATATGAATTATACGTAGACCCCCGATGGGTGGAATACTCGTCACCATGAAATTTCCTCAGTTCCCAATCGATTTTGCCTACCCAGTGGATATTGTTTTTGACTCTGACGCTCATTATGATTTCTCCTCGAATATCTCGGTTTGCCGTTATTTGCTATTTAAGATGTCAATTGTGTCGGTCTATCATTTATGCACATGTTGTCCTGTACCACCCTTTACCAAAGCATGCAATTCTTCAACATAGTGGGTAAAAATGACATAGGCTTCGACAAACTCACGACCTGCAGCAATGCTTTCAGCGGCATGCTGTCTGGTTTCCAGAGCCCGATGAAAACGTTCACGGATGCCTTTGGCCGTGGCATCGGTTAGGACACCGACAAGTTTATCAACTGAACCACCTTCCAGAGCATTGTCAGCCATGACGATAGCCGGATCAACTACAGCACCGGGTTTGAGGCCCGTGTAGGCAGCCCCTTCACCAGCCCGGTGGATGCGGACCAGCGTTTCAAAAAAGTACATGTCTGCTAATGTCTGAGCCTGCCCGCCAAGTTTTCTGACCTCCATCGTATTTTGAAAGGCGGTTCGAATCAGTTGTTCATCTTCACTGGAAACCCATTTAAGCACGGGTGTGACATCACCGGCAGCAAGGGCTTTGCGTGCTGTTTCGACCACCGGCCCATCCAGTGTGTCACAATGCGCTCTGGCGTTAATGGAATACAGAAAGACAATTTGAAAGACGACCAACGCGATCAAGATATGTTTGATATTCATTCTTTTTGTCATTTTTGTTCCTCCTTTATTCGGGCTTTTCAACGTCCCCAGTCAACTACTATGTTTTATTTTAAATAAACACTTTCTAGATTTTCCAACATTTTATGGAATTCGTCGTGTTTTCCAGTTCCTATTTTCTCTGTTTCAATTCGTTCAAATCCCTCTGATAATCTCACCTGTTTCTGCTCGGACAGATGCTTTTCGGCAAGTGGGAACAAAACATTGTTCTCCTTGTCGATGTGCTGTTCCAGCAGGTTGATATATTCCCGTGCGGTTTTCACAAATTCATCTGCAGCCCTCCGGTCTCCTTTTATGTATTGAGCAAACGCCGCATTCATAGTCTGGACGTATTCACGGCCCTGTTGATGTTCATGGAGCATCACTGCAATCGGTTCTCCCATATTGCCGACACCAATGTGTTCTAATGCAGGGAATAGCAGTTCTTCTTCTTTTCCATGGTGGCATTTATCCACAAATACTCTAAAAAACTCCAAAAGTTGTTCTAAATGCTGAATGTTGAGATTTTCTTTCGACTTATCGAATTGTTGACAAATTTTCTCAAGAATTCTTAAGGTCATCTGGACTGCGTTGTGTTCCATTCTTAATTCTTTGATTGGTTGCATGATTTGACTCCTCTCTGGTTTATGCTTCAATTTTTTTATCATTTTCGCCGGCAGTACTCTGCTCTGTCTCATCGATTCGCAAAACGTCGATATTTATT
>JASFTQ010000211.1:0-8185 GCA_050053515.1 Desulfobacterales bacterium | reverse complement strand
ATTGAAGGATAAAGTCTCTCTTTATAAGTAGAAATCATCGTATTTACCCTATTTGCATGACCGCCAGTATGGTCGTAAAATCAAACCCACTCACTTGCTAAGATTTTCGCCTTCTATTGCATCTATGTTTCTTGTCTTTTACAATTTATGAATAGATCAGGTTAATTGAGGGATTAATCAAATTTGTTGTAATATAAAATGAACAAGATGGAGATATAATGAGAAAAGGCGACGATCCAATTATTGTGGAACAATTTTTTAACACATCAATTGAATCCGTTTGGAAAGCCATAACCAACGTTGACCAAATGCGGCAATGGTATTTCGAGAATATTCCCTCCTTTAAACCGGAGGTTGGATTTGAGACTCAATTTAACGTCCAAAGTCAAGATAGAAATTTCCTTCATATGTGGAAAGTGACCGAGGTTATTCCTCAAAGATTGATCAGATATAACTGGAAATTTGAAGGCTATCAGGGGGATTCGTACGTGGTTTTTGAATTGTTCAAAGAAAATAATTTGACAAAGCTTCAGCTGACAGCTCAAGTTCTTGAAGATTTTCCAGAGGATATCCCTGAATTTAAAAGAGAGAGCTGCGTTGGGGGATGGACATATTTTATTAAAAAAAGTTTGAAAGAGTTCTTGGAGTAAAAAGTAATTTCGAGGATACAATACTTAACAAGTTTATCTCCATCTGGATAACCAGGAATCCCGATCCCAGGATGTCCTCGATCAGCTATTTGATCTTTTCATAATCCGGGGCGCAATAGAACCCTCAATTCACAGTTTTGTCCCCGCGTGAGTGACTGCCCGGCAGGTTCTCCAATATTCGCCCAATGACAACGTTTAAATATGACATGTAATCACCAGGGCTGGGTCCCAGCCGAACAACTACGACATTGCGAGACGGAATGATCATGGTGATCTGGCCCATAAATCCGGCCGACCAGTACGCGTCCTTTGGAATCCGGTCCAGTCGACCGCCGCGATTAAGCCAGAATAATCCGCCGTAATTTTGGCCTTTGTCCGTCGGCGCTGGTGTGGAGACAAACTCAGTCCATCCTTCTGGCAGGATACGCTCGCCATTCCAAAAACCATCCCATAAATGGAGCAGCCCAAACCTCGCCCAATCCCGAGCAGATCCATAGTCATACCCGGTAAGAATAAAATTTCCCCAGGCATCTGTCTCTAGTACGAAGCTGCGGGCTCCAATCCGGTCGAACAAAGTTCTTTGTGGAAAGGTCAAATAATCACCGCCTTGATCTTCCACTGTCTGCCGTACGATTTTGCCGAGCGTTAAAGGATCGCTGTTTCGGTAGCGCCACCTCGTATTGGGAGGAAATTCAGCCGGTTGTTCCACAGCGTGTTTAAAGACGTCAAGCGCATCGAAGTAAATTCGCATATGCTCGTTTTCCCGGATGAACGAACGCATTCCGCTTAAACCCAGGTTAGCGAAGTCCAAGCCGCTGCTCATGCGTAGCAGATCGCGGATACGGATTTGTCGGCGCGGATCGCCTTGCCCCTGCCACTCTTTAACAGGCGCGAAATCATCGAGCCTTAAGTGACCCCGTTGCACTAAAACTCCAATCAAGGCCGCCGTGATGCTTTTCCCTTGCGACCAACTGATCTGAGGTGTATCTTTGGTCCAGCCCTGTGCGTAGCGTTCGCCAACGATCTTGCCGTCGTATACCACCACAATGGCGCGGGTATTGTGCTTAGTTTTAGCCAGCGCCCATTCGAGGGCATCGACAATGCCATCGATGTTCACGCCTTCCGGAACGGGTTCTGTTGCGCCGGCGTCGCCCATAGGCCATGGTTCACTGGCAGCATCGGGCAATTTCCGCGGAACCGTCTTTGGTTTAAAGTAAACATTATCTGCTCCTCTGGGCAGAATCGTCGAGCCCTGGTCCCCATTGTAGACGGCTGTTCGCGGTGGAATCCCTGGCGCGTGAACGGTTACACTTCGCCGCTGCCAGTCGATCTCGTATTCGAAATCATCTTGCCAACCAAACACAGGGAATGGTTTGATGTCCTGAGCTAACACCTCATCCGGCGTGCGTTGGTAGTGGCGTCCGACCACCCAGAGACCTGAGGCCATATGGTGAGCGATCATGGCCGCTTTCGATTCACGACTGTAACTGTCATCTGCAACAGGCGTTGGTTCAGGAAAAATATCGACAAATATTCGGTGTGCAAAGTTTGAAGCTGGCACTCCTTGCCTTTCGGCACAAAAGGCCATATTGTCCGGCCGTGGCTGTAAAACACTAGATAAGGAAGCCCAGACGACAGCCAAAATGGCGATTGCCGGCGCGAACTTCTTAACTCTCATCACGTACACCTCCTGACAATCATGATGATCCTGTAACATGCCACACCTAAGGTGACACGACCTTAAGTGCAATATTTATTAAGTTACTGTTCAGCCGATTAAAATGCAAGGTCTTCAGACGAGGGTGTCCGAAACAAGGTCAAACACAGTCTGCAGCAAACGGGATCGCCTAGCCAATGTGCCTTTCCTAGTCCATAGGGGGGTGTTAATATTCCTTTTCGCTCTAGATAGAAGTCATGGATTCAAATCCTGTACCGCCCCCCACACCTTTCCCAAAACGCTTACCTTTCAGGCCCCTCCTAATTCACGAGGAGGTGTAGGGGAGGTTAATATCAATAGTAAAAAGTCTTAAAGGCGGTTTGGGCAGAGCCTTCGCCAACGAGCTCCCCCCTGATTGACCAGGGGGGACTTGAGAGGGCAAATATGAGATTGAATTGATTTTTATTCGTCATTTGCAGTGAAACCAAAAATCACATTTTGTGGTAAATGGAAAAATCCCCTCAAAATAAAAAAATAGTACAAGAGTGGTCTGATTCGTTCTAAGGAGAGACGGCACAATTTTCTTATATCAGCAGCTCTTTCTTAACCCGTGTATTTCAGACTTTAGATCGAACAAATGCAAACAGCGACTAATATTTGTCAAGAATCCAGAAAAATATCCACACCTACTGAGGCAGAATTTCAAGATCTTTGCAGATCTCTTTTAATAGAAAATAAGCGGTCAAAAAAGTCTCTTCTTATCACGTGCCCATTTTTAAGACGGGCTCCAAGTTGAAATTTTCTCAAAAGAATCTCGATTATTACAAGCCACCCAGCAAAGATCGTACTCCACTCTCAATTCTTGTTGAAAGAATTATTAAAGGTATGATAAAAATAAACTCGAGTCCTTCAGGAGGAGATAAGATGAAAACAATGAAAAAATTGTCAGGTCTCTTTTCTATTCTTGTGCTGTTTGTTTCGATCTTACTAGCAACGGCAGCATGCAGCAACGCTCAAGAGGCTGATAGAGTCTACATCAATGGCAACATCTATTCCGTTGATGAAGATTTCAGCACAGCTTCTGCTTTTGCAGTAAAAGATGGCAAGTTCATCTATGTGGGTGAAAATGAAGGAGCAAAGGCCCATATCGGCCCGCGCACCTTTGTTTTCGACCTAGAAGGTAAAACAGTTATCCCCGGTTTACATGATGCCCATGTCCACATCAGGTATGGAGAAAGGGAATTGTATCCACGAATTCCGGACATCAGGGCTGAGATTGGTGAGTGGGCCTCTGTCGAGCGGATGCAGGAAGTGATAAAACACTGTTTGGCAACTGGGGAAGGAATGCGTCCAGGGCCCGAACCACGGTGGCTGGTGTTGAGTGGCTGGATGTCTGATGTTTGGGATCCACCAGAATTCCATAAAGAGCTGATCGATGCCGTAGCCCCAGATAATCCTGTTTATATACGCCGGTACACCCATGGCAGCGGTGCCAACAGCAAAGCTCTGGAACTTGCCGGCATAACCCGCGACACTCCCGATCCTCCGGGAGGACATATCAAGAAGGACAAGAATGGGGAGCCTACGGGTGAATTCGTAGAAAGGGCACCGGCACAATTAACAAAGCTTATTCCTCCTCTGCCTCCAATGACCGACTATGAACGAAGCCGGAATCTTGTTGAAGGAACTCAATTGGCCATAGCCAGCGGACTGACGACTATCCATGGGGCCAGCATGACGGGATTTGAAGAGGTTCAAAGACGGATAAAACTTTACGATGTGGGTCTACTAAGGATACGGATCAACGAGATGATCAGGGAGAGTGCAGCGAAAAAGCTGGGCAAACCGTTAAACCATAAAAACAAATACTTCATCCGATCAGTTAAGGCTTTTGCAGATGGCGCTTTAGGGTCGAGAGGTGCGCTTTTCCTTGAAGAGTACAGCGACTATCCGGGTTATTTTGGGGAAGCCAGACAGAGTGAAGACCAATTGGCTCAATCTGCGACCGAGCTGCTAAAAATTGGTTTCAATATGAGAGTACACTGCATTGGTGACGCGGCTAACCGGACTGCCATCAACGCCTTCGAAAGGGCTCTGAAGGCGACGGAAACCGATGGCAAAGAGGCCAGGTTCGCTCTTGAGCACTGTCAGATGCTGACTCCTGAGGACATACCCCGACTCGCCGAGTTGGGGATTGTGGCCTCCATGCAGCCTTTGCATGCGACCGAGGATATGAACTTTGCCGAGGCCAGGATGGGGCCTGAACGCATTAAGTACGCCTATATTTGGAGCGATTTATTGGATTTGGGTGTTGTGGTGGCAACGGGGACGGATTATTCTGTCTCTCCATACAAACCATTTTACACCCTGCACGCGGCGGTAACCCGGCAGGACCGGAACAACAATCCTCCGGGCGGCTGGTTTCCGGAACAGGCCATGACCAGAGAAGAGGCTCTACGGGCCGCGACTATGGGTGGCGCCTATGTTATGTTCGCAGAGGATATCCTGGGATCCATCGAGGTGGGGAAACTGGCCGATTTTGTGGTTATTCCAGTAGATTACATGACCATCCCGGCCGAGGATATCTGGAAGATCGAGCCGGAAATGACAGTTATCGGGGGTGAGGTCGTCTATACAAAGCCGGTGCAAACAGAAAAATAACTTGTCCCCTTTCAATGAACCGCCTGCAGAGTTAGATCTTTGAAGCTCGGTATATTATTCAATCAATCTTCCACAAAATAGACGCTGAATTTTTTTAGTCATTTTATTTCTGAGGAGAATCCGTCGGCTTTCCGACGGGGGGAACCGACGGGACTGGTTCCCCCGGGGCCTGTGGGAACAGGGGCGTCTTCGGCGCTGCATGAAGATTGGCACATCCTTTATTGCGTTCCTTTTATTTTAATTCAACCAGTTCCCCAGGTGATGTTTTGATTTTAAGGACTTCTCCCTTTTCCAAAACTTCACCCCCGGTTATTTCAAACTCCTTTTGATCGAATGGATTTTCCAATCGGAGAATCCCGCCTTTTTCTGAAAGAATCTTAATCCTTGTAATTTTCCCCGCTTTCTTTTCAGCGTCGATGACGAATGCACCTACCGCCCGTAATCCGCAAAAACTGACATCCTCCCAGCTGGCGGGTATGGCCGGGAAAATCCGGACCACTCCGGTGTGGCTCTGCAGAAGCATTTCCTGGATTCCCGAAGCAAAGGCAAAGTTCCCTTCTAGAGTAAACGGCCGGT
This sequence comes from Desulfobacterales bacterium, assembly GCA_050053515.1. GTDB lineage: Bacteria > Desulfobacterota > Desulfobacteria > Desulfobacterales. The sequence continues at coordinate 2,641 of JASFTQ010000211.1, read as the reverse complement.
ATTTAAACCTGGAATACCCTCTGTCGTGCTGTTCACCATTGACATGAAAACTGTTGGGCAGACAGAAATTTTCGGCAAACACACGCAAAATATCAGCCGCTTTATCGCCTTTAAATGCCCGTGCATACAGATTTCCCAACCAGCTGAAGGAATAGCCCACCCACCAGTCCGAGCCAAATTTTTCCAGATCCTTCAGTGTGGCTTCAATAATATGTTGCTCCCTTTCCCCGCTGCTCCAGTCGATAAGACCCAGAGGATGCCAGCCCAGCAGGTGAGAGAAATGGCGGTGTGACTCTTCGTAGGGATAATCAGGAGCAAAAGCCAATCCATTATTTTTGCCGGCCAACGCCAGTTGAGGCCATTTTTCCAAAACTTGAGCCCATTTTTTTGCTTCCTCTTGTTTGCCCAATTCCTTTGCCATTTCGGCCGCTTTTTCAAAAGTAAACCGGATAAGAGCTAAGTCGAAGTTGGTGGTTTTGGTAAACCAGGCATCTATCCGGTTGTCGTTAATTTCGGGGCTTGAACTTATGGGAAGCTTCCTCAGCCCGTTTTTTTCTTTTATTGAAATTTCATCCAGGTAGACGGCCACATCCTTTATCCAGGGGTAGGCTTTTTCCTGTAAAAACCCGATGTCTTTTGAGTAGATCCAGTGAAGGTAGAAGTGCTGCCCTAACCAGGCCGAAACCGTTGGCCCGAAGGAATATTGAATCCAACCGCCCATGGGCTCTCCCTTCAGTGTGGTCACTCCAGGCACGTTCAAGCCGTCAGTTCCGAAATAGTTTCGGGTGTATTTTTTGAAGGTTTTGCGGTTTTCCCAAAGCCAATTTAAAAAACCCTCTTCCAGATCGAGGTGGTTTCCCGAATAGGCGGGCCAATAACTCAATTGTGTGTTTAGATCGTGATGAAAATCTCCTTTCCAGGGAGGAAGCTTGCCAAAATCGGCTGTCCATACGGCCTGTAAAGAAATGGGAGGGGTGTTGGCCCTTGCTGCAGAGCCGAATTTATACAATTCCATATACCACTGGTTTTCCAGAATAGAATCGGGCAAGGAAACTGCCGATTTGGTCCAGAAATTTTTCCACCATAACCTGTGTGAAACCAAACTATCTTTCAATCCCCTTTTTAGACTTTCGTTGACGACTTGTTCGGCTCTTTGGCCAGTTTTGTTTTCAGAAAAGGTAGAGGAAATGCTCCAGCAGCCTTGAATGTTTTTTTTGCCGGTATTTTTCCAGGCCACAGCCACTTCATACTCAAAGTCCCCCCATCCCTTCTGCCGGTAAAGCCATTTATCGCCATCTCTTACAGTTTCGCCCTGAGTGTATCCAAGCCGCTGCAAATCCTGGCCGGTGAGTGAATTTTCCTGTTGACTTTGACCTTTCTTTTGGTATTCGGGTGGGATCAGGCTGGGAGTAAAATCTTCCGGAACATTTTTAAAGAGAAACCAACCTGCCGGAGAATCGGACTGGACAAAAGCCTCCAGTATGGCTCCGTTTTCCCATTCGACTCTACAAATTGCGTCTTCAACTCTTAATTGGACATTTTTCACCGCCCCTAAACCTGCGATGGCAAATTCGAGGGCGGCTCCGGGAATCTTTGATGGCCCCGGTAATTGGTTGTAGGGGACATCAAATAACTGCTGCACGGGTGAGTAGTCTCCTTTTAAAACCTGTTCGTAAACCCACCTGTAGCTGAATTCCGGTTTATTAAAACTCTCTACCGGACGCAAATCCCACAAATCAGAACGGTCCAGTGAAAAACGCAACCGGCCGCTTTTTTGCCAGACAAGGACACCCAACTCCCCGTTGCCCAGTGGAACGGCTTCGTCCCAGGTTTGTGCCAATTCATAGAACTGAAGGCCATGTCCGGCGGCCATATTTTCGATTGGCTTGTTTTTCCCAGCAGTACAGGAAAAATGCAGAAAAACCAGGAATAACAGGAATACGGCACCTCCGGCGGCCGGTACCTTAAAAAAAACTCGGCAGCTAAAAATCCTCTTCATCTTTTCCCCTTATAGCGAGTTTCATTAATGAATATTGTTCACTCTGTCAGATGAACATTGATTCGGGCTGGTTCATTTGTAAAATTTGCTCTCGTGTTGTTCAGCGATTTGTTTAAGTTTTGAAGCTATCTGTGGATATTTGTCAATAACATTCACCCGTTCGTACGGGTCATTTTTCATATCAAATAAGGACAATTCGATGCGATCCTGCCTGTATTTGCCGGCCGCCCCATCCATGCCGGCTTCAACCAGGGTCCTGTAATTATGCGGCAGGTGCAGTTTCCAGTTCCCATCTCCGCTGATAACGCCTTCAAAATTATGGCCGTTGGAAAACGCATAGTATTCGTGAGGATTCTTTGCGCCGGCCTTGTCAATAATGATATCCCATACATTTTTGCCGTCTATTTCGTTGTCAGGCAGCTCGGCCCCAACTAAATGGCAGAGAGTCGGCAGGATATCGATTGAACAAAATGCTCTCTCCGACACCGTGTTCGGTTTAATTCGCTCGGGATACTTTATGATGCAGGCGGAGCGAGTTCCTCCGTCGAAGGTCGTACCTTTTGCCTCCCTGAACGGCGTTTTGCCCGCATGATTGCCATAGCTGATCCACGGCCCGTTATCGGAACTTAATATCACGGCCGT
>JASFTQ010000210.1:0-8188 GCA_050053515.1 Desulfobacterales bacterium | reverse complement strand
ATTTGTCACACCGAGGCTCAAATACGCGCTGCTTTCCGACCGGCACCTTAACACCGTAGAAATTCCTGATCCAAAATCCATCCTCCTTCTCATAGACGGCCTTTTTAATCCCGCGGAAACCACTTTGTTCAAAGAGGGTGATCCGGTGAAAACCGGCCAGAAACTCGCCCCCTCACCCGAAAAAGATGCGTATGTGATTTCCTCCGTTACCGGCACCATAACCGCCATTTCCTCTTACGCCGGTGATTTCGGCAAGTTTTATACGGCTGTTTCAATTGATGTTTCCGATGAGGAGGAATTTGACGATCAGTTCGAAACCCAACAGGGGGGGGCGACCCAGGCGGTTGCCCGCAATTACCTCGCTCAACTGCCCGGCAAGCTGCCGCTAAACATTTTTAATGATTCCAGCAAGGCGCTTAATACCATCGTCATATACGGCGGTGACAACGATCTGTTGGTCTCCACCAACCAATATATTGTTAAGACCCATACCGCCGCGTTAAAATACGGCATCAGCATTTTGAAACATATTAGTGGGTTGGATCATATTGTCATGGCCATACCCGGTGAATTTATGCAGGGATACGGCAATATCGGTGCAGAGGTAAAAAACGTTCCCATAGAATATCCTGCCGCCAATCCTTCACTGATTATGAAAGATACGTTGGGCCAAATCGTGCCGGCCGGCAGACACCATGAAGATATGGGGGTATGCTTCATCACCGCAGAGGCTGTTGCTGCACTTGGCAGTGCTTTCCAAAACGGCCGGGTTCCGGTCTCAAAGCATATGACCGTCGTAAGAAAAAACGGTGATCCGCAACTGGTTTCTGCCCGGATCGGGACTCCGATCCGTCATATTCTCGATACGCTGGGAATCACATTGGAAGACGGAGACCGGATTATACTCGGCGGACCCATGACCGGCACCAGCGTATGGTCAGCAGACCAACCGGTTCTGCCGGACACCAGTGCGTTGATGGTGCAAGACAGGGAAAGCATACCGTATGTCTCCGATTATCCCTGTATCAACTGCGGGGAGTGCATCCGAATATGCCCTGTTTTTATACCGATCAATATGTTGGTTCGGTTCCTGGAAGCTGAACAATACCAAGAGGCCGCAGACCAATACGACCTGTATTCGTGTATCGAATGCGGCCTGTGCAGTTTTGTCTGCCCATCAAAAATACCGATCTTTCAGTTTATCAAACTGGCGAAATACGAACTGGCGCGGGTAGGTTCTGCGGAGGAGACGCATGAATAAGCCTCAAAAATACATCGTGACCCATGCTCCCTACTGGCATAACGGAAGCAGCGTTTCTGAAAGGTACTATCACACCATGATTGCTGCCCTGCCGGCAGTTCTGCTGGGCATCATGCAATACGGCATCCCGGCGGTCGGCGTGATTGCCCTTTCCATATCTTCGGCGATTCTGTGGGAACTGGCCATAAATCGTGTGGCTCGCCGGTCGATAACCATCGGGGACGGCAATGCGGCCCTGATCGGACTTTTGTTTGCCATGCTGGTCCCGGCAACGATGCCCTGGTGGGCAGTCCTGACCGGAACCTTTATTGCCGTGGTGGTCGGCAAGCAGATTTTTGGCGGGATTGGCAGCAATGCTTTCAACCCGGTTTTACTTGCAGTGGCGATGCTTTCGGTGTCTTGGAAACATCTTTTTGATTTCAACGCCGCGCTATTAAACTACGATTTGAATATGGATATGTTTTATCCTCTGGCTGCGGTTAAATATTTTGGTACCGAGGCCATTGAATCATTTACAATCGCGGACCTGCTGCTGGGTAGACAAAGCGGTGGTATCGGCGCCACCTTTGGATTGGGACTTATTTTGGGCGGTATTTATCTGCTCATCAGAGGCTTTATCCGCTGGGAGGTGTCTGTTTCTTTTTTGCTGGGTGTTTTAGGGGCGGCCCTGATTTTTCATCTAATAGATCCGGCCCGCTTCGCTGGACCGGTGTTTCACCTTCTTACCGGATACACTTTAATCGGGGCTTTCTTTCTGGCTACCGAAGACTCCTCTTCACCGATAAATTTTTCCCCGATGCTCATTTACGGTGCCATCGGCGGGGTGTTGACCGTGCTGATCCGAAATATCGGCGCTCACGTAGACGGTGTCGTGTATGCAATCTTAACGATTAATCTTATGAATCCTCTTTTGGACAAAATCCGGCCAAAGGCGTTGGGAAAGGTTGCTTGATATGCGTGAAATATCAAAAATGCTGATCGTTCTCACAATCTTGAGCACAATTTCCGGCACGTTGCTTGCCGCCTTGCACAACGGAACCAAAGAGCGAATAGCCATTCAAGAGCTTCAATTCGTCAAAGGGCCTGCCATCAACTCAATTCTCGAGGGTGCCTCCAATAATCCGATCGGTGACCGATTTTCGATGACGGTGGGAGAGTCAGAAATGAGCTTTTTTGTGGGCGCATTTGACGGCGAACCCCGCGCGGTTGCCTTCGAAACTTTTGGCAAAGGATATGGGGGGGACGTGGGGCTGATGGTCGGCCTTGATTTGGAGGACAACAAACTGCTGGGAGTCGGCGTGACGACCCACGGAGAAACACCGGGCATGGGGGCCAAAGCCAAAGACGATCCGAGCTTTGTATCCCAATTTAAAAATCTTCCCCTTGACCAACCGTTCAAGGTCGCCGCGGACGGCGGACAGATCAGCGCCATCAGCGGCGCCACCATTACATCCCGCGCGGTCTGCTCGGCAACAAACGACGCCGTCAAACTTTACCAGGAACTGAAACCTGAGATTGCCAAAAAAATACAGGAGTTCGCTAAGTAGGGAGAATTAAGCGATGGCCAAAACGATCGCGCAGGAATTTGTCAAAGGTCTCTGGGATGAAGTTCCCCCTTTCCGATTGGTTCTCGGGCTTTGCCCGGTGTTGGCAGTTACCAAAACCCTTTATAATGGATGGGGCATGGGGCTGGCGACAACATTTGTCCTGGTCTGCTCAAATGTGCTGGTGTCTTCTTTAAGAAAAGTGATCCCGCCGAAAGTGAGGATTGCTTGCTTTATTGTCATTATTGCGACTTTTGTAACCGTCGTCGAGATGGTCATGAAGGCATTCACCTATCCCCTGTTTCTCGAGTTGGGTATTTTTATCCCCCTGATCGTGGTCAACTGTATTGTATTGGGACGTTCCGAAGCATTTGCATCTAAACGGGGGATTTTAGCGTCACTGGCCGACGGCCTTGGTATTGGAATCGGTTTTACCCTGTCCCTGGCAGCGTTGGGAGCTGTCCGGGAGTTGCTGGGAACCGGAGCGTTGACCTTTTACAAGACGGCCATTCCGATTCTCGGCCCGTCCTTTCAGCCATTTAAATTCTTGGTGGAAGCCCCGGGTGCTTTCGTCAGCCTGGGACTGATGCTTTGCATCATGAACCTTGCCGGTAGAAAATAGGAGGCGGCCCATGGGAGACTTTTTCGTCCTTGCCATCAGTTGCATCTTGATCAACAACATCCTGCTGGCCCAATACCTGGGCAATTGCCCCTTTCTGGGGACTTCCAAAAAAATGGAAACCGCCGTGGGCATGGCCATGGCGGTCGTATTTGTGCTGGTCCTGGCGGGCATCATCACCTGGATGGTCAATACATTTATTTTAACCCGGTGGGAGCTTGTCTATCTTCGCACGGTGGCATTCATTCTTGTGATTGCCTCCCTGGTACAGTTTGTAGAAATGTTCTTAAAAAAAACCATCCCGGCGTTGTACGCCGGGCTCGGCATCTTTTTGCCCCTGATTACCACCAACTGCGCGGTCATGGGAGTCTGTCTCATCAATGTCAATGAGGAGTATAATTTCATGCAGGCTCTGGTGGCTTCATTTTCTTACGCAGTGGGATTCGGCTTGGCCCTGATTCTATTCGCGGGGGTGCGGGAACGTATCCTTTTAGCCAGGGTTCCAAAGCCTTTGCAGGATACCTCCATTGCCCTGGTTACGGCCGGCATTCTTTCATTAACATTTTTTGCATTTAAAGGGATGGTGTAATAGTTGGAAATGTTTTCCAATTAATAAGGCTTTTACTTTACAGATTTACCACTTTGTGGTACCAAATACAGCTGGCGAAATTGAAGCTACATTAGTATAGGTTATCTTGGGTTAAGCGGTTCAGGGTTCAAGGTCGAACAATGCCAAGCTCCCGACTGACAAGGAGCTATAGAGAATCCAGCGATGCTTATCGCTTCACCCATTGGGTAATAGCTAGGGTTGGCCAGAAGCAGACAGCAAAAATCTGAGACTTAATGCTTTTATAACCCTGAACGTTGAACGGGGAACCTGGAACCGCTCAATTTGGTGTTATTTTATGTGTTTAGGAGGTAAACGTGATTGAAGCCATTATCGTAATGCTTGCTATCGGTGGCACATGTGCCTGTATGTTGAGTGTTGCGTCAAGAATATTCTATGTTTATGAAGACCCGCGTATCGCCGAAGTTCAGGACCATCTGGCCGGCGCCAATTGCGGCGGTTGCGGTTATGCCGGATGTGCTGCGGCAGCCGTTGCTGTTGTCGCCGGCAACGCACCGCCGAGCATTTGTATGGTCGGCGGCCCGGAATCGGCCGGCGGAGTCGCTGCTGTAATGGGCATGGATCCCGGCACCGCCGAGCCCTTGCGTTCGCTGAACACCTGCCTGGGAGGAGATCGAGCTGAAAATAAATACCGCTATATGGGGGTCCAGAGTTGCAAGGCCCTGGCAAAGATGTACGGCGGAAACCGCGTATGCAAGATTGGATGTTTGGGTCTGGGGGATTGCATCAAAGCATGCATTTTTGATGCCATCAAAATGGGGCCTGATGGATATCCCGTCGTAGATGAAACCAAATGCGTGGGATGTGGTGCCTGTGAAAAAGCCTGTCCTAAAAATATTCTGACTGTCAGAACCATGACCGAACGGCTTCTGGAGTTCAATCAGCAGGATGCTGCACTTGCGCCCTGCAGACAAACATGTCCGGCGGAAATCAATATTCCCCGGTACATTGCCCAGATCAAAGCCGGAGATTATAAAGGTGCCGTTTACACGATCCGGGAACGCAACCCCCTGCCGCTGACCTGCGGTCGGGTTTGTCCGCACCCCTGCGAGGATTATTGCCGTCGCGGAATCGAAGACGAGCCTGTTTCCATCAACCAGCTCAAACGGTTTGCCGCTGATTTTGAAATGAATACGGGCGAGCGCTACCCGATACCCTGCGCACCCGATACCGGGAAAAAGGTGGCTGTCATTGGCGGCGGCCCGGCAGGACTGAGTAGTGCTTTTTTTCTCAGACGTCTCGGCCACAGCGTTACCATTTTCGACATGATGCCGAAATTGGGGGGTATGATCCGATATGGAATTCCGGAATATCGACTTCCCAAAAAGGTCCTGGAATGGGAAATCGACGGGATTCTGAATTTGGGCATCGAAAGCCGAACCGATGTCAGATTCGGACGGGACTTCGATATGCATTCACTGGCTGCTGAAGGTTTTGAAGCGGTGTTCATCGGTGTGGGTGCCTGGAGCGATTACCGTCTCAAAGCCGAGGGCGAAGATCTGGAAGGCTGTTACACCGGAATCGACTTTCTCACCAAATTTGCCATCAACCAGCAAACCGGACAGGAAGTTTTCAAAATACCCATCGGCCGTAAATGCGTCGTAATCGGCGGCGGTAACACTGCCATCGACTGTGTCCGCACATTGGTCCGTCTGGGGGCCGAGGAAGTTTCCATCGTGTATCGCCGCACCCGCAAAGAAATGCCGGCCAATGAAGTGGAAATAGATGCCGCCGAGCATGAGGGGGTTAAACTTCACTTCCTGGCAGCACCGGTAAGGGTCATCGGTGACGAACACGGCAGGGTTGCCCAATTGGAGTATCTGAAGATGGAACTCGGTGAACCGGATGCCAGTGGCCGACGCCGACCGGTTCCGATTGAAGGATCGGAAACCTTGATGGATATTGATATGCTGATAACGGCTATTGGTCAGGGACCGGACGTATCCTTCATCAATGAGGATAAAAGCCTTTCCGATTTAAATCTCACGCGCTGGAATACCATCGATGCCGATCCGGAAATATTACAGTCCAACATTCCGAAAATTTTTACCGCCGGAGATTCTTACACCGGTGCATCCCTGGTTATCGAGGCCATCGGTGGCGGCCGAAGAGCGGCCAGAGCCATCCATCTCTACCTCATGGGGGAAGAAGAGATAAAACCCGTGGCGAAATCCCTGCTTAAAAAGCACATCGATGAATCGCTCTTTGAACACGTTGAGGGCATAAAACCCTCATCCCGAGCAAAGATGCCCGAACTTCCAGTGGCAGAACGCATCAACTCCTTTGATGAGGCTGACCTGGTACTCAGCGAAAAGGATTCATTGGCTGAAGCCGAGCGCTGCCTAAATTGCTGCAGGCTGTGTTATGACCCGGATGTAAATTCTGCCTGAGAATCGAAGTTCGTATAAATTTTTCCCATGGCAAAACATCGAGCTATCTGGGATCGCGAAGTCAAAAAAGCAAACAAAATTGCACACCGTCTGCTGGAAGACAAAAGGTTCGTTGCCGGTTGGCGACTGCTGCTGCTGCCCTTTTTCCTGCCGCAATATATAGGATACCGTCGAAGGCTGAGACTCACCCGCAAAAATATTTTGTTTACCAAAAAATTGGCGTTGGCGGCTGCAAAGAACCTTCGACTCGGCAAGGAGCGGGCCCGGGAACTGCAAAAAATCGATACCAAAACCCGCCAGATTTTGGACAAACATACCAAAGGCTTGTATACGGAAGAAGTTCGCCAAAAGCAATTCGCTGAAATAGAGTGCCTCATTGACTTTTATTCGGACCTTTTGAATTCAGACCAAAAAAATTATGCGTCGATGGTCATATCAAAATTCCCATCGAAAGAAAAATATCTCGCCTTTTTGTATGCACTCCAAAAAACTGAGGCCGCTGTCATTCGAGCCTCTATTATAACTGTGCGCAGAGGCACCAAACGTGAGCGGCGCATATGGTTGGAAAATCTTAAGAATGCCACCAAAGAAGTTCGGAAGGCAGAAGCGGATGATATTTATTCCAATCATTGATTGCCCCGGAAGGCGCTCCCTCTGCGAAAGGAATTTCGTGTGCCGTATGTCGAAGTTGAAAACGGTAAACTCTATTACACCGTCAACGGTTCCGGACCTCCCCTGGTATTGCTTCACAGCGCTTGGGCCTCCCATGAGTGGTGGAACCGGCAGATACCGGTTCTCGCCGAGAAATACCGCAGCTATGTCTTGGATATCAGAGGGCACGGCAAATCCACGCCGCTTGAGAAGAAGTACTCTGTGGCAGGTTTTGCCAAGGATCTAAAAACATTTCTCAGTACCCTCAGTATTGAAAAAACCGTTTTGATCGGTTGGTCGTTGGGCGGGATTATTTCGATGCAGTATTGCATCCATAACCCTTTACAGGTGGACGCCCTCATTTTGATCGCCACTCAGGGTCATAAAAATCCCCGTTTGAAGCGTCAAATCATCGTCTATTATATCCAAGCCCTTCTGCAACTGCTAACGGATTTCACCCAACCGCGCAAATACGACCGCAACTCCCGGAAATTTGCGAGTCAGTCCAACAAATGGCTTGAGCGGCAGGTCAGTAGTGCTCTGTCGTCGACTGCTTCCAAGGAGGTGTTGGATTGGATTGTGGCTGACATAACCGACAATCCCAGAAAACATTTTTGGGAGGTTATCGGAAGTGTCTGGAACTGGACCGCGGGGGAAGAATTAAAACACATTGAGGTGCCGACATTGATTCTGGTTGGAGACCAAGACCGTTTAACACCACCCAGTCTCTCCCATCGCCTGCATGGGAGTATCCCAAATTCCAAATTGGTTATCGTGAAAGCTGCCAGCCATTACCTTGTACTTGAACACCCCGATCGGGTCAATAGCGAAATCCTCACATTTTTAAAAGAAATCGGTTACTAAAAAGAGTTGAGACCATCCACTATTCCTATGCCTTGTTCTTTAAAGGGTTTAAGGGGACGTTTTAAGGGGACGTTGGTGCAGAAAGTGCGATACTATTTTAAGTGCTCGCCTACTTTAAACTTTAAGGGGACATCCTATAATTCTCCTGTCAAGGGAAAAGTTGTAAAATATTTAATATAACAAAAACAAATAGTTATGCAGATTATTTTCTCTGGACGCACGTCCCCATTA
>JASFTQ010000209.1:0-8217 GCA_050053515.1 Desulfobacterales bacterium | reverse complement strand
GGTGAAGGGGAAGACATCTCAGCCTCCTGGCTGGGAAAGTATAAAACCGGTTTTCAAATCGCCGCGGCGATACCCCTGTTGATCCATTTTCCTTATTTCGGCATTAATTTCCATAATATCGGTTACTTTTTTTTGCTGGTGGCGCTAGTGATTACAATTTGGTCGGGGGTCGATTATTTTATCCGCTTTAGACGGTTGCTGGAGATCTAGTCTTTTCGGTTGACAAAACTGTCGTAAGAAGATACACAAACAGGGCTGATTGAGCGGGAATAACTCAGTGGTAGAGTGCAACCTTGCCAAGGTTGAAGTCGCGGGTTCAAATCCCGTTTCCCGCTCCATTTTTTTTGGCGGCATAGCCAAGTGGTAAGGCAGAGGTCTGCAAAACCTCCATTCTCCGGTTCGAATCCGGATGCCGCCTCCACGGAATTGACAAGGGTTTGCAAACACAGAATCATTTGCAAATCCTTTTTGTTTTTCGTTTCTAAACCGGCCTGCCGCCGCTACATGGGAGCATCAAAGGGTTTTGCGTATCCGGTGAGCTCGACATATCCCGCGCCGCCGACTTTGTTCCCCGCCGCGGTTCCGGTAATTGAAACACTGCCTTCCCAATAAGTGATCCCGGTGCTCGCGGTTGTCTGCATTTCCTGGTCGGCCAGGTTGGATGTGATCGATAAATCCATTGCCAGCGGCAAGACGGTTAAACGCCAGCGGGACGGATAGATACCCCCCGAGAGGGGACTCTTCCAGGTATCCAAAACCTCTATTGTAATTTCCTGGCGGGTTAAATGGCGGCTGTTGCCGGCTGTGTCCACAAAGGTGCCGCTGGAGGCAGCGTTATAGGTGCCGTCTTTTTGCCGCAGAAAATAAACCATAACCTCGGTGTAATCGGAAAGTATGAGACTGAACCAGTCCCAGCCGGCAATTCCCGTTTCCAGCGGGGCGCTGCTGAATTCATGATCCATCCAGCTTAGGCCCTCTACCGGAAGGGCTTTGCCATCGATAGTCAAGACACCTTGTGTTTCCAGACGGGTAAACGAATAATAGCAACTGGCGCTTTTTGCGGACGCGCCTTTGCGGCTGTAACCGGTTTTACCGTGCAGAACCGGTTTTTTAGCCGGTGTTAACCGAAGATCAAAAGCAAATGCGTCGGCAGACGCCTTGATTTCGTGCATGCCAGAGCCAATTTTTGCATGCCAGGTTTTAAGCCGTACGGCGGTAAAACCGTTTTCGTCCTGGTCGACACCGGCCAGACCGAGGGCGCCCCGGCTGACGGCCTCAGCGTGCAGATGCCGGCCGCCGGAGAGATCCGAGACGGCGGCATGCGCCAGATAGACCTGCTGGGTGCGCCATTTGGAGGCTGGTTGGGGCCAGCGCGCATCGGCACCGGGGGGGGTGATCTGGCTGCGAAAAAAGGTAAGCTGGAATCCGAAACGGCTGCCGGTTTCCGCGGCCAGATTGCCGGTATAGTACCACCACTCGGTGCGAAAGCCCGGATGAGCATCGTGGTCTCTTGGAAATGTGAGATTGCAGGCACCCGTCACCGCATAATACCCACTTTGATCGGCGGCCCGCAGTTGACCCACAGTAAAAAACACAATTACTACTGCAAGTAATAACGTCCTTTTAGTGCTTGTTTTTGACTGAAAAAGATGAATTCGCAATGGTTGCCCTCTATCTGGAAGCTATCTGATCAAAGTCCGAACTTCGAATTTACTCAAGTAAAACCTTTCAGGGTTAATCCAAAGCCTAATCATCTGGGCCAGTATTCTTTACTATCGGCCTGAGCATTCGGCTAAACATTACCCCGCGGCACTCTCGGAGCCGCTGGCACCCTCTCATTCTGCGGGCTCAGCTTTCCCGTAACAGGGTTGCCGGCGGTTCACGGAAGACCAGCCGTACGGCCGGCAGGGCCGCTAAAAGTGCCGTCAGGATGATCAAGGGCAGTGAAAAAATCAGGGCCTTCAGATCTAATCCATAGAGAAACGTCCAGCCAAAAGATTGCCGGTTGATGACAAAAACCAGCAGATAGGAAAGGAAGAGCCCACAGATAAGACCGGCAATTTCACCGGCCATCACCATGAGTATGCTCTCCCAGAATATCATGGAACGGATTTGTCCGAAACTGGCTCCCACGGCATAAAGCGTATTGAGCTGACGGGTGCGCTCCAATACAAGCACAGCCAAGGTTGTGGTAATCCCCAAAGCCGCGATGACCAGGGCGATAAATAACAGGACGGTCGTTATGGCAAAGGTTTCATCAAAGACCGTTAAAATTGACTGTCGCAATTCTTTGCCACTGATCATTGCGAGTTTATCGCCGCTTTTTTCGACGATCTCCCGGCGAAGAGCCGAAACAGACGCATCGAGGTTCTGGTTGCGATCGCTGAAGAAGAATCGAACACCGCCCCATCCTGGGTCGTGGTAGCGCTTTTTAAATTCGGGCAGCGCATAAAATACCACCCCGCCCTGGGTGCGATAGTCTCTGACAACGCCGAGGATGGGAAGCTCGATCCGCGAGGTTTCGATACGGGCGCGAAAAAGGTCACCGCTCGATAGCCCTGTTCGGTTTGAAAATACCTCGGATACGATGACGCCGTCGCCTCTGATCAATTGAGGCAATACCTTGCCAGGTGTACCTTGCAACCAGACGAATGAACCGTATCGCAAAAAGACCTCCACAGCCAATGCTTCGAATTCATAAGGAAATTTTTCATAAGTCAGAAAGTAGCGCCGATTGGGCACAATATCCACAGCGGCATCAAGGTTTTGGAGGATTTTGACGACCTCAGGGGAGATGGGGTAGCGGAACTGGTTGATTTCCCCCATTTTGGTGGTGGCAAATAAATCCCCGCTGACGGTTTGATGGGCCCACATTTCAACCGTTTGACGGAAACTATGGATCATGACCACTAAAGAGACATACAGTGCTACGGCGGTAATCAGCGCTCCAACGGATATGGCGGTTCGATTGCCGCTGTCGCGAATGTGGCGCCCGGCAAGATAAGCCGGCAATCCCCCCAGATTTCTGAGCATGGGGGATAAGCGCTTTCCGAATTTATCCAGCATCCAGGGCGACAGCAGGGCAAACCCGCTAAAAAGTAACAGTGTAGCGACATAGCCCGGCAATGGCACACCGCTGTAACTCGGCAGTTGAGACAGCGGCCAGACCAAAACAATACAAAAAACCCCGATGACCCCCAAAATTATGATGGATTTACCAGATCGGTCGAGATGTCGAGATGTGTTCATGGCCTCTTGGGGTGAAACCTTCATCGCCATCCGAGCCGGTTGGAATGCAGCCAGAATGGAAATGAAAAGGGTCACGACGAAGGAGAGCAAAATTTCCCAGGCGCTCAGGGAAAGCTGTTCAACCTGAACCCTGACAAAGAGGCTGGATATCGTCTGGCTGACCCCATACAGTAAATATTTTATCAGCAAACCACTCAATGGTATGGCTAGCAGCCAACCCGCCACGCCGAAGATCGCACCTTCGGCCAAAAAAATAGAAAACAGAAAGCGGGCGGAAGCACCGGTGGAACGTAAGACCGCCAATTCATGGCGACGGGAAGCGGTGTTCAAGGCGACCAGGCTGTAAACCAGAAACATCCCGACAAACAAGGATGCAAAGCTCAAGATCGATAGATTGAGCTGATATGCCCGAATCATCGCTTGCCCGCTTTCCCGCCGTTCGGAGGGCGATGACAACACCACCCCCTCGGGGAGTGTCGTCACCAGATCATGGAGTTGCTCTGAGGTTGTCTCAGGCGCAAGGAGCACATCGATGCGGTCTAGTTTTCCATGAAGTCCGGTGAACTCCTGGAACGTTGCGATATCCGTAAAAGCGACACGCCCATTATCCACCAGCGCCAAACCCTCTGGTGCCAATTCACCGGCAATGCGAAATTCTATGGATTGTCGTGAATGCTCCACCAAGATTGTACCGCCGGCTGTATACCCATATTGACGGGCCAATGACTTGCCCAAAACCAGGGTGTAGGGTTCTTTTATAAGATCCAGCCAGATTGCCGCCTGCCGATTCTCTGCTCTTGCCACCTGCCAGCTCCGGAAGGAGCGGTCGAGAATCGGGTCAATCCCAATCAGCAAGAATGGTTCGGCATCCACGCCAAAGATTTTGACGTAGGCTGTCATCAAGGGAGAAGCATAGCGGACAACGGGGTGTTTCAGAACACGGGAGATTATTTTTTCAGGTAAAAAACCACCCGGTCGTACCAGCACCCGGTCAGCTCTGCCGGCGATGTGATCCATACTTTGCGTGAAAGACGCCAGGGAGGCGTGAACGGAGAGTCGCACGCTGGTAAATACGGCAGCCCCCAGCGCAATACCGCCTAAAACCAATATCGCCTGGAAGCGGTGCCTTCGAAGGTGTCGCAGGCTGAACCAATTAAAAAAGCGCAAAAAGAAACCTAACCGTCGCATATTGTATCCGTAATATTACCGTCTTTGAGACAGATGGTAAGGGTAGCGACGGGATCGGCCAGATTGCTGTGGGTGGCAATGACCACTGTTCGGTTCCAGCGACGGTTTAATTCTGAAAGCAGCTCAACAACGCTGTGACCGCTGCGACTATCCAGGTTTCCCGTGGGTTCATCAGCAAGAATAATGGCGGGGTCATTGATAAGCGCCCTGGCAATGGCGGTTCGTTGCATTTCACCGCCTGAAAGCTGCGCCGGTTGATGGGTTAAGCGTCCGCCGAGACCCAGCCACTGCAAAAAATCAATGGCCTTGGGTTCAATTTTTCCAAGGGAACCGCCGGCCAGCAGGGCCGGGAGACAGACATTCTCCAGTACCGAAAGGGTCGGCAACAGGTTAAAATTTTGAAACACCATACCCACGACTTCTCTTCGAAAGCGGGTCAGCGCTGCTTGCGGAGTTTTGATAAGATCGTGACCGGCCACCTTTAATTCGCCGCTGCTGGGCCGATCCAAACCGGACAGCAAGGCCAGCAAGGTGCTTTTCCCTGAACCGCTGTTGCCTTTTACGACCACCAGTTGCCCGGCTGCAATTGCGAGATCGATGGCGTTTAAGCCGATAACGCTACTGTCGCCCAGAGAGTAGATCCGGGTCAGTGCTGTGGCCTCGATGATCGATGGTGTTTCGGATTTTGGCATCTGAGGTTCACCATTTCAGGGGGCCGGAGAGGCCGGGGCCTGTTTTTTAATGAGCATGGTGGCAGGATCCAATAAGAGTGGAAGTTGGGTGGTCGGATCTTTACTGACTTTTATAACTGCGATGTGGATCTCATCTCCTCTGGGTTGCAATTCGACGGCTAAATCAAACAAATCGACGACATTTTTCAATTGGCCGGGCATACCGTCAGGGCCGGGAGCCTCATGGCGGTGGGTGCGCACCGCAAACCAAATTTGAAGAGAATTTTTGCGTGCCAAAGACCGCAGCTGCTTCAGGGTGGCTGCAGCGGAGGCATCAAACGGCAGGCCGTCGATAATTATCATTCGGGGGCTGAAAATTTTTTGCTCTGTCAGATCCGTTAATCGTTCTTCCAGCGTGCGTGCGCTGAAGCCTTCAATTCTAAAGGTCATAATAAATCGATGCGGCAACAATGTCTCCCAAAGCTCTTGAACTTGGTTAACATCGTATTGCCGGGCAATGTGGCTGAAAACCTCCTGATACCAGAGATCGACTTTTTTGATGGGGTCATTGAGGCTGACATGCAGAACATTTTGCTCCCTGAGTAAAAAATTCAATGACACCTGTACCAAAAAAGCTGTTTTACCGACCCCGGCCCTTGCCAGCACTGCTCCGAATCCTCCGCGGGAAAGGATACCTTGTACCCGGCTGCCGATTAAACTCAATGGATTGCGGAGGATTAAATCAGTTTTCAACATGGCGGCCCCCCTTTCTTCAAGCTACGTTCTTTTTTTGCGCGGCAGCATTTTTGACCAATTCTTCAGTGATTGATTGCGGCACCCGTTTATAAGCGAGGAATTCCATGGTGAATTGGGCTTTGCCCTGGGTCAGTGATCTCAAAGTCGTCGAATAACCGAACATCTCACTCAACGGTACTTGCGCTTCGATGACCGATATCGGTCCCTCGTCCTGGGAGCCCACTATCATCCCCCGGCGCTGATTTAAAGAGCCCATGACGGTACCCTGGTACTCGGTGGGCGTTTCAATAACGACTTTCATTACGGGTTCGTGAACCACCGGCTTGGCCCTGACATAGGCCTCGACAAAAGCCCCGCGGGCAGCTGTCTGGAAAGCCAGGTCGGAAGAGTCGACCGCATGGGAAGCCCCGTCATCGATGACGACTTTAACACCGGTGATGGGGAATCCCAATTTAGGACCTTTGGCCAGACATTCCCGAAAGCCTTTTTCACAGGCCGGGATGAATTTGCTCGGAATCGCACCGCCGACAATACGGTTTTCAAATACGAATTCTTCTCCGCTAACGGGTTCCATGTATCCGGCGATTCGGCCGTACTGTCCGGCACCGCCGGTTTGCTTTTTATGGGTGTAATTGAATTCAGCTTTGTTTGTTATGGTTTCACGATAGGCCACCTGCGGTTTGCCCACCTCAACCTGCGCATGGTATTCTCGTCTCATCCGCTCAAGATAAACGTCGAGATGCAACTCACCCATACCCTCTATAATCGTTTCGCTCGTTTCTCTATTAACGTAAGTTCTGAAGGTAGGATCCTCTTTGGTGAATCGATTGAGTGCCTTCGACATACTTATTTGAGATTGATTGTCTTTGGGTGCGATGGCCAGGGAAATAACCGGTTTGGGGACGTGCATGGACGTCATGGATAAATTGAGCCCCGGATTGACAAATGTGTCCCCGGATGCGCAATCAACGCCAAACAGGGCGCCGATATAGCCCGCGGGGATGGTTTCAATGTCTTCCATTTGGTTGGCGTGCATTCGAACAAGCCTGCCGGCCTTGACTTTTTTACGACTGCGCACATTGACGATCGTAGACCCTCTGGCAAGGGTGCCCTGGTATACCCGGATATAGGTGAGCTGGCCGTAGGGTCCATCTTCGAGCTTAAAGGCCAGCGCCACCAGCGGACTTTGCGGATCGTTGGTAAGCATAACCGGTTGTTCGGGTCTGGTGAGTTCATGGGCCTGGTTCATTACGTCCGTCGGACATGGTAGATAATAGGTAACTGCATCCAGCAATGGCTGGACACCCTTGTTCTTATAGGCCGATCCCATTAAAACAGGCGTTATGTCGCGTCTGAGGGTGGCCTTGCGCACCGCTGAAACAATGAGATCTTCCGTAACGCGATCTTCAAGAGCGGCCTCTGTCAGCTCATCTGAAAACATTGCAGCGGCATCAATGAGTTCCTCGCGTTTTTGGCGTGCTTGGCTGAGAAACGCATCCGGTATGTTTTCGACCCGGACAATTTCTCCGTTGGCTCCCTCGAAATAGAGCGCTTTCATGCGAATGAGATCGACAATGCCCGTGAAATTCTCCTCAAGGCCCAGCGGTATTTGCAATACGACGGCATTATGCCCCAATTTTTCCTTGAGTTGCGAGACGACCCGAAAAGGGTTGGCCCCACTGCGATCGCACTTGTTCACAAAAGCCATACAGGGAATCCGGTATCTTTTCATCTGCTGGTCCACTGTTATGGACTGGGATTGCACTCCACCGACGGCGCAGAGAACAAGAATCGCCCCGTCGAGAACGCGCAAGGATCTTTCAACTTCAATGGTGAAATCCACATGACCGGGGGTATCGATAATATTGATTTCATGACCGCGCCATTTACAAAATGTAGCCGCGGAAGCGATCGTAATGCCCCGCTCTTTTTCCAGATCCATTGAATCCATGGTTGCGCCAACGCCGTCCTTTCCCCTGACGTCGTGGATGGCATGGATTCGTTTGGTATAAAAGAGAATTCTCTCGGTAAGGGTCGTTTTACCCGAATCGATATGGGCACTGATGCCGATGTTTCTAACTTTATCTGGTTCGATGTTCATCCTTAAGCTTCCGTCGCATAAAAATTTGAAAAATTAATAACTGAATCAAAACCTGTCAAGCATAATTTAAAGGATTTCGGGTATCTCGGGACGGGGCCGGCCGGCAGCCGTCAGGGTGAATCCCGGCGCAGAAGCCCCGCGCCCGTTTATAGGCCAGTGCTGTGGAAAACTCCGTTTTTCATCTAAAAGGTGCTGGTGTCGTGTCCCGGAATAAACGTTGAAAAGTGTTGCAACGGTTTGAAAGCCTTTTGA
>JASFTQ010000208.1:0-8221 GCA_050053515.1 Desulfobacterales bacterium | reverse complement strand
GGATTGGTATAAATATAGGTGTCGGCTTTCTGGCGCACCGCTTCAACTACTGCCGGGCTGGCGGCGATAAAGCCGCCGTTTACGCCAAAGGCCTTGCCAAAGGTTCCGATGATCACATCGGGCTGTGTACCCGTGAAATCGGCCGTGCCCCGCGCGGTCTCGCCATAGGCGCCAATGCCGTGGGAGTCGTCCACCACCGTAATGACCCCGTCTTTGAATTTTGTGTCGTAAGATTTGGCTATTTTTTCAATCGCATCGATTGGCGCATAATCACCGCGCATGCTGAAAATACCATCAAAAATAACAACTACCCGTTCAATATCGCCGGGGACCGCATCCAGACACTTTTTGAGCGAGTCCATGTCGTTGTGATCATAAATGCCCTTGTTGGGTCCGGGCACATTGGCAATTCGCATGGCCCGGATAATGCTGTTGTGATTCAGCTGGTCTCCAATCCAATGGGTCTGCTTATTGGCAATGGCCAGCGCCAGGCCACAATTGGCGGTGTATGCGGAGTTAAAAATTTTGGCAGCCGGTTTATCCACAAAAGAGGCGATTTTATCCTCCAACGCCACGTGATACGAAAAGGTGCCGTCGATAAAGCGCACCGCGCCGGGCCCAACACCGAATTGTTTGGTGGCCGCATCTGCTGCCTCGATCAACCCGGGATGATTGGATAGCGACAGATAACTATTGGAATTCATCCTTATAAATTCCCCCCGGCTCCCCTTCAGGCTGTAACGCGGCCCTTTTCCTCCTTTTGGAGGAACGTAGTCAACGATAATCCGCTCTGTGGTTTTGGACCGTCCCTCCGTCTGCAATGCTTCAATTTCCTGAATTAACGAACGGTCCAATTTATCCAATGCCATGGTTTTCTCCTCTTTTATCCTCTAAGAAATCAAGTTTGTCGATTCCGATTCCGATGAGATTCTTCAATAAAGTAGCCAAAAGGCCAAGTTTTTGTATTACATTATCAGCGGCAGGAATCAAAAGGTTTTTAGACGAAGCCAGCAGGAAATTGGGCAAAAATCCGTCTCGCTTTGAACTCGTTTTAATTCAGCGATGATTCATACTTTGGTCCCAGCTGCCATTTGTTATGTGCTAAATCTCATCAACCCAGCCGGCAGCGTAAATGGGTGTAGCGGTTTTGGGTTTTGTCGTTGGTCACAGCGATGGCCAGGGCTTTGCGGGTGCCGACCATGACCACCAGTTGGCGTCCCCGGGTCACTGCCGTGTAAATGAGATTACGCTGGAGCAGGATATAGTGCTGGGTGTGGATGGGGATAATCACGGCCGGGTATTCAGATCCCTGGGATTTATGAACGGAGATGGCGTAGGCCAGCACGATTTCGTCCAGATCTGAAAAATCGTAAGCGACTTCCCGTCCGTCAAAAGATATGACGACTTGCTGCTCGTCCGCATAAGTCCGGGTAATTCTGCCGATATCCCCATTGAAGACCTCTTTGTCGTAATTGTTGCGAATCTGCATGACTTTGTCATGGCGTCTAAAATTTCGCCCGCCGCGCTCGATGCTCATTCCCCCGGGATTGAGGGCATCCTGCAGGCTGCGATTGAGATGACCGGCACCCACAACCCCGCGATGCATGGGGGTCAAGACCTGTATATCGTCAATCGGATCCAAACCAAACCGCCGGGGGATGCGCTTGGTCGACAGTTCCAAGATGATTTCCAGGAGCTTGGCGGGATCCTCCTGTTCGATAAAATAAAAGTCTGTTTCCAATTGGTTTTCAGGATGGGCGGTTGTCAGGGTCGGCAGGGTGCCGTTGTTAATTTTATGGGCATTGATGACGATCTGGCTTTGTTTGGCCTGGCGGAAAATTTCGGTCAGTTCCACCACCGGCATCGTATTGGAGGCGATCATGTCCTTTAGCACCGTCCCGGCGCCCACCGAGGGCAATTGGTTGACGTCACCCACAAAAATCAAGGTGGCATCGGGGGGAACGGCCTTCAACAGATGGTGCATCAGGACGGTGTCGATCATTGAGGCTTCATCCACAACCAACAAGTGACAGTCAAGGGGGCTATTCGCATCTTTCTGGAATCCGCCTTTGGTAATGCTGAATTCCAGCAAGCGATGAATGGTGCGGGCATCCAATCCGGTTGTCTCGCTTAGACGCTTGGCAGCCCGCCCGGTTGGGGCCGCCAGCATTATCTTGACACCGATGCGAGATAATATTTTCAACAAGGCATTGATAATGGTCGTTTTACCGGTGCCGGGGCCGCCGGTAATAACGAGTAATTTTTCATCGAGGGCGCATTTGAGTGCTTTTATTTGGTTTTCGGCCAGAGTAATGGTAAGTTGTTGCTGTACCCATTCGATGGCACGATCGATCTTTACCTCCCGGATCGCTTTTGCAGCGGTCATCAGTGATTTCAGGCGATCCGCAATCTGAGTTTCACAGGTATAAAATTTTGCCAGATAGACGGCTTTATGGTTCTTTTTGAATGGCTCAATATTTCGATTTAAGTCCTCGATGACAATCTGCCGTTTCAAGGCCAGGGTGGCGATCGCCTTGAGCACCGGCTCGGGGTCTACGGTGAGGATTTCCCGGCTTTTTTGAACCAGCTGATCATAAGGGTAGTATACGTGTCCCTCATCGGACAGCTCCTGCAGGACGTAAAGGACTCCGGCTTCAACCCTTACTTCGGCATTCTTCGCCAGACCGATTTTTTCGGCAATTTTATCGGCGGTATTAAAACCGATACCGAAAATATCGGATGCCAGATGGTAGGGATTTTCTTTTACGACGGCAACGGCCCGATTGCCGTAGTGCTTGAATATTTTGGCAGCGTAACCGGAACCGACACCGTAAGTTTGGAGAAAAATCATAACCGCTCGGATTTCCCTTTGTTCCTCCCAGGCGGTTTTGATCATTGCAATGCGCTTTTCACCGACACCCGCAACTTCAGCCAGCCGTTCCAGCTCATTTTCGATAACATCCAAAGTGTCCTGGCCGAATTTTTTGACGATGCGATCGGCCATCACCGGACCCAGGCCTTTGATGAGCCCCGACCCCAGGTACTTTCGAATTCCATACACGGAAGCGGGAACCTCACTGCGACAATGCACCACTTTGAACTGCTCACCATATTTCGGGTGCTTGACCCATTCGCCTTTCATATTCAAAACCTCACCGGGGGTGGGGGCCATCAGATTGCCGACAACGGTGATCAAATCCCGTTGGCCTTGTACCCTGACCCTGGCAATGGTGAAGCCGTTTTCAGGATTGGTATAGGTGATTCTTTCGATCTGTCCGGTCAGGTTTGCAATCATGATTCAATTGTCGTTGCTGCGGGTGGGTTTCAGGATGGATCTTTTTCCTTCTTCCAGTCGGGCGCCCGGATTTCTTGGTTCTTTATGATGGGGGGAAAATAAGATTTGATATCAATGACCGGAGAGCCGTCATAGGCATCGATGCCCTCGACCTTTATTCGGTTACCCTCGATGGACAGGATTTTACAAACGGTTAAGGCGATGGGATTGGGCCTGACAGGCGCATGGGTGGCAAAAACGCCGGTGAGCGGATTTTGCTCGTTGCCGCAGGGATGGACTTGCAAGATATTTCGCTGAACGGGGGTGTCATTTTCGTGAAACCAATACAGAACATTTATGTGGGAGAATTGTTCCAATCCATTCAGGGCCTCCGCATATCGCGGATAAATTTCAATGCGACTGTCACCGTTGTGTTTGTGAATCACCCCGATCGGACGGACCTCAAAAGCCGTCTGCGAAGAATCATGGGTGTCGACCATTTTCAGTCTTCCTGGAGTTCCTGTAAATCGGCATAGTAATCCAAAGAATCCGGATTGCCCAGCGCATCCCGGTTGAGCACCGGCTGGCCTTCGACCATTTTCTTGACCGCCAGCTCCACTTTCTTCATGTTCAGGGTATAGGGCACCGCCGGGGTGGTTAATATCTTGTGGGGCACATGTCGCGGCGAAGCGTTGGTTCGTAAAGTCTGTCTGATTTTATTCTTTAATTCGTCGCTCAGCTCATAGCCTTCAGCCATCTTCACAAATAAAACTATGCGTACATCATTTTTCCAGTTCTGACCTATCACGACACTGTCTTCTATCTCCGGTAACTGTTCTACCAGGCGATATATATCCGCCGTGCCGATTCGCACCCCGCCGGGATTAAGGGTGGCATCCGAGCGGCCGTAAATGACCACCCCGCCCCGTTCATTGATTTCGATAAAATCCCCGTGGCGCCAGATGTTGGGATAGACATCAAAATAGGCGCTGTGGTATTTTTTACCGTCCGGATCATCCCAGAAATAAATGGGCATTGACGGAAACGGCGCGGTGCATACCAGTTCGCCCTGCTGGTTAATTATCGGCTGGCCCTGTTCATCGAAAGCCTGCACGTTCATGGCCAGTCCTCGCGCCTGCAACTCGCCGGCATATACCGGTCCCATGGGGTTACCCAGGGCAAAACATCCGTTTAAATCCGTGCCGCCGGAAATGGATGCCAGTTGCAGGTCCGATTTGACCTCGTCGTAAATAAATTCAAATCCCTCCAACGACAAAGGCGACCCGGTAGACAGAACCGCCCGCAGCGCGCCGAGATCGTAGTCTTTGCCGGGCTTGACGCCCGCTTTTTGCAGAGCCGCAATATAGCCCGCACTGGTGCCGAACACCGTGATCTTCTCATCTTGGGCCATTTCCCACAAGGCGCCCGGGTGCGGATGAAACGGATTGCCGTCAAACAATACCAGGGTTGCCCCTATTGACAGAGAACTGGTCAACCAGTTCCACATCATCCAACCGCAGGTGGTAAAATAAAAAATAGTATCTTGTCTTTTCAGATCGGTGTGCAGCATGAGTTCTTTTTTGTGGTGGATTAAAATTCCGCCGGCACTCTGCACCATGCACTTGGGCAGACCGGTGGTTCCGGATGAGTACATGATATACAGGGGATGATCCGCCGGCAGTTGCTCAAATTCTATTTCCAAGCCCGCTTCAGAAGATATAAAATCATGATAATGCACTCCGTTGGGTACCTTGCCGATATCGGGATTTTGCTCGGTGTAGGGCACGACAACAACTTTCTCGGTAGACGGCAGGTGTTTGAGTATGTCGGCGATGCGGCTCAAAGAATCGATCGCTTTGCCCTTAAAGGAATATCCGTTGGCGGTAAACAAAATCTTGGGCTGGATTTGCCCGAAGCGATCCAGCACGCCCTTGATACCGAAATCCGGCGAACATGAAGACCAGGTGGCCCCCATGCTGGCGGCCGCCAGCATGGCAATTATTGATTGCGGCATATTGGGCATAAAGCCCACCACCCGATCCCCGGCCACGACACCGGCTTGCTTGAGAGACTTGGCCAGCCGCGCCACTTCGTCGTATAGTTCGGCATAGGTCATATAGATCGAATCCTGAGCCTCCCCCTTAAAAATCAACGCAACCTGATCGTCCCGGTAACGCAACAGGTTTTCGGCAAAATTGAGACGGGCGCCTATAAACCACCTGGCTCCGGGCATTTTGGTTACGTCATCGATCACCTGGTTATAGGGCTTTGAGGCCTTGATATCGGCAAATTCCCAAAAATCCGCCCAAAATTCAGGGATGTTGTCGATGGACCACTGATACAGCGGCTCATATTCGGTAAACTTCTGTCCATGTCGCTCGCCGATAACATTCATAAACCGGTACATGTTGGTCTGCTTGACCTTTTCTTGCGATGGTTTCCATAACATCCTGGCCATGATCGACTCCTCCGGTCACATTAATAGTAGATATTTTAGTTTCCTTCCAAATTCATTTGATAAGACTGATTCGATGTAGCAATTTATATTTTTA
This sequence comes from Desulfobacterales bacterium, assembly GCA_050053515.1. GTDB lineage: Bacteria > Desulfobacterota > Desulfobacteria > Desulfobacterales. The sequence goes on along the minus strand of JASFTQ010000208.1, from coordinate 2,395 downwards.
CAGCCCTTGCAGCGTTTTGTGAATGGATGCGATAAAGCACATTTTCAATGAATGATATCCAACCTTTTTTAGCGTCATCTGAACCGATTAGTCAAGATTCTCTCGCAAAATTTTCCTTTGACCCAAACTGGTCGCTTGTGAGATAAGGAGCGAGCTCAGAAATACATGTTCAAGGAGACGCAAAATGCGCACTGTTGATTTACGTTCCGATACCCTAACAAAACCGACCCCTGCCATGCGGCAGGCAATGGCCCAAGCAGAAGTGGGCGACGATGTTTTTGGAGAAGACCCTACGGTTAACCGCCTGGAAAAAATGGCGGCACAGCGACTGGGAAAAGAAGCGGCCCTGTTTGTCGCCAGCGGCACCATGGGCAACCTGGTCAGCCAATTGGCCCATTGCAACCGTGGCGATGAAATGATTCTTGGGGATAACGCGCATACGTATTATTATGAGCAGGGCGGCTCCGCCGCCATTGCCGGTATCCACCCCCGGACCCTGCCAAACCTGCCGGATGGCAAACTTGCTCTGGAAGATATCGAGGCTGCCATCCGACCGCATGATGTCCATTTCCCGCTGACCCGCCTGATCATACTGGAAAATACCCACAATCTTTGCAACGGAAGCCCGCTTGATGTGGAGTATATGCGGGCCGTCAAAAAAATAGCAGACCGTCACGGGATCAAAATTCATGTGGACGGTGCCCGGATTTTCAACGCCGCTGCGGCATTAGCTGTTGATGTGCGCGATTTGTCCGCCGCGGCAGATTCGGTCAGCTTTTGCCTGAGCAAGGGCTTGGCAGCGCCGGTCGGCTCAATGATATGCGGCACTGAAGATTTCATTGCCAGCGCCCGAAGGGCCCGCAAGGTGTTGGGGGGCGGCATGCGCCAGGCCGGCGTGCTGGCGGCAGCCGGTATTATCGCGCTGACCGATATGACGGAACGCTTGGGGGAGGATCACGCCAACGCCCGCCGCTTGGCCGAAGGCCTGGCCGAAATGGACGGGTTGGCCATCGATGCCAACGCTATCAAAACCAATATTGTCTTTTTTGATACCACTCGAAAAGATACATCCGCAAGGGAGCTGCAAAGACGCCTTTACCAGGAGGGCGTAATAATTTTGACATACGGGACTCGGCGCCTCAGAGCCGTGACGCATTATCATGTCACCGCCGATGACATCGAATACGTATTAAAAACCTTCCACAAGATAACATCAGCTCAAAAATAAATCTAACCCCCGATGGCTGTGAAACCACGCTGATACTGTGGCGCCTCACCGACTCCTGCCGCGATAGAAGGGCCATCAATGGCATGTTTTTTCGACAAGATGATCGGCCCGCCGCAGGTATTCATGGGAAATGAACTGAATTTATGCTAAAATACCCCATCTCACCCGCCGGATCCAATGTATAAGCGAAGCTCCCCGCCCTAAAAGGCGGGGCTTGCAGGGAAGCGAAACGCTCAAATGCAAAACACAGGTATTTCCCATTTTCAAAATACGACGCAAAAACCACCGCCCGGGCCCTGGCCGTGGTATGTGCTTTTATTTACCGGTTTTGCGTTAACCGGCGTGTTCCCCTGGTTGATGGTCGGTTTGGCCTGTTATTATCGCGGCAAGAAGCGCATCGCCGCGCTGACGGTGGTATCCAATGTTGTGGTATTCATTATTTTGGGGTGGGGGTGTCTGCATATCCGGCTGCCCTGGTGGTGGATGGCCGGTGTCACTTATTTTATCAATCTTGTTTGGGCCGGCAGTGCCTGGCTGTTTCAAAGAAGGTTGCTGGGTCCGGCAAAAAGAAGGTTTGCCCTCAGGGAATATAAATCATGGATAGTCCCCATTTTGATAGGGCTGGTCATCGGTATGAGCACCGGTACCCTCTTTTCTGTTTCCCCCGCGCTCGAAAATCGAATGGAGATGCGGCAAACCATCGATTCCCTCGATCGTGAGACGGTCCTTTGGGATTTTTTCCGGTATTCTCTGTTCGGCGGGTTCTGGGGGTTGCTCCTCGGCATCTGGTGGGCCGGCGAGGGCAAACGCTTCAGCGCCGGGCATGTCATTGTATTCCTTTGCGCCCTTGCTCTGACGACGATCGTTTGGCTCGTGGGGTGGTATTTTCTCCTATTTCTTATCCAGGGTGGAAACACCATCGATACCGCCGATTTTAACATATCCAAGTGGGCTCTCATTGCGCCGTGGGTATCGGGGATACGGCAATATCTCCTTGAATTTCAAGCATACGATATGTCCGCTTTGCTGATCATCCCCCTTTTATTCGGCACTGTATCGCGGATACGGGATTTCTGGAAACGGTCGCTGTTGATTGTTTTAACTTTCTTTTGCTTGCTGCCGATTTCTTTCACTGAACCAGAATGGTGGCGCGATATTCAAAAGAAA
>JASFTQ010000207.1:0-8254 GCA_050053515.1 Desulfobacterales bacterium | reverse complement strand
CGGGCGCGCATAAAGGCCATGGATTCGAACGGCCATGAGGCAACCAGATCCTCAATTTCACGAATTCTGTTTTCAGGCAACCGCACGTATTTAATCTCTTTTGTCAATCTACGGGACATTTTTTTTCTCCTGACGCTTACCGGATTCATCAGAACCCGGCGCTGCCGGCAGGGTAAGGGCCGGGGAACCCTGGGTGTTCTGAATAACTATCGTCTGCTGACCTTCCCGGTTCTTTTCGTAAGCGGTGGCCCATTTTTGCTGGGTCAGAAACTGAAACAAAGCAACGTCGGTCGACCCATCCGGTCGGCCCAGCGCTTTCTGCAGGGATTGAATACTTTCGAGATAAGCGGCGTAAAGCTTGCGGATACGGCTGGCCTCCTGATCAGCTGCGTAATTGTCCGCTTCGGCAATCAGTTCCCTGCGCTTTTTTTCCTCGGTGGCTTCAACCAGCTTGTCTCCAAATCGAGTTTCTTTCAAAACGAAACTCACCACCTCGATGCCGTACTTTTTTTCCAGTGTCGGCCCGCCCTCATTGATGGGTCTGGATTTTAAGGCCTTGAATATTTCTTCCTTTATTTTTTCCCGGTCACTGACGAGCTGGTTGACCTCTTGGGCTTGGAGAATGTCTTTGACAATACCGTCATAATCACCCTGCAGCAGATTCAAGGGATCGAGGTTTTCAATGGCCCAAATATCCAGATCACGGATCCGGTAAGTGAGCACGGCTGATGTCCAAAGGGCCACGTTTTCTCTGGATATGATGCGCATGGGCTCTACCGTTCCGCTCAAAAAGAGCCGCTGGTTCATTAGGGGGACCTCTTGTTCGATGCGGGTGAAATATGGCAGCCGAACGTGCCATCCAACTTTTGTGACGGCTTCGCGTTTTCCGCCGAACCGCTCGAGGACGACCGCATAATTCATCTTTACCTTAAATATCGTTCGGGTTGCATACACCACGGCCGTTAAACCGTATATCAGGCCCAGCAATATAATCAGCGCTATCGTTCTTCGCAAAAGGTTTATAATGAAAGCTCTTCTGAGAAATTTTTGCGATAGGTCATCAGGCATAGTCACTCCTTGTTGAATATGCATCAAATATTAGGGTTGTAAAAAGGCCTTGAACCATAACGCTGCTTGCCGGACGAATTGTTCCTGATGGGTCTTGTTACTCATGAGGTGGTCACCTCCGGGTTGCCGGATTAACATTTTAGGTTCGCAGGCCTTTTGATGAATCTCGAGCGCGTCTGAAAAAGGGACGACAGTGTCGGCTTCACCATGGAAGATAAGGATATGGTGAATTCTTGAAAGTTTATCGGAAATGTCGTAATCAAGATCTAATTTATCCAATGACGGCCAGGGATCATCCCTGCTTTTATGTGATTCGACTGAGCGGCCAACGGATTTGCTGCGCAGCGGGGCGGCAAACGTCACGAGAGAATCTATGCGGTCGTCACCGGCCAAGGATAAACAGGTGGCACCGCCCAGGCTGCTGCCGAAAAGCCCGATACGGTGCCCTGTTCGGGTGCTGGCCTGCATCAATTTGATGGCATCACGCAGATCCCTGCAGCGAGCAGACAGGGAGGTTTCTCTAACAAAATCACCCTGGCTTTTTCCGCAACCGCGATGATCAAAACGGAAAAATGCGATACCATAGGCATTACAGCGTCGGGCTAATTCGATCTGTTTGGGTGAGTCACTGCTGCTCAACAGACCGTGAGAACCGATGACAACGGGTGGCGCTTTGACTGCCGGCAGGTGGAGAGTCCCGTGAAGTAAAAAACCGTCAGACAAAAATTCGAGCTTTTTACAGATTGATTCCGTATCACATTTAACCATAGTTATACCTTAATTTCAAATATTTATTAAAATTATGGTCGCAAATCAAGGGGTTGTTGCCGATTTATGAATTTGTCACCGTGGACAAAAACCCCATAAAAAGGGAAACGTGAATCGTATGGTTGTCAAAAAGGGACAATTGATCGAGGTCGAGATTACGGGGGTCGCTTTTGGCGGCAAGGGCATGGCGCGGGTCAATGGGCTGGTCGTATTTGTGGACCAGGTTGTGCCGGGCGACCGAGTGACCGCCCGCATCATCAAAAAAAAGAAAAATTATGCCGAGGCCCGGCTGGTTGAATTGGTGGAACCGTCTGTGGACAGAATACAGGCGCCCTGCCCATACAGCGGTTTTTGCGGGGGTTGCAAATGGCAATTTCTGCGCTACGAAAAACAGCTGGAATACAAACACCAGCATGTCATCGAGTCCCTGAAACATATTGGAGGGATTAAAGAAGCCAGGGTGCGACCGCCGATTTCTTCAGAAAAGATTTTTGCATACCGAAACAAGATGGAGTTTTCCTGTTCCGATCGAAAATGGCTTATGCCCGGGGAAATGAACGAGCCAAATAAGGAGTGCGGCTTTGCGATCGGCCTGCATGTGCCGGGAACTTACTATAAAGTCCTGGACACTCGGGCCTGCCTGTTGCAGCCGGACCTTGGCAACCGCATTTTAGCTGATGTCAGGACGTTTATCAAAAACTCAAATGCGCCGGTTTACGGTCTTAAGAGCCATCTGGGTTTTTGGCGTTTTTTGATGCTGCGACATTCGGTTGCTTACAACCAGTGGCTGGTTAATATCATCACCGCTGCTGAGGACCGCACTCAGGTGCAGCCCCTGGCAGATCTTTTGGCAGGCAAATACCCGGAAATTATCTCGGTGGTCAATAACATTACCTCCCGCAAGGCCGGCACAGCCATCGGTGAATATGAAATCGGTCTGAAAGGCGAATCGTCGATAAAAGACAAAATCGGCGCCCTGGTATACACGATTTCGGCCAATTCGTTTTTCCAGACGAATTCATCCGGTGCCTTTAATCTGTATAATGTCGTAAGACGATTTGCCGGGCTTGGCGAAAATCAGCGTGTAGTCGATTTATACAGCGGTACGGGTGCTATCGCAATTTTTCTGGCGGATTCCGCCCTGGAAGTCATCGGTATCGAGCTTGCCGGAAGTGCGGTTGCCGACGCTCTCGATAACTGCCGAAAAAACGGGATATCGAATTGCCGGTTTATCCAGGGTGATATCAACCAATGTCTGGCACAACTCAGCCAGCCGCCGGATGTAATGGTTATCGATCCTCCTCGGGCGGGGATGCACAAAAACATCGCCAAGCAGGTTCTGGATATGGGTCCGGATCGAATCGTGTATGTCTCCTGTAATCCGGCAACCATGGCCAGAGACCTCGGCATGCTTCAAGACCGCTACAGTCTTTTGGAGGTTCAACCTGTAGACATGTTTCCCCACACCTATCACATCGAATCGGTTGCCAGACTGGAAATTGCCGGATAATGGAACATCTGGCATTTGGTCTGGGTTAGAACCTATCTGGTTGTGTTAAAATGGAAAGGCGGCGTAGCGCGGCGATTTTTGTGCATTGACAATGGCCGGGGTTGTCGTTAGCTTTAAACTTTGACAGTGTCGTTTGCCGGATGGCACGTTATGCTCCGATCAACTCAAAAAGGGAGATATTGCATGCAGCTAAGTGAAATACGAGAGGGTCAGACCGCAACGATTGAAAAAATCGGTGGCAATGGCGCGATTCGTAGAAGAATCCTTGAAATGGGAATTGTCAGGGGCACCGATGTGTATGTTGAAAAATATGCCCCCCTCAAAGATCCGCTTGAATTGATCGTCAAAGGTTACCACATATCCCTGCGGGTTGAAGAAGCCGCTAAAATCACCGTCACCAATGTAAGATAGGTGCCCTTGCATGGCCTCCAAAAGCCTCACCATAGCTCTTGCCGGAAATCCCAATTCCGGAAAAACGACTATTTTCAATAATTTAACCGGTACCCGACAAAAAGTGGGCAACTGGCCGGGAGTAACCGTAGAAAAAAAGCAAGGCAGCGTAAGTAAATACGGCTATGACTTAAAAATTATCGATCTCCCCGGGACATACAGCCTGACGCCGTATTCCATCGAAGAAATCGTGGCGCGCAATTTTGTGTTGGATGAAGCCCCCGACGTGGTCATCGATATTATCGATGCCTCCAACCTCGAGCGAAGTCTTTATTTGGCCACCCAGTTCAGAGAGCTCGGCTGCAAGGTATTATTCGCGCTTAACATGGCTGATCTTGCCCGAGCCCGGGGGATGAAAATCGATGGAAAAAAACTGTCGCAACTTTTAGATGTACCGGTTACTTTTACCGTCGGTAATAAGAACGAAGGCCTTGATACCCTGTTGAAAATGGCCATCGAATTGGCCGAGGCAGATCCGCCGAACCTCCAAAAACGCAGGGTAAAATACAACCAGGATATTGAAAAGGCCATCCGGGATGTCCAGAAACTCCTCGAGGATAACCCCAATCGACCCCTTCCCTATAATCCCCGGTGGACTGCCATCAAACTTCTTGAAAATGATAAAATCGTAAGAGATCGCTTCGGTCAGCACCCCGCGGGGAGCAGTTTAAAGATTCTGGAGCGAACCACCGAACTGAGAAACCAGCTCGCAAATCGTTTTGATGACGATCCGGAAATAGTGATGACCGATGAGCGCTACGGATTTATTGCCGGCATCATCAAGGAGGTTTGCACAACCACAACCCAGCAACGAATCGACATATCGCGCAACATCGACCTGGTTTTGACAAACCGGTTTGTCGGCTTTCCCATTTTTGTCCTCTTCATCTGGGCCATGTTTCAGCTGACATTCACGGTGGGTGAATACCCGATGGAGATGATCGATGCCCTGGTGGCATGGATTTCATCGTTAGTCGCAAGGATATTGCCGGCAAGCCTGTTTAAAGATCTGCTCTTGAACGGCGTTATCGCCGGAATCGGCAGCGTCATCGTCTTTTTACCCAACATTCTGATCCTCTTCTTTTGTATCGCCCTGTTTGAAGATACCGGCTACATGGCGCGGTCCGCCTTTCTGATGGACAAGGTCATGCATCTTATCGGACTCCACGGGAAGTCCTTTATCCCCATGCTCATGGGGTTCGGCTGCAACGTTCCGGCGATCATGGCCAGTCGCACCCTCGAAAGCGAAAAAGATCGGATCCTTACCATCCTGATCACGCCCTTTATGTCCTGCTCGGCCAAACTGCCGGTTTATGTTGCGCTGGCAGGCACTTTTTTCACAAACCGCGCCGGTAACGTTATTTTTGCAGTATATCTGTTGGGGATCCTTCTATCCATGCTCACCGGCAGATTATTTCGATCCACTCTTTTAAAAGGGGCGGATGCACCCTTCGTGATGGAATTGCCGCCTTACCGGGTTCCGATGTTCCGTAATCTGTTGATCCGCATGTGGGACCGCAGTAAAATTTTTCTGAAGAAGATGGGCGGCGTGATACTGGTCGGATCCGTAATTATTTGGGCTTTCACGGCTTTTCCGCGCCAGGTTCAATATTCAACCGATTATGGGGCTGAAATGAATAAGGCGTCAGCCGCCTACGAGGCCAGGCGCCGGATGGCCGATGACAGGGAAAAACAGCAACTGGAGAAAGAAAAGGAAGCGGCATTGTCGGCCCTTCAAAGGGCCCAACAATCCGAGAAGACCGAAAAATCATATATGGGCAGCATCGGAAAGGCCCTTGCGCCGATCTTTGCCCCCCTGGGTATCGACTGGCGCGGTGGCGTGGCCTTGTTATCCGGCTTTGTTGCCAAAGAAATTGTGGTCAGCACCCTGGGGGTCTTATATGCGGTGGACGCCGATGAGAAATCGGAAGCGTTGCGAGAAGCCCTGCGCGCCTCCCGTATGACACCGCTTTCAGCCCTCTCCATGATGGTCTTTGTCCTCTTGTATTTGCCGTGTCTGGCGACCGTGACCACCATTCGGCGGGAAACCGGCTCCTACAGATGGATGTTGTTCAGTATCTTTTACAGTACCTCGATTGCCTGGCTCATGGCCTTCTGCGTTTACCAGGTGGGCAGACTGATGGGCTTCAACTAGGGATATCGGATCCATTGAAGCGACTTCGATATCACCTTGAGCTGTTTTTTGCACGATCACATTGCAGGGAAGCATCGTACCGATCTTGTCCTAAGCCCGCAAAGCCTGATAAGCAAAAGGGGGATTACAGGCACCGAGGATCTTGTAGTTCCTAAAATCAACATCACGCTTATTTTTTAAGGTATGGCCCACATCAATCTCCGTCAGAATACCGAAACCCACTGCTTTGAGCGCTTCGGTAACCGTCGCAACGGCTTCCCCGGGTGAGGTTTCCATCTTTTTGCTGAAATAGCAACTCATAGTTAGCGCCCTCAGCTTTCTCTGAATTCGTGCGGTTGATCGGTCACACACTCTCCGCACAGCGTGATGGCAGCATCTATCAGGGCGATATGACTGTATCCCTGGGGGAAATTGCCCAGCAGTCTTTTGGTTTCAAAATCAATATCCTCACTCAGCAGACCCACGTGGTTCCGGTAACTCAAGACCTTTTGAAACATCTTTTCGGCTTTTTCTTTTTCCCCAATTTTGTAAAGGGCCTTAATGAACCAGAATGTACAAATCGTAAAAGACGATTGAGGCATGCCAAAGTCATCCTCGTTGCGATAACGATACATGAGTCCGTCCCGGGACAGCCGTTTTTCGGTCAATCTAACCGTGCTGACGAATTTAGGGTTATCCCCCTGAAGGAAGCCATAATGTTCCATTAAAAGAGTGGAGGCATCCAGATGATTTTCGCCGTAGGCCTGGACAAAGGCGTGGACCTCCGTATTCCACCCCTTTTTGTGGATATCTTTTTCTATTTTGTCCCTGATATTCGACCATACATTGACATAATTATCCATGCCGAAATACCCGGCGATTTTCATGGCGCGGTCCATGGCCACCCAGGAAAGCAGCTTGGAGAATGTAAAATGTTTTTTCCGGCCCCGGAACTCCCAGATTCCCCGGTCTTTTTTTGTCCAGTTGCGTTCCACGTGCCTTGCCAGCGTTCTGACAACCGTCCAAATATCTTCCTTGTTTTCGACGACCTCGCGCTTGAAAATCCCCAAATACTGGTAGATGACATCCAGCAGTTCGCCAAAGATATCATTTTGCTTCTGGGTGTAGGCGGCATTTCCGATACGCACCGGTTTGCAGTTCTCATATCCGTCCAGAAAATCCAGCTCTCTTTCCTTCAAAATCTTCTGGCCGTCAATGCCATACATCGTCTGAATTTTCTCGTCTTTATACGGAATAATATCCAGGATGAAATCTAAAAAACGTTTGGCCACCCTGTAGTGGCCGAGCTTTGTCAGCACCGCAACACACATGGATGCATCCCGCAGCCAGCAATACCGGTAGTCCCAATTTCTTCCGGTTCCCAGCGCCTCGGGCAAAGAGGTAGTTACCGCAGCCAGAATGGCACCGGTTTTCTGATAAGAAAGCAGTTTTAATACCAGCGCGCTGCGGATAATGGTTTCATTGAAGCGGGAAAACCGCCGGGTATTCGCCGACCAATTGAGCCAGTAAACGCGTGTTTTTTCATATTCCAGCCGAACCGCATCCAGGTCCAGTTCAACAAGCTTTTGATTGTAGCTCAATAGCAGATAACAATCTTGCTTAATTGCAATGGGTGTGCGGTTTGCTATCCGGCCGAGATCGAGATCTGAATACAAGTAGACCGATTCATAAGAGCCTTCAAGTGTCCCGGTTTTAATATATTCGTTACGCACTTCAGTTTTGACATCGTATCGGCCGAAACACGGTCTCGGGTCATATACAATCCGGAATTCCGGTTTGCCTGAAATATGCCGGACATAACGGATGATATCCGGCGGGTGATGATATTTGCCGGATTCGCCCTTATAACGGGGCATAAAATCAATGAGCTCAAATTTGTCGTTGTTTCTGGAAAAGGTGGTCACCAGGACATTGGTTTTGTCGATATACGCCTGCCGGATTTTGTAATCCGATGAGACCTGAACCCCAAATTCTCCGCCCCTGTTTTTGTCAAGGATCTTGGCAAATACGGATGGTGAATCAAAGCTGGGAAGACAGCACCATTCGATGCAGCCGTCTCGTGAAATCAAGGCGGCAGTTGTGCAATTTCCAACAACACCGTAATTCAAGTTTGTCATGTAAGTTTCCTTTTGACCGATAATCTATTGGTGACAACCATCGGGGAGATCATCCATTCCTTTTTTGAATTTTGGCCAACTTGCGGTCGACAAAATCATCTTCGAGCGCCAGCTCGGCTGCCAGGTTATGCAATATGGCCTTCTTTTTATCCGTTAGTGCCTTGTCCGTCAGCGCCACCTCCGCAG
>JASFTQ010000206.1:0-8302 GCA_050053515.1 Desulfobacterales bacterium | reverse complement strand
CCTTTACAATCTCCAAGTTGTTGATGGTGCCGGCCAAAACACCCTGAATCTTCCCGAAGGCGGTATCTTCAGTTAGTTCTTCTAAGTTCAAATCGTTTATGCGGGCGCTCAAATGAAGTACCGGAGCCGCAGTAAAAAACCCGGATATTCCCGGATCTGAAATGATAATCTGTCCACCGAATATTTCAGCCGTAATCGTGCCACGGCTGCTGAGATTATTGTTGTTAAAATTTATTCGTTCAAGTTTGCCCTGAATTACGCCGCCGGTGGGCTTCGGCCAGATACCGTTTAAGAACGTATCGATCAAAATGGAGTTCACGTCAAGGCCGGTGGCCAAGGACGGCTGCGCAGCATAAATGTTTTTTATAACAAGCGGTTGCACCAGAATATGGCCGGATTGAAACAATAGCCGGGCTGTTGCCGCTGTGGCGATGCTGTCAGGCCTGACTTTCAACGAAACAACCAGTGGCTGTTCCGACAAAAACGGAAGAATCAATTTTTGAATCGACAATCTACCGCGTAAGGTTTCTGACCCCGATTCGGGTTGAAGAGTCTGAAACCATATCGGAAGGTTCAGATCGATACCCTCAAGCGCTACGCCGGTTTTGGCGATCCGCAGATTTCCGACATGCCAGCCGGTATTGCCCTTCACGGTCACATCGGATCCGTTCAGCCTAACATGCAAGCGGGCTGATATAAACCCGTCAGCCTCTAAATCTGTCAGGACCGGTTTTTCATATTTATGAGGTTCGGCAATAAAATGATGGAATACCGGCTGGATGGCGGTTTGGGGTAATTTTATGAATAGGTCCAAAACCGGCGGATCGTTGCCGGCTTGGAGGCTGCCATGTATATCTAGGGCCAGCAGATCCTTCAGCCCGAATCCGACACCCGCAAATTGCAGGGATCGATCTTGTCCGTTATAGGTTCCGTTTCCGGTCGCAGAGAAAGTATTTTGGGACATGTCCAAGTAGATGTTATCACAGAGAAACTCGCCTTTTGGCAATGCCATCGAAAATGTTCCCTTGACGTTTTGGTCTCGAAGATGGACCATGACACTCCATTCCGCCGATACCTGCAGGTTCTCGGCCATCCAGCTTTCATCAGGGTTATAAAGATTGACTTCCCTCATTGCCAACTTCGAAGAAATCGTACTCCAGCCGTCTTGTTTGATGACAGCAGTGGCCTGAATCGTGTCCTGACCGCTGATTTTCCAGGTTGAAGGGATGAGGCCATACGCTGCAGCGGCTTCCAGCACATGACTGTTTTTTGCTTCCAGATTCAGCATCATCTGCTTGCGGTGACCTTGCAGCGATATTTGCAGATTTTTCAAAACCGATGAAGAGAGCTTGATTTCAGGGCATGCCAAATTGCCGCTTTTTAAATTGACCCGCCCGTTTTTGAGATGGACCGCCACATCTTCCATCTGAACGGGCTTTCCTCCCAACATCAATGAAACGCCGGGCATGTGGGCTTGCATATCTGTAATTGAAAATTGGGGATATGTGCCGGCAATAAAGACGCTGGCCGCCATTGATTTAATCTCCGTTCCGTGGCCGGTCATTGTTAGGTTTTTACCGGTGAGCGTCGCCGAAAGATCAGGTGCCGCAAGGGGGCCGGCGGCTCTAATGTTTCCGTTGATGCTTCCCAGCAGACGGATACGGTCGGTCGAAAAGGAAACCGCGTTCCGGTCAAGTCTGGCCGTCAGGTCCCCGGTATAAGACCAGCCCGGCTGGGTTTTTTGGACATCGATAGCGCCGGTCAGTCCGATGGAGCCCGACACGTTCAGGGGCATGGAATCCAATCCCATAAAATTCCTGTAAAAGGGCAGCAGCCGCCGGAATAACAAGCGGCCACCGGTAAGCCCAATTTTCAACCTATAGGGGTGTTGAACGCTGCCGGTTGCATGACCTTGCAGTTCAAGAAGATTCTCCGTCTCCAATCGCCAATGCGAGATTGTCACCCGTTTTTGCTGAAGATCAACAACAGCCCCGGCTTTAAAACTCAGATCATTCAGCACAGTTTCTTGGCCTGTCTTGGGGGTCAGTATTAAGCGCCTGCATAGAAGATCGACGGATTCGAGGGCGATATTTTGGCGAGCCGAGTTGTATGACCAGTTCAAACGTCCCTGGATATCACCGGCGCGCACATGGGGGCTTTCAATACTTATCTCGGGTAAAATGATCCGACCCCCAACGGCCGTTTTTCCAGTGTAAAAATTTGGGTCCGCCACAACACGGAATAGCGGCAGCCGAATGACGATATCCTGAGGAGACTGAAGTATCGAGGCGGCACCCCTTATTTCAAGTTGATCCGGATTGAGGTTTGCATATATCTGGCTGAGGATAAGCTGTCGGCCGGCGGACTGAAGGCGAATGAAGCCGTTAAGAGCCTCGGCGGATTGAATCTGGAGATCCTTGAAGAAAAAATAGTGAAACAGCCGCCTGAAGGTCCGATCGAAAAGATTAGGGGGCGTTTGTTGCTTTTCAAATCGAGGCAAATTCGGATCAGATCCAAGATCGATTGAGAAATTTTCCAATCTAAATTTTCTGATGACCAGTTTGCGGGAACCGAACGGGCCGCTCAGATCAAAGCCCGCCGTGAATCGCGGAATCTTTATGGTAAGGCTTTGGTTTGTATTTACGACAATGTTATTCGCCTGTAGAGATAGAGGGCGAATGGAATATTGAAGCGCTTCTATTTTTACTGGGTTGCCCAGTTTCGCAGCGAGGGATCGCTCGATGACGGCTTTCAGAGTGGCCGGATGATAATAAATATAAAGCAGTGTTACAACGACTGCTGCAACAATCGCACAACTGATGGTCAATAAGCCGTATAAAATTTTTTTATAACCCATTTTACTTGCCGGTCGTCTGTATCATACGGATGGTCTGAGGGTCATGGGATCGAATGGCAGAGCAAAACATGCTCCGTTAGATTCACCGACGGCAGAACAGGGCAAGGGTGTTCGCCGTCCGGCTGAAGTTCGGCCGCTTGTCAAAAAGAATAAGATGACGGCCGTCACGTGTCAAGCCGTCAACATTTTTTCATATTAAAGATTCGGGTTGGCTCAACCGGAGGTCGCGCTTTGATGGGTAAAATTAAGACTGTCTTGACTTTGATTTTTCTAAATGTAACACTGAACACATGATTTCCCCGGCGATTAATACAGAAAAAATTTCTCCCTTAAAAAACCCGCTACTTATTGCCGGCTTTGGTGGCTGGGGTAATGCCTTAAACGTCTCTCGGGGAATGACTTCCTATTTGGTTCGTTGGTTAAGCGCCAAACCTTTTGCCACGATAAATCCGGATTTGTTTTACCGCTATGACGAGACGCGACCCATTGTAAGTATAAAAGACGGGGAATTGAAAGAACTTTCACCGGCCGGTGGCAGCTTTTATGCAGCCCGGACGGGACCGCATGAACGCGACCTCGTCATTCTCATCGCGGATGAACCCAATTTACGGTGGATTTACTTTGCCGAAGAGCTTTTTGCCATTTGTAAAAAGCTGACCATCGAGATGGTTATCACTCTCGGGAGCATGTATGACAACGTACTGCCCTCGGACAGGATTATCTCCGGAATTGCTTCTCATTCAGATATACTCTCCAAATTGAAACAAAAGAATGTCAACCCCGTTTTTTACGAGGGGCCCAGTGCGATTCATTCAATTCTTCAGTCCGAAGGCCAAAAAAGGGGATTTCAATGCATCAGCCTGTGGTGTCATTGCCCCTATTATCTGCAAGGGGCCACCCATTATGGCCTTTTATCTCATCTAGGCGCATTGCTGAGCGATCTGGGAGAATTTCAGCTTGACCTGCAAGACCTCGAAAAACGCTGGAAAGAACTTAATGAACAGATTCAAAACCTTATCGAAAACAAACCCGAACTTCGCGATGTGATCGCAAAGCTGCGCAGGGCCAAGGTAAGGGGCTCCTGGGAGAGCATGAAGGCCTCAACCCATAAAGACGAAAAAATCATTCACCTTAAAGATTTTCTGGAGCCGACCTAAGCATTTGTGAATCGACCCTTGGCAGCCAACATTCACGTCAACCACGCCAATTCATCACGCCCATCTCTATCAGAGATAATTTTTTTCCGATCGGCGGAGGCATGTTATGCAACGGGAAGTGACATTTTGGTTAATATCGGCCGCAATTCTGATGAATATCCTTGTGCTTGATGGCTGCGCCCTCCGGGGTTCTGATGTTACAGAAACCGGCCGGCCGAAGCCGGCACGAGACACTTCAAAAAACGGCTGGTGGTATGCACGGTTTCATATGGATTGGCCTGAAAATACGGAACCCAATCGTTACCTGGATGTCATACTTGCGCATGAAATAGTATCACCGCTGTTGAACCAATACCGCGAAAACATTCAATTGTGGCGGGTCCATCGAAGATTTGCCCGTGATAAAGCCGGTCATCAATTCAGTTTTATATTCTATGCGGCACCACCAACCGCCCGGGAAATCTTTCTCTCTATCCAGGCGGATCCATTTTTTAAACGATTAAAACAAGTCGGAATTATTGTCGGTACCGCTTTCGACGACCCCGCCATGTTGGTTAGAAGGAATATAGAGGACACCAGCGATCCGAGCTGGTCGATTCAAATCCAGAAAAGTTGGCCCCATTTCATAATGGGGGTCAGTCAAACCTGGCTGAATCTAATTGCGAAAATTGTAGAGAAGTATTCGAACGAGAATAAACCCGCATCGCTTGAGGAAGTTCAGGCGTTCTATCAGCAGGTAGATGAAACAATTACAGCGGCGTGGCAGGAAGAGGGTCAACATGTTTATTTACATCACCTCAATGCCATTTTCGGTTATCAGCCGGTGATTGTTTACGAAAAACGCTTGATGACGTTCTAGTCTTTCTTTTTTGTCATGAACGCTATACCAAAACCTTCGGGGCTTGACCAAACCACGTTACCTCTCAGTTTAATCCCCCTTTTTTTACTGCCGAGCGGAACCAGCAGGCTGAGTTGTTGCCCGGCTGAAAAGGTTTCTGGGGTCTGGATAAAAGCACCTTTTCGGCTTATGTTTTTCAAGATTCCCTCATAAAACCGATTCCTTGATGCAAAGATTATTTTCTTGATATAGGGCCGCCGGGGGTATTCCCGAGCGTGAACTCTGCGGCCCGGAGCTGGAAAAAGAGCGGTGGCCGGTCCGATATAGGTGGGATAGAAAAACTGGATACCGTAACCATAGAGGTAATCGCCCTTGCCGCCCAGAGCCTTGCGCCATATCACCCTGGCGCGAAAGCATTCATAGATACCTGCAGCAGAAGCGTAAGGTGAATTCTCAATGCCAATGAAAATTTCCTCATCCGCCTGCAGCAGGTAATTCGCCTCAAAATACAGGCCCTCTTTGCTGTAATTGTACATTTTGGCCCCGTAATGAATTCCACTTTTGATGTCCTCGCGGGTTACCGGGGATTGGTGTTTGAAACGGGTATTTTCTCTGGCATCAGATTTCACGCCTTTCCGACTCCTCCTTTTAGAACCTGGCGGCTTACCCTTGATCCCAAATATTGCGGTAGGTTGCTTTATTTGTCAAGTGACGAAGAGACCCGGTTAAGCGAGAGGGATCCTTTATGGCGGGAACTCCGGAAAAACCTTGATTTAACAAGCCGCGATCAGTAGGATGGTTTTTGCGGCGCACCAGTGCTTTTATCCGTGGCCGCCGCTGATATTCGACCATGAATAACATTCAAAAAAGCGGCAATTCGCCAACGATCATCTGCAACCTCAAAAAGCAAGGGTTGTCCCCTGGAAGTTGTCTGGTTAAAAGTGACAACAAGCGGGCGCTGGCTTGCCAGACAACCTTAAAACAAGAAAATAATAAGATTCACCGAATGATTACGTCGATTCATCTCTCACGCCCGGAAAATTACCTTTCCATTTATCAGTCCGGTTGTAATTTTTCCTGTCGGAAATGTCATTCCTGGTATTTCAGCAAAATCCGGGAGGGCCGGTGGTACACGCCGGCGGATGTGTTAAAAGAAGCGCTCGGGTATCAACAAACGGTAACTCTGATAGAACCCAAGGAGAACATCACCGCTTGGCATGCTCGTGATTCATGCAGATGCTGCGGCAGTTGTGTTCTTTATGGAAAAAGATCCGAGGCATGTCCGGGCCGTCTCAAACCGGATGCGATTCTGCTCAGCCCCCAGGGTTTTGGGCCGGCGCGCAATATCGTTGCTTTTACCGGGGGAGATTTGACCTGTTGCCCTGAATTTTACAGCGAATGCGCTCGGCTCATCAAAGCGCACCTCGATCTCCGCGTGTTAATTGAAACCAACGGTTTCGGACTTACGCCGCGGAACCTTGACTGTCTTCAGCAGGCGGGGGTGGATTCATTTTGGCTCGACATAAAGGCCTATGACAGCCAAACACACCAGTGGCTCACGGGTTGTTGCGCTGACCATATCTTGAATTTACCCGAAGAAATACTCAAGCGTAACTTCGTACTCGAGGTCCTTTCGCTTTTTATCCCGCAGGTGGTGGGTGCCGGACAGTTGGAAAAAATTGCTCTGCACCTCAAAAACGTGGATCCGGCGATACCCTTCACAATCCTGGCATTTTTTCCCGAGCACCGAATGAAAAACTATCGAGCCCCAACCGTCACGGAGATGGTCGAGGCCTATCACCGCGTGCGGGAAACCGGATTGCAACACATACGCCTGGGCAATGTCGGGGTGTTTGCGCGATCGGAAAAAGAGCGTCGCTATTTGCAGACACACGTTGACGAGAACGACTTTTGATCAAAGGCTAAAAAGCAGTTATATTCAAGAGGCGACGGATTTATTGTTAAAAATGAAAACAATTGTATGCCACGGAGACAGCCTCACGGAGGGCCCCGACCTCGCAAAAAATGATAGCTGGCCGCTGCTTGTTCAAAAAGCGCTGAACATTAACGTACACAACAGCGGCATTAGTGGTGATACGACCGGCGGGTTGTTGAGCCGTTTTTATTCCGATGTGATACGGCATCGGCCGGATATGGTCATCATTTTGGGCGGTACCAATGATTTATGGTGGGATTTAAGCATCAACGTGATACAGTCCAATATCTTTGCCATGGCCTGCCAGGCCTTGCATCATGGCATTACCCCGGTCATCGGACTACCCTTGCCCGTGCATGTCGAGGCTGCAAAACGACAAGATATGCTTGCGCCCGAAGGCGGTTATGAGGCATGTACAAAAAAAATGTCCGCACTGGTAAAGGGCCTTAGCAAATCCGCTCAAAAAACCGAAGTCCTGTGTCTGGATTTTTATCACACGTTTTTTGATCACCACGGCTATGTATCGGAAAAGTACTTTTTTGAAGACGGGCTTCACCCCAACAAGGCAGGACACCGGTTAATGGCGGAAACAACCATCCTGCTGTTGGAATCGATGCCCAATCTTGCGGATTAAAGCGGTTTCAAGGGGTAGAAGGCGATTGCCGCCGAGAAAGGCAAAACACGGCGTCCGTTATCGTTGGAGTGAACGTTTTCAATAGCCGGCAATAAAATGCAAGGTAGTTGCCGCTGTCAGGCTTGGCAGGCAACAACCCGGCATCTTGCCGTGTAAAAAATACCCCGGGCCCTGAAACAGTTATAATTCCCTCTTCATTTTGTTTAGGCTCAATTAAGGTATTAATGGCCATTACCAACAGAGAGAACGCTTATGCCGAAAACCACCGTAAGATGGATTACCGGCCAGCAATTTGTCGGCCTGGACTCAAACAACCATGCCGTGGTTTTATCCGGTGAAGGACAACCCAATGGTCTTCGTCCTTCCCAGTTACTATTGATTGCCTTGGCTTCGTGCACGGCCGTAGACGTGATCGAAATTCTGGCCAAGAAACGCAAACCTTTATCGTTTCTGGAAATAATTACAGACGGCGAGCACGACGAGGAGCCCCCGTGGCCCTATCGTAAAATACATGTGCTGTATCGAGTGGGCGGAAAAGGTTTGACTGAAAAAGCGATCCGACAAGCCATCGATCTATCGGAAAAAAAATACTGCTCCGTATCTGCCACCGTTCGCGGCGTGGCCGAAATCACCACCGATTTTGAAATCGTTGCGGTTGATTAGAGATTTTCCGGTAAATCTATTTGAGGGGTCGGGGTGTTTTTTTCACGGCAAGATGCCGGGTTGCTGTCTGCCAAGCCTTACAGCGGCAACTGCCTTGCATTTTATTGCCGGCTATTTAAAAGGTTCACGCCAACGATAACGGACGCCGTGTTTTGCCTTTCTCGGCGGCAATCGCCCTCTGCTCGTTGGAAGCGAAGGAGCGATCATCTTGTCGTGA
>JASFTQ010000205.1:0-8303 GCA_050053515.1 Desulfobacterales bacterium | reverse complement strand
GTTGTGGATCAAAATTAATCCTACCTTACGAACATCACCCCCTAATCTGGTGATAAATCATGTTTCTTTCTTAATCAGCGTCGGCCCATGGAATACCGTGTGACTTGCTCAATAAAATCTTCGAGATGCGCCACCATTAGTTGTTCCATTTTATCCGCATCATTGTTTTTCAATGCTTCGATCACTTGTGGAAGGCAGGAAAGAAAGCCTTTTGATCGATAGGAAATTTGTCTCAGGATTATCGCAAATTGATTCATCACAACGGTCATGGCCTGAATTAAAAATGAATTATCGGTTGCATCATGAAGTATCCGGTGGAACTCGCGATCAATATCAATCATTTCGGAGAGATTGTTTTTCTCCATCGCATTGACCTTTTGCTGAAGATCCTCCAGCCTTTGGATATGTGAATCAGTTGCGTTTTCAGCGGCCAGCCGAGCAGCCCCACGCTCAAGAACCAGGCGATATTCTATCAGGTTCTGGAAATCCCGGATATTGATCTCGGATACACGGGCGGATGACCCCTTATTGATCGTTACAAGATTTTCCAAAGAAAGCCGGATCAGTGCTTCCCGGACGGGTGTCCGGCTGACATTCAACTCCCTGGCAAGTTCTGCTTCGTTGAGCGTTTGCCCGGGTCTATAGCGAAGTTCAATTATTCTCTTTCTGATGATATTAATTAGGTCATTTTGCATTTTGATTCGAAAAGCTGCATGGAGTTTTTTATTTGTATTTTTTATGTTGATTATTTGTGTACAATCAGTATACAGTGTGTAAACCAATCATTTTTGATTGTCAAGAAAAAGCTGAGGCCTCCGCAATATAACCCGACGCGGAAAACAGGGAATCAAGCAGATAAAGAGGTTGCCAATGCATCAAACAACCCATAAAAAGGAGAATTTAGGCGTAATACTCATTGTCCTTGATGGCTGTCGCCCGGACGGCATAACGAACGCACAAACCCCGACCCTCGACTGGGTGATGGCCAATGGTGCCCGTCATCTTAAGGCACGCACTACTTTTCCAACGATCTCATTTCCCTGCCACTTGTCGATGCTTTATGGTGTAAAGCCTCACCGAATAGGCATTTACGGGAATTATTCGGCTCAAATCAAAATGAATTGCCACCACAGCATCTTGGACCTTGCGCATATGTGTGGCCGGAAGGTAGCGGCTCTTTATGACTGGGAACAGTTGAGAGAACTGTCTTCTCCAACTGCACTTGATTTTGTCTATTACCGACGGGCCAGTATCGATAAATATGCCTCTATAACCATTGCCAGTGAATGCGCGAAATACATAGAGACTGAGAAACCAGGGCTCTGCTTTTTGAATCTCGGCACAATCGATACCGTGGGCCACGCTCAGGGTTGGATGTCTGAGGCCTATTTAAATCAGATAGGGTTCCTCGATGAGGCGGTGGGCATCCTTATCGAAAATATGAAAACTGCCGATCTCCTGAATTCTTATCACATTCTCATTCTGGCGGATCACGGCGGCATAGGCAGGGATCATGGCGGGCAGACAGATGAGGAGATGAACATCCCCTGGATGATCATTGGTCCAGGGATTAAATGCGGATACGAGATTGTAGCGGAGGTGAGTATCTGTGACACCGCCCCCACAGTGGCACACTTACTTCAACTCCCCATTCAGGGGGCTTGGCAAGGAAAGGTGGTAACAGAAATATTTTCCGCAAATCGTTGCAATGATCTCTAATAAAGTGAGGGGTCGGGGTGTTTTTTTCACGACAAGCTGATCGCTTCTAGGCTTCCAACGGGCAGAGGGCTATTGCCGCAGAGAAAGGCAAAACACGGCGTCGGTTCTTGTTGGAGTGAACCTTTTAAATAGCCGGCAGTAAAATGCAAGGCAGTTGCCGCTGTCAGGCTTGGCCGGCAACAACCCGGCATCTTGTCGTGAAAAAAATACCCCGACCCCTCAATAAAGTAAAAGGAAATGAATATGAATTCTATGAATATTGCCGTCATGGGAGGGGGTAACGGTTCCCATACGATCGCGGCGGATCTGGCCCTTAAAGGTTTGTCCGTCAACCTGTTTGAAATGGAACAATTTGCATCCTCAATGCAAAAGGTATTCGAAACCGGAGAAATTGAAATGACAGGGGTCGCCGGCAGCGGAAAAGCGAAGATGAATCGCGTTACCACCGATATAGTAGCAGCGATTAAGGATGTCGAGGTAATCTTTATTCCCTTGCCCGGGTTTACCATTTCGGCTTATGCGAAGCTCCTCGCGCCGCATCTCACAGAGGACCAGGTGGTTGTTATTATGCCCGGAACCCTTGGAGCGCTTGAATTCCGGCAGACCCTGAAATCAAGCGGGAGTTCCAACAGGATAATTGTCGCAGAGACCGGTGGACTGCCGTTTGCCACGCGGCTGGTTGCACCGGGTAAAGTACAAACATTTCATACTCGTTCCGTATGCGCTCTGGCAGCCATACCCGGCAGTAAAGGGTCATTGGTTTATGCGAAAATTAAGGATTTATATTCATTTGCATTAAAAAAGACTGTGATCGAAACCGGATTCGGGCATTTGACCCCGCTACTGCACCCAGCCGGCTGCCTTTTAAACGCCGGTCGCATCGAGCGATCCCGTGGCGAGTTCTACATGTATGAAGAAGGGATGACGCCATCGGTCGTGCGGGTTATTGAATCGCTGGACATGGAACGGATACAGATAGGAAAACGCCTTGGAATTCAACTTTCAACCGGGGTGGACATGATGGTGGAATCGGGTTACGGACCGCGTGGAACACTCTGGGAATCTTTAAACGGCAGCGCTGGTCTGACACCGGTTAAGGGACCACCTTCTCTGGAAAACCGTTACGTTACAGAAGACATTCCCTACGGCCTGGTGGCCTGGGCCAGTATCGGTGATGCCGTTGGGGTGGAAACACCCATCATGGATGCTTTGATAGACCTGGGATCGGTCATTATGGGAAAGGATTGCCGGCAAATCGGCCGAAATCTGGATTGCATGGGACTGTCGGGGAAGGATTTGAAGCAAATTAAATCATACTTAGAAAACGGCTCTTAGCCATTCTTAGCAGGGAAGCTTCCCGTCCTGAAGGGCGGGGCGTGAGGGGAACCCCGCCGGCTGCCGACCGAACAAAAGCTTTTAAACCGCTTTTAGTTGACTTAACCCCCCTCTATGGGCGGAAAGACCGTTATCTCATCCGTATCGGCCAGGGGGGTGCCGTTGTCCGCCCGGCGACCGTTGATCAGTATTATCATTTTCACGGCTTGGGGAATCTCCAACGTCTTGATCAAGGTTTCAACAGTCGCCCCGGAGGCAAGGTCCAACGCGAAATTTCCCTTGCCTCCGGGAGCATACTGTCTAAGATCGGCAAGTATGTTGACCTGAACCTTCATTTCTAAATTAATCGGGGGCCGTGCAAAAAACACCGCAACCCCTGAAATTACTATAAATCGAGTAGCCCCAGCGCTTTGAGCGTGTCTTTTTGGGGTTTGCCGTCTTCCGACCAGCCGCGTAACTGGTAATATTCTTCCAACATTTCATCCAAATGACAGACCAAACCCTTGGCCGGGCCGGAAGGCATGGGTTCATGGGTCAGACGTTTCGGTAATGTGTCGTCTTTACGGGAGAAACCGGCTTTGACCAAAAACTGCCGCTCGGCATTGATTATGCGCTCGCCTGCCCGCTGCAACTCATCTAACGTATAATTAGCGCCGGTGGCTGCATTTAAATACTCGAGAATTCCGGTGGGCGGTACATCCAGATTTTTATCCACCAGATTGCGAACCGTAAAGAAAATACAGAGTCCTGCCGAATCGAGAATCGCCGACAGGTCCTGAAAGGCTTTTGTCGGTTTGGCTTTGTTTTTCCATTCTTGTGGATCTGCCGGTTGCGGGATTCCGAAAAGCTCGAAATATGCCGGATCACCGCGCATGTGCGAACCACCGATAGGCGAGGTGGCGTAGGCCAATCCCATGGCCTGGCAACCGCGGGGCTCATACCCCGCAAATTCCTGCTTTTTTGCCACCATCGACAATTCCGGGTGACCGTATCCTTGGGCCAAGCGGAAACTGCCTTCGGCCAGTTTGTCGCCGAAGCCTTCCCGATATCCGGTTTTACGGGTGAGCTCAACCAGAGCTTCGCCATCCCCCCAATTCAGGGGGTGTCCGATCTCTTCTTCGGACAGGTAGCCGCGATCTGCGAGCTCCATGGCACAGGCTATCGTGGCACCCATGGAGATGGTGTCCAGTCCCAGTTCATTGCAAATATAGTTTGCCTTGGTAATGGCCGCCAGGTTGTCGACCATGCAGTTGGAACCCATGGCATAAAGGGTTTCATATTCAGGTCCTTCACCTTGGCCGGCGAATTTAGGATCTTCCACCTTTGTCACGCGGCCGCAGCTTATGGGGCAGGCAAAGCAGGCCTTGTTGCGGACCAGGAACTTTTGGGTCAACTTTTCACCCTGGATGCTTTCCCAGCCGTCAAAGGTGCCCTGTTGCCAATTTTTGGTCGGCAGCACGCCAAAACCCTGGGTGGCCACGACGACCCCCGCGGTGCCATTGATAGTCAGACCCAGAGGCGTTTGCTTGACCTCTGCTTTGAATCGGTCAAGGATTTGGCGGTTGAATTCTTTGAAACGGGCTGCATCGGCAAGCGGGATCTTTCCTTTGCCGCGGACCGCCACCGCTTTCAAATTCTTTGCGCCCATAACCGCCCCGACACCGGATCTGCCGGCCGCTCGATCCTTTTCATTCATAATCGATGCAAACAAAACGCCCTTTTCGCCCGCCGGACCGATGCAGGCAACTTTTGCCTTGGAATCCGTTTCTCCAACCAACAGATCGGTTGTCTCATGGGTGGTTTTGCCCCACAAATGCTCGGCTTTTCGAAGTTGGGCGTTGCCCTGGTCGATCCACAAATAGACCGGTTCTTGGGCCTTGCCGGAAAAGATCACGGCATCAAAACCGCTGCGTTTGAGCTCATTGGGAAACACCCCCCCCGAATTCGAGCAGGTAATGGCTCCTGAAAGCGGCGATTTGGTCATTACCATGTAGCGGGCGCCGGTGGGTGCGCCGGTGCCGGTTAAAGGCCCGGTTGCCATAATGAGCTTGTTTTCAGGCGCCAGTGGATCGCAGGTCGGGTCGACTTCTTTCAGCAGGTAATAGATGCCCAGCCCGCGACCGCCGATGTAGTCTTTTAAAACGTCCCCATCCGGTTCTTCCATGCCGATCTCACCGCTGCTTAAATCAACCCGTAAAATTTTTCCGCACCAGCCAAACATCGCCATTACTCCTTTCATGTGTTTGCATCAAAATTTTGGATTCGAAGGGTTGCTAGCGGCTGGCCAATGCCAGTCGAATACCCAGCAAGACAAACAGACTCCCGGTGGCCCAATCGATCAGCTTGTTTACGCGGGGCTGTTCGATCACCCATTTGCCGATCATCCCGGAAAATATACCGTATGCCAAAAAAATTATAACGGTCAACACCATGAAAATGGTCCCCAACACAACCGTTTGGGCAGTCACCGAACCCATTTCCGGTTTAACAAACTGGGGGATAAAAGATATAAAAAAGATGGCAACTTTTGGGTTCAGGGCATTCACCAGCATCCCCTGCCAGAAGATGGATGTTCGTCCGTCGGTAATCTTTACTGAGTTCGCTTTCAGTGTCTGGCGGTGCGTAAATGCTTTCCATGCCAGAATCAACAAATAGATGCCACCGGCCCATTTCGTTAGGTGGAAGCCGATATCGGTCGCATATACGATTAAGGAAAAGCCAAGTGCCGCCCCCAGGATATGCAAGGCGATGCCGGTACTTGTTCCGGCTGCGGCAATGACACCGGCGCGGCGCCCTCGACCGATCCCGCGGGAAATCACAAAAAGCATTCCGGGGCCCGGTGCAATAACAACCAGCAGCGTGGCCAAAGAAAAGAGCAAAAATTGGCTTGTTTCAAACATCATTCAACTATGGTTTAATAATATAATCAAGTCAATATCCTTTAAATGTACTTAAGGTGGCCAAAGAAGGCGTTAAAAAGGGGAGCTGCCTGGAATAGAGATATTACTTTCCGGGAAGCCCTGCCCCCAAGGCAGGAAGCTTCAATCTCAGCCATCGGGCTGAAAAGGCAAAAGCACCCCAGTGCTTTAAACGTTGCACTTGCAACCGGGTATGGGGCAGCTGGTTTGTAAGGCAAGAAACGAATAGTTGCCTTTCCGGGCAGCCCAGTTCCTTCTAAGGCGGAAAGTTTCACAAAAGTGAAACGTTTAGGCCTGATTCCTATCGAAAAAAATTACTTCAACCTTCTAACCGCCGTGATAGTGACGGGATGTCTCGGAACGTCACGATACATACCGCGGGTTCCTGTTTCTACGGCAGATATGGCGTCCACCACGGCCATACCCTCGATCACCCGCCCGAAAACAGCATACCCCCAGCCCTGACGAGTTTTGTTTTTGAAGTTGAGAAAGTCATTGTTGACGAGGTTTATAAAAAATTGAGATGTAGCGCTGTGAGGGTCTTGGGTGCGCGCCATGGCGATAGTCCCGCGAACGTTTCCAAGCCCATTGTCGGCTTCATTTTTAATCGGTGACCGGTTGGGTTTCTGCTTCAAGTCTGAGGTAAAACCGCCTCCCTGAATCATAAAATTTGGGATTACCCGATGAAAAATAGTAAGGTCATAAAATTTCTCATCGACATAGGACAGAAAGTTTTCCACCGTTAGAGGCGCTTTTGAATAAAAAAGCTCGACAACGATGTTGCCTTTTGATGTTTCAATAACTGCCTGCGGATTGCCAACAGGCTTGTCTGCCGCATTTGCCGCTCCCGCCACCATCAGAAAAGGCAGCGCCCAGCCCAGTATATTTCTCATTAGAAATTCTCCATCCAAAGACCCTTTTAGGGCGGATTGAAATTTTATTGAAGCGTACCCTGCAGCAAGCTGCAGGGAATCTTCCCCGAGAGGAATTATATCTATTTTCTGATTCGCTCGCTAACCCCGCAGCAAGCTGCGGGGAATGCGCTCACTATCGCGGTTCAAACAGGTGCGAATACTTCTTGTATCCTTCTTTTGTCAGATCTTCTTTGGGGATGAATTTTAAAGAAGCGGAATTAATGCAGTATCTCAAGCCCGTGGGTTCAGGTCCGTCGGGGAATACATGTCCCAGGTGCGAATCCCCGTGCCTGCTTCTGACCTCGGTGCGGACCATGAAAAGGCTGCGGTCTTGTTTTTCCACAATATTGTCCGGTTCGAGCGGCTTGGTAAAGCTCGGCCAGCCGGTGCCGGACTCAAATTTGTCGGTGGAGCTAAACAGCGGTTCCCCGGACACGATATCCACATAAATCCCATCTTTTTTGTTATCCCAATATTCGTTGTTGAAGGGCGGTTCGGTGCCCTCCCGCTGGGTGACTTTGTATTGCAAAGGTGTCAGTTTCTCCCGCAACCGACTGTCTTCCGGTTTCGCGTAGCGCTTGTTGGCGGATTGCTCTTCGGCGGGTTCCGTGGTGTTTCCCCACACTTTCTTCAGGAATTGGTCCCTGCCGGAGTGATACCGGTATAATTTGTAGCGTATCTTATTTTTTTTGTAGTAGCCCTGGTGATAGTCTTCCGCCCTGTAAAATGCGGCCAGCCTGACGATTTCCGTGACCACCGGCTTGTCGAAGCGGCCGGATCTCTCCAGCTCGGTGCGGGATTCTTCCGCCTGTCTTTTTTGCTCATCATTGTGATAAAATATGGCTGGCCGATACTGGGACCCTCTGTCCACGAATTGCCCGCCGGGATCCGTGGGGTCCACATGCCTCCAGAATATGTCCAGCAACTCCTTGTAGGTCACTTTGATCGGATCATATGTTACCTGGATTGCCTCCGCGTGGCCCGTACCGCCGGCTGAAACCTCCTGGTAGGTCGGGTTTTCTTCGTGTCCGCCGGTGTAACCGGATATGACCTCAACGACGCCGTCCACCTTTTCGAAGTCCGATTCCGTGCACCAAAAGCAACCACCCGCAAAAGTGGCAGTCTCCAACCTATTGTTATCTTTATTCATTGTTTTACCTGCCGTAAAAAAGAGGGGTCAAGTCTTCACTCTTGACACCTGTCAAGAGTGAAGACTTGACCCCTCTTACTCTTAGACTATCGCAGCAGGGTATTGGCCACGATGGTCTTTTCGATCTCTTTGGTGCCTTCGTATATTTCCAGAATCTTGGCATCCCGGTACAGGCGCTGGACTTTGTATTCATCAATATAGCCATAGCCGCCGTGCATTTGAAGGGCCTCGTCAGCACATTCCACCGCCACTCTGGCGGAATACCAT
>JASFTQ010000204.1:0-8336 GCA_050053515.1 Desulfobacterales bacterium | reverse complement strand
CCAGGAGCAAACCGGTTTTATAACGGGTCAGAAAAACCTTAAACTGTCGTCGAAACGCAAGAAAAAAAGCCGGGTGGCTAAAAAGAAGCGCACATCCCGCAAGAAAACTAAAAAGCAGACTCGGGCAGAGCGCAAAAAGGATGATTGGAACAGCCGGGCGGTGGCGTTATGGAAAAAAGGTAAATATACCAAGCCAAATCAGGCCATCAACTACCTGGACAAAGCGATTGCGAAAAACCCTCAGTTTGCCGAAGCTTACAACAACCGGGGTAATGCCTACCGCGACTTAAATCAGCTTCAGAAGGCTTTTGCGGACTACAACCAGGCGATCCGCATAAAGCCGAATTATGTGGAAGCCTACAACAACCGCGGCAATATCTATTATGATCTAAAAAAATATCAATTAGCCATAAAAGACTACAAAAAATCCATTAGTCTCAAGCCGAATTATCGTTTGGCTTACCTTAATCGGGGACTGGCCTACCATAAATTGAAACAAAACAATCTGGCCTGCATGGACTTGAAAAAGGCGTGTCAGTTGGGTGACTGTAAGGGATTAAACTGGGCCAAACAAAACAAGATCTGCCCCAAATAGTTTTTGCTTACCCTGCAACCATCAATCAAAAAGGCAGCCCCATTTTGCGGTGCTGTCTTTTTTCCGGTCTGAAACGACAACCCTGCTGGAATTTGCCCTTTTCGGGTCTTAGCCGCATCGG
Organism: Desulfobacterales bacterium; assembly: GCA_050053515.1. Lineage (GTDB taxonomy): Bacteria > Desulfobacterota > Desulfobacteria > Desulfobacterales. The sequence goes on along the minus strand of JASFTQ010000204.1, from coordinate 7,620 downwards.
GTTAATCCGCAAAAATGACACGTCATACAACCTTCTTCAAAACTGATGGTCTGACCGCATTCGGGACAGGTTTCACCCAGCAAACGGCTGTTGGTCTTGACCTGATGAGAGGGGTTTTTCTTCACATACCGTTTTTCCAGAACCCGGCTGATGGCGTCAGGGATGGACAACACCAAGCCGCCCTCTTGAAATACGGGGTGCTCGCCGCCAATGCCCTTAAGCTGATCGACAATTTCGTCAACCTTTACACCGGATCGCAGGGCTAAAGATACCAGGCGCCCAATGGCTTCTGTTTTGGCAGTGGTGGATCTTCCAGACTTGCCGATGGTTGCAAACACTTCAAATGGCTCGCCATCCAACTCGGTGACGGTCACATACAGCTGCCCTAAGCCGGTTTTTATCTTGGTGGTAAATCCTTGAAGGGTTTCAGGCCGCTGTTTGACCTCCGGCATGCTGGCCATATTTTTCTTTAGCTGATCGGTAAAAGAAAGGACCTGATTTTCTTTGCTGCCATCCCGATATATCGTAATGCCTTTGCAGCCCAACTCATAAGCCAGGTCGTAAACATTTAAAACCTCTTCCTTGGTTGCGTCATGGGGAAGGTTGACCGTCTTGGAAACTGCGTTATCGGTATATTTCTGAAAGGCAGCTTGCATGCGAACATGCCACTCGGGTGAAACATCATGGGCCGTCACAAAAATTCTGCGAACATCCTCCGGTATCTCTTCCAGATCAGCAATACTGCCCCGCCTGGCAATGGTATCCATCAACTCCCGGCTGTAAAATCCCTGGTCTCGCGCCACCTTTTCAAAGTAGGGATTCACTTCCAAAAGCTCGTCTTTATCCATGACATTTCTGACAAAACTCAAGGCGAATAACGGTTCTATGCCGCTGGAGCAACCGGCGATAATGCTCAAGGTACCGGTGGGTGCAATCGTTGTCGTCGTTGCGTTGCGAAAGGCTTGTCCTTTTCGATTCTTGTACACGCTTTTATCGAAGTTTTTAAATACCCCTCTTTCTTTAGCCAACTGCTTTGAAGCCGCGTGTGATTGTACCTGGATAAAACGCATCACCTCCTCGGCGACCTCCAGGGCTTTTTCAGAGTTATACGGCACCTTCAATTGATAAAGTAGATCGGCGAATCCCATGAGGCCCAGCCCGATTTTGCGATTGCCCCTGACCATCTCGGTGATCTCGGGAAGTGGATACTTGGACATATCGATGGTGTTGTCCAGGAATCGGACGGTCAGTCCTACCACTTCTTTTAAACGGTCATAATCAACAACCGGTTCCCCATCTCTTTCAACTACAAATTTGGCCAGGTTGATGGAGCCCAGGTTGCAGGCTTCAAAAGGCAATAACGGCTGCTCGCCGCAGGGATTGGTGCTTTCGATTTCACCAATCTCCGGCGTTGGATTATCCGCATTGATCTTGTCCAAAAAAATGATTCCGGGATCTCCGTTACCCCAAGCCTGCTCGACGAGGGCACGGTAGACGTCAATGGCTTGGAGCTCGCTGACCTCTTCCTTCTCGACGGGATCGATGAGTTTATAAATCGTCTTCTTTTTGACGGCTTTCATGAATGCACCGGTGACACCCACCGAGATATTAAAATTATTCAAAGCGCCGTTGGTTTGCTTGCAGTAAATAAATTCCATGATGTCCGGATGATCGACTCGGAGAATCGCCATGTTGGCACCGCGCCGCGTGCCTCCCTGCTTGACTTGCTCTGTGGCGGTATTGAAAATTTTCATAAAAGAGACCGGTCCGGATGCCACCCCGCCGGTGGTTCCAACCCGGCTGTCCTTGGGCCGCAATCTTGAAAATGAAAATCCTGTACCCCCACCGGACTTATGGATGAGTGCGGCATGACGCAGGGATGAAAAAATACCGTCCAGGCTGTCTTCCACCGGCAGGACAAAGCAAGCCGCCAGTTGACCCAGGCGGCGACCGGCATTCATCAGGGTGGGAGAATTCGGCAAAAATATAAAATCGGTCATCAGTCCATAGAATAATTCCTCCATTATCGCTGCTTGGTCATCCGATCCGTAGTTTTTCTCAGCCAAGGCAATATGGTGTGCCACCCGTCTGAAAAGATTTTGAGGGGTTTCGACCACCCGGCCTTTGCTGTCTTTTCTAAGATATCGCCGTTGCAAAACAGTTTTGGCGTTCCCCGAAAGTACCGGTCCATTTTCCACAAATATGGATTTATCCAGCTGAATCGGGTTCGCTTTGGCCAGCCCGTATTCTAACAATTTTGTCCCGAGCAATTTTTCGATGACCGACATTGTGATGGTATCATGCTCCATTTTGGTTATTTCCTCCCATAAAAACCGACTAACATCAAGTGCCTGGTCGGTGTTTATCGGATTTTTTTGGGTGAGCCTATCTGAAAAGCGATGATCGTCCCAGCGGTATTTTCGCAAATCGAATCGTCCGTCGGCTGTAATTAAGAATTTTCCTCGCTGACCCATTGAAATCTCCTGCAACTGTTATCCTGGTATAAGGAATGTTATAGAACGATCAGAAATTGCCGGTAGAGTTGAGAAGGCTGGTCGGATGGTAAATTGAAAAGGGCTCAAACAGCAACGAGCTTTTCCGCGCCACTCTCAAAATTGCAAAAAAACGGAAATAAATTATCATACAATATATTGTATGTCAAGGATGAATTACGGCAATATCTTGTTTTTTTAAGCCCTCGGCAGTCACCCGCTGCAATCTTCATTTTATCACCCTCAATTTATGCGTCTTTTTCAATTGATTCCATAATCTTTCGATGATTACAGCAGATGCCTCGCTCTCGGTAGCAACATCCTTTTTGGAGACAAAACGACAGGAGTGCATTAACTCCTGGTTTCCGGTGAACAGACCGAACTTTTCCCGAATATGGCGACCCAGTGTTTTTTGGAGTGATACCAACTCCTCGGCCGTCATATTGGCCAGGGTAATTTTATCTCTAAGTGACAGTTGATCGGCAAGCCGGTTAACGGCCTCGTTAACCGTTTGGGGGGGGGCATCATTCGCTGACACCTTGTATCTGGACTTCGGTGTCCGGATAAACCCTGCCGGTCTGCGACGTATCAAAGATAGATATACAATGCCTTCCAAAAGATTGATGGCATCCTGGTAACTTCCGGGATCGCGACTGGTCCTGGATCCGGTGACATGTAAGATTTCGATACCCTGCTCTTGGATCCAGGCAGCCAACTGCGTTGCCGCCTTCAGTGATCGGCTCTGATCCAAGTCGACAATGAGATAAGGATGTTTAAGCGTCTCGACAAGATCTATGATGGTCCGCTTTAGGTCTGGGGGCCAGCCGCGCGTGAAAATGACCGTTCCGTCGGCCTGCATCACGTTTTTTGCTATTTGTTCAGAATGGCTGGCGGATGGCAACTCATTCAATTTATAGGTGTCGGGCAGGACTCCATCTTGTGTCAGGCGGCCTCTGGTAATCCACCCGCCGTGGGGAATATCCAGCTTGATGGCCAGATCCAGTGCGGCCCGCTCGACACCGGATTGCCCGCCTGATATAATCTTTTTGATCATGGACAATGATTTTCGGTTTTCGGTTGCGGAACGGTATTTAGAGAATTACGGCCCATCTGTGGTAAAGGGTGGTTCTTGAGTTCCTTCGGGTTGTCGTGCCGGAGATATTGCGTAAGCCGATAATCAAATATATTATAGTATAAAGTCGAATATTTGTCACATATGGTTTGGTAAAGCATTTAACCTGACGATAAACAATTGCTAAACAGTTTCTATGTTGCTATTAAAACAAAAATACATGGGGTCTCGGCAAAGAATCGGGTTTGGGTTTTTTATTTCTTGCCATACAAACCAGGTGCTACTTGCAGGGGCGCCGATAAGAGCACTGAAGTGCTTTTGCCGTTTCGGCAGCACTTGAAGCTCCCTGCCCTATGGGCAGGGGCTCTGCCGTTCGGCAGTGCTTCGCAGCCCGGAAGGGAAAATATCTACTCAAGATAACTCCCCTTTTGAAAGGGGAGCTTACCGGTCAAGCCACACGCTCTGCGGGGGATCGTTGACTTCACCCGGCGATGAGAAGGATTTTTTTCCGGCATTTGCTGGTTGAAAAATCCATCGTTCGGTATTAAAAACTGTTATGAGTGTTTTCAAACCCATCTGAGGATTCTTTCTTTTTTGGTAATAATCAATCGCAGGAGGCTTATCATGACAGATGAAAATAGCACACAGGATTTAAACGAATTACGGGAAGTCGGCAGCGGTACCGTAAAACGCGGCTTGGCCCAGATGTTAAAGGGAGGGGTCATCATGGACGTGGTAACTCCCGAACATGCTGAAATAGCCGAAAAAGCCGGAGCGGTAGCCGTGATGGCGCTGGAACGGGTGCCGGCTGACATTCGCACCCACGGCGGTGTTGCACGAATGTCCGATCCGGGCTTAATCAGGGAGATCATGGAAGCTGTTTCGATTCCGGTCATGGCGAAATGCCGTATCGGTCATTTTGTCGAGGCACAAATACTGCAAGAAATTGGTGTGGATTATATCGACGAAAGTGAAGTGCTAACGCCGGCCGACGAAAGACACCACGTCAACAAACATGACTTCAAAATCCCGTTTGTATGCGGCTGCCGAGATCTGGGCGAGGCCTTGCGGCGTATTGGTGAAGGCGCGGCCATGATTCGCACAAAGGGTGAAGCGGGTACCGGAGATGTTGTGGAGGCCGTTCGGCATGCGCGTAATGTCTTGGGCGAGATTCGCCGCCTTGTGTCCATGCCGGATCAGGAATTGATGAAATATGCCAAAGAAATCGGCGCGCCCTATGAACTGGTGAAAGAAACCAAGAAGTTGGGCCGCATGCCGGTGGTCAATTTTGCTGCCGGCGGTATCGCTACGCCGGCTGATGCAGCCATGATGATGCAAATAGGTGTAGACGGTGTTTTTGTTGGATCCGGCATCTTTAAAAGCGGAAATCCGTCCCAGCGGGCCAAGGCCATCGTTGAGGCAACGACCCATTACAACAACCCGGAGATTTTAGCCAAGGTTAGTGAAAATTTGGGCGAACCGATGGTCGGCATAAATGTGAGCAGCCTGCCGGAAGGTGAACAGCTTGCGGCAAGGGGATGGTAATCAGGGGCCGGCGACACATTAAAACTCACCTAATGGTGGTTAGATCAGAAAAAACTTTTTGAGTATCACAGTCAGAAGAAATTACTCCGTTGGGTATCCGGCAAGCGCTCAGCGCTGTGGAAAAAGCAGATGAAGATCGGTATACTGGCACTGCAAGGCGATTTTTTCGAACATATTTCGATGCTGCACCAGTTGGGGATGGAGACCGTCGAGGTGCGCTTGCCGCAAGATCTGGCCGGTATTGCGGGGCTTATCATCCCCGGAGGCGAAAGCACGACAATCGGCAAACTGGCGGTGATGTACGGGCTCATGGATCCCCTGCAAAAGTTGGCTGCCGAGATACCCATCTGGGGCACCTGTGCCGGTATGATTTTTATGGCCAAACAAATCGACAGCGAGCAGCCGCTGCTGGGTATTATGGATATCGTGGTTCAAAGAAATGCTTTCGGCCGCCAGCTTGACAGCTTCAGTACGCATTTGGATATTCCGCTGCTCCACAAGTGGGAGCCCAATCCGTTTCCTGCCATTTTTATCCGCGCCCCGAAACTGGTTGCAGTCCGCAGTGATGCCGAGGTGCTGGCTGAATTAAATGATGGAACCGCCGTCGCCGCCCAACAGGGTAAACGGCTGGTGACCGCATTTCATCCCGAACTTTCAAAGGATGATCGTTTCCATCGCTATTTTTTGAGCCTGACGCAAAATTAAGGCTACCTTCCGGGCGGAGAAACAAACCTATCAAACAGCCTTAAAAGACCAAGCCAACTCCTGCGTTGAAGAACGACGCACCCGGAGATGCCCGCGCCATTTTTCATCGTTTTGATCCGGAAAATCCTCTCTGAAATGAGCCCCCCGGCTTTCTTCTCTTCGCAGGGCTGCCTCCAGGATAAGTGCAGCGGTTTGACAAGCGAATTGCAACTCCGCAATATCCTGCAGCTCCCCCGGATGGTCTCCGGCAATTCGGTCAAAGGCCGCTTTATGAATTGTGGCCACCTCGTCAATGCTGCGGGTGAGTCCCCGGCGGCTGCGAATAATTCCGCCCTCTTGCCACATAATTTCTCCAAGCTGCTTCATGAGCCGGGTGGTATTTATTTTAGATTGGCTTTCTTTTCTTTTTCTATTTTCACTTTGCGGTTGCGCGGGTGGCGGTTTTTTCGCGCGGGCAGCATTGTTTTTTGCCCAGGCTGCGGCGGACTTTCCGGCCCGGGCCCCAAAAACCACGGTTTCCGTCAATGCGTTTCCCCCCATGCGGTTTGCGCCGTGCACACCGCCGGTTACTTCTCCGGCGGCAAACAATCCCGGCACGGAGGTGGCCCCTTGGCCATCGATTATGACACCGCCCATAACATGATGGGCCATCGGGGCTATCCGCACCGGCTGGTGCACGGCCCGGTAACGCTGTCCAAAGATGTCACGGGTGGAGGCTGAAAAAGGATCCTGCTGCCATTCATCCTCGGACACATCCCGCAAGTCCAGCCAGACCTCTTCTTTCCGGCGATAGATCTCATTGAAAAGCGCCTGGGAAAGCTTGTCCCGTGCACGCTCTCCGGCCGGCCGCTCCCGGATATCATATTTTTCAAGTATATTATCCCCTTTATTGTTGTAAATCCGACCCGAATCGGCAATTCCGGGAGGAATCAAAAACGGCGGCAATCCGGGCTCGGCCAGACCCAGTGGATAAAACTGGACAAATTCTAAATCCTGAAGCAGTGCACCGGCGTTTAACGCCAGTATATACCCATCCCCCAGCATTCTTTTGGGATTGTCGTGCCGCGGATACAAAGCGCCGGCACCACCGGTTGCCAGGACTGCGGCATTGGCATGAATGGCCAACCATTGGCTTGATGCCGTCGAATAACCGACAACACAGGCATTGCCCTCCTGCGATGTTAATTCCGTGACCAGCAAACCGCCCATAAACCGGGTCCCCAGGGATTTGTTTTTGGATAGCAGGCAACGCACAATTTCCGCCCCCCAGATGGGAGCACGACCTTTGGCAAAAAGATACCCTTCGTGAAACACGGCACGCATGCCCCAATCAGCCAGCTCCTTCAGCCTTACGGGGCCTTCTTGGACCAGAATCTCGACCAGCTCTTGCTGGTTGATACCGCGCCCGGCCTGAAGCGTCCGGGACAGGTGTCCTTGAGGCGAGGAGCCTTCACGGGTGCCGGCAAAAGCACCGCCGGAGACGATGGTAGCGGTGGATTTGCCGGGTGTCGCCTTGGAAATAACACAAACTTCCAAACCCTTTTGCCGGGCGGCAATGGCTGCCCGCAGACCGGCTGCCCCACTGCCCACCACCAGCACATCAAAAGATAGCTTTTCCACCGGTTTCTCCTTCAATGAAAATTAGTTAAATGCGTATTCGGGGTATTTTCTTCTTGTCAGACAATCCGGTTGCCCTGCACTCGGTTGCAAGTGCACCGCTTAAAGCACGCAGGTGCTTTTGTCTCTCTCCGCTTATAGCAGAGAAAGACGACCATCCCGTGCTGGGCACGGTCCGGCCGTTGACGC